>DAORUI010000045.1:0-7426 GCA_035433085.1 Propionicimonas sp. | reverse complement strand
CAAGGAACGGTGGCTGAGCTTGACGAAGCCTCACGTCATGACCAACCCCCAACGACGGCTGAGCCTGACGAAGCCTCACGTCATGACCCTTCGACAAGCTCAGGGATCGTAGGGAGCGTAGGGAGCTCGGGGAGCGTAGGGAGCTCAGGCAGCGCCGCGGGCTCAGGCAGCGTTGGCTCACAAGGCGGCGAATCGTGAAGGCCGCACTGATCCGGATCGGCGCGATCGTGCGCAAGGAGTTCCGTCACCTCGGACGCGATCCGCGAACGCTGCTCGCCGTGGTGATCACCCCGGTGATCCAGTTGCTGCTGTTCGCCTATGCGATCAGCTTCGACGTGGAGCATGTTCCGACGATCGTGATCGACTTCGACCAGACGCCTCAGAGCCGGACCTACATCAGTCAGTACTCCGCCTCACCGTTCTTCGACGTGGTCGCGCACGGTAGTTCATTGTCTGACGTGGACGCCGCGTTCGATGCCAACACCGCCCGAGTGGCGATCGTCATCCCGTCCGGTTTCGCCCGGAGCCTGGCGGCGGGTGAGCAGGCGCAGGTCGCCGTGCTGGTGGACGGCAGCGAACCCAACGCAGCCAAGGTCTCGCAGGCGTACTCGGTGGCGCTGAACCAGCTCTACAGCCAGCACCTCACCCGAGAATGGGCGGACGCGCAGGGGCTCGACCTGTCGAGTCTCGGCATGCTCGAACCACGCATCCGTACCTGGTACAACCCCGAACGCCGGTCCTCGGACTTCCTGATCCCGGGCCTGATGATCGTGATCATCGCCATCGTCACCGTGCAGCAGACGGCGGTCACGCTCGTCCGCGAACGCGACCTCGGCACCCAGGAGCAACTCGAGGTAAGCCCGATGCGGCGCATCGAACTCATGATCGGCAAGCTCCTGCCCTGGACGCTGATCGCCTTCCTCGACGTCGCCCTGATCACCGGTCTGGGCCGCACGATCTTCGACGTCCCGTTGCGCGGCAACTTCTGGACCCTCGCTGTCGGGGCGGCGCTGTTCGTCTTCGCCTCGCTCGGCATGGGCCTGCTGATCTCAGCGATCGCGCCGTCGATGGACACCGCCAACATCATCGCGATGCTGGTCGCCTTCCTGCCATCCTTCCTGCTCTCGGGCTTCGCTTTCGCGCTCGACCAGATCCCGCCCTGGCTCGCATGGATCAGCTACGGGTTCCCGGCCCGGTACATGGTGACCGTCTCCCGCGGGGTGTTCCTCAAGGGTGCGGGGTTCACCGAGCTGTGGCCCGAACTGGCCGCGCTCGCCGCCTACGCCCTGGTGATGCTGCTGGTGTCATCGGTGCTGTACGGACGGAGGTCGGCACGATGAGCCTCAAGCGCATCCGGCTGCTGATCTGGAAGGAGTTCACCCAGCTTCGGCGTGACCCCTTGTTGATCCGACTGCTGTTGATCATGCCGGTGGCCCAGCTGATCATGTTCGGCTACGTGGTGGCCGTGGACGTCCATAACCTGACCACCGCGGTGGTCGATCTGGACCGGACGGCCACCTCCCGCAAGCTGGAGGCGGCTTTCTCCGGGTCGGGCTACTTCACCGTCACCCAGCGCCCGATCAGCGAGGACGACCTGCGTCCGCTGCTCGACCGCGGCACGGTGAAGGTGGCGCTGGTGATTCCCGAGGGCACGGAGGATCGCCTGACCAGAGGCGAGACCGCTCCGATCGGCGTCATCGTGGACGGCTCGGACTCCCAGATCTCGGCGATCGGCAGCGGCTACGCGTCCCAGATCGTCGCTCAATTCAACAGCCAGCGCCGCGACGAGTTAGGGGTATCGGTGGCGGCGCCGAGCATCGACGCCCGCATCCGGGTGATGTTCAATCCCACGCTCGACCCGATCAACACGATGATCCCAGGCCTGATCGCCGCGATCATGATGATCTCCCTGATGGTGA
Source organism: Propionicimonas sp. (assembly GCA_035433085.1). Lineage (GTDB taxonomy): Bacteria > Actinomycetota > Actinomycetes > Propionibacteriales > Propionibacteriaceae > Propionicimonas. Next base: position 5,507 of record DAORUI010000045.1, on the reverse strand, counting down.
TCATGAGTCAGGCCGTGGTGAAGGAGCGGGAATCGGGCACCCTGGAGCAGATGTTCGTCACTCCGGTCCGCGCCACGGAGTACCTGATCGGGAAGCTCGCCCCCTACGCGGCGCTGGCCACGGCGCAGATGCTCCTGGTGGTCGCGGGCGGACTGTTCTGGTTCCGGGTGCCGTTCAACGGCGACTTCTTCGTGGTGCTGGTCGGACTCGTCCTCTTCATGTTCACGTGCCTCGGTCTCGGCCTGCTGATCTCGCTGATCTCCCGCACCCGGCACCAGGCGCAACAGGCCGTGATGTTCATCATGATCCCGACCATGGTGCTGTCGGGGTTCATCTTCCCGATCCAGTCGATGCCCGCGGTGATCCAGCCGCTGACCAACCTCATCCCGCTCAAGTTCGCCCTGGACGTGCTGCGCGGGGCGTTCATCAAGGGCAGCGACTTCGCCGCGCTCGGCGTCCCGCTGCTCGCCCTGGCCGGATTCGCGGTGGTCATCTTCGGGGCAGCTATCATCGCCACCCGCCGCCGGATCTCGGAGTGAGGAACACGAGATGACACCTGAACCCGCGATCTCCGTCCGCGGCCTCACCAAGGCCTTCGGCGACTTCACCGCCGTGGACGGCATCGACTTCGACGTTCCGCGCGGCCAGGTGTTCGGCTTCCTCGGCCCCAACGGATCGGGCAAGACCACGACCATCCGAATGCTCACCGGCACCCTGCGAGCGAAGTCGGGCGAAGCGACCGTTCTGGGCGAGGACGTGCTGCGGCACCCCGAGCGGGTGCAACCGCGGATCGGCTACATGTCGCAGAAGTTCTCGCTGTTCGAGGACATGACAGTCGACGAGAACCTGCGGTTCTACGCCGGGGTCTACGACCTCAGCCCGCAGAAGTTCGCCAGTCAGCGCGAGTACGTGCTTCGAATGGCCGACCTCGTGGGCCGCGAGGACGAACTCACCCGCAACCTCTCGGTGGGCTGGCGGCAACGCCTGGCGCTGGGCGCGGCCACGATCCACGAGCCGGAGTTGCTCTTCCTGGACGAGCCGACGTCCGGCGTCGACCCGGTCGCCCGGCGGCAGTTCTGGGACCTGCTCTACGACCTTGCCAGCCGCGGGGTGACTCTGTTCGTGACCACGCACTACATGGACGAAGCCGCGCACTGCAATCGGCTGGCGTTCATCTACCGCGGCCGGATCATCGCCGAGGGCAGCCCCACCGAGATCCGCACCGAACACATGGAGCAGCGAATCTTTGACGTCAGCGTGCACGAGGTTGACCCCGCCCTGCAGTGGCTGGAAACCGCCGACGGCATCGACGAGGCCTACCTGTCGGGGGCGTCCCTGCACGCAGTCGTTCCGGCCGACTCGTCACTCTCGGACGAGGCGCTCACCGTCCGACTAGGAGCGCAGGGCTTCACCCAGATAGCGGTCGCGGAGGTCGAACCGACCATCGAGGACGTCTTCGTGAACCTGGTCACCCGACAGCGCTGATCCTTCAAGCCCGCTGGCCGTTTCCCGCTTCGCGGTCCACCATGACGCGATTCGGACCCTGGACTCCCCGACTCAAGCAGATCCCGGAGGATCGACAGCTCTCGGGTCCGAATTCCGTCACGGTGCAGACTGGGTTCGTGAACGTGATCGCGGAACTCTGGGCGCGGGCCAGCACGGCCGGCGCGCCGCTCGAACCCGCGGTCGCGATGATCATCGCCGGCATTGCACTCGCCGCCTTGCTGCTGGCGTGGCCGTTGGTGCGGACGCTCGCCACAATCTGCCACGAGGGCGGCCACGCGCTGGTGGCGGTGCTGACCGGACGGCGGCTGCGGGGCATCAGGGTGCACTCGGACACGTCGGGGCTCACGGTCACCAGGGGTCGACCGACAGGCTTGGGCATGGTGGCCACGCTGCTCGCCGGATACCCGGCGCCCTCCCTGCTCGGCCTGGGCGCGGCCTGGCTGGTCGCGACCGGCCATTCCGCCGGTCTGCTCTGGCTACTGGTCGCCGGCCTCGCGGTGATGCTGCTGGCGATGCGTAACTTCTACGGGGCGTTGGCGGTTCTGCTGATGGGGACGGTGCTCGCACTGGCTTCGTGGTACGCCACCGGTCAGGTCAGTTCGTGGCTCGGCACGCTGGTCGCCTGGACGTTGCTGCTCGCCGGTCCGCGGCCGGTGATCGAGCTGTTTCCAAACCGGAGCCCCACCTCTGACGCCGCCCAACTCGCTCGTCTGACCCATCTGCCGCGCCTGTTCTGGGCCTTTGGCTGGCTAGCTCTCACCCTGACCGCGCTCGCCGTGGGCGGACGGTGGCTGCTGGCGCTCTGACGCAACGTCGGAACCCAGCACTACATTGGCAAGCAGGACTGAGGGAGGTGGCTGATGGGGCGATCGCATTCCCGATTCGTGGCGGCCGCGATCATCGGGCTCGCGCTCCTCACCGGGTGCGTCACGTCACCGGGCAAGACATCGTCCACCCCGGCGTCCGCCCTTCCGTCCCAATCGTCAGCGTCCGCCACGGCCACGAGCGCGAGCGCCGAGACGATCACCGTCCCGCTGGGCGAGCGTCCGTTCCAGTTGTACGTGCCCGCCGGAGTGTCCACCGATACCTCGACCGCACTGGTGGTGGCACTGCACGGTTACACCGCGGACGCGGCCAGTGCGCTCAGCTACTTCGGGCTGGAGGCTGTGGCCGACCAGCACCGCTTCCTCCTCGCCGCACCCGAGGGCACCCACAACAGCGAGGGCGATGCCTTCTGGAACGCAGCCTCGGCATGCTGCGACTTCGAGGGTTCAGGGGTCGACGACTCCGCCTACCTCGTCACGGTGATCGACGCGGTGGCTGCCGCCTACACGATTGATCCGGGACGGGTGTACGTCGTGGGCCACTCGAATGGCGGTTTCATGGCTCTTCGCATCGCCTGCGACCACGCCGACCGGGTCGCGGCCGTCGCCTCCCTTGCCGGCGCCATGGACGCGGACGCGGACTGCGAGCCGTCCCAGCCCGTGAGCGTGTTGCAGATCCACGGCGACGCTGACAGCACAGTGCTGTTCGAGGGCAGCACCATCGAAGGCAATCGCCACACCTCGGCCGAACAGACCGTCAGGACCTGGCGCGAGCTGAACGCGTGCCCTGCCGAGGCGGCCCACGCCGACAAGCGGTGGGACGCGGACGCCGATATCTCTGGAGCCGACCTCTCCACGACTTCGTGGATCGGATGCGAGGACGCCACCGAAGTTGCCCTGTGGCGTATCGACGGCGGCCGACACGTTCCCAGTCTCACTGCGGAGTTCTCCGACGCATTGTTCCAATGGCTGGAGAGTCACCACCGCGCAGAGCGCTGAGGTACGCCGTCAGGCCAGGGTGACCGCCTGGTCGAACCCGAGGCGCGGGTTGCGCGGGAAGCTGCCGTCCTCGGCGACATGACCGATGTTCACCACGAGGATCGTACGCAGGACAGATCCAGGGAAGAACTCTGCGTCGATCGCCGAGGCGTTGATGCCGCCCATCGGTCCGGCGTCCAGACCTGCGGCCCGCACGGCGAGGATGAAGCCGCCCGCCTGCAGCCATGCGTTGTTCATGGCCATCACGCCTCGTCGCTCGGCATTCCCGGCGAGCGAGTCGCGTACCCCCGCGGTTTGCGGGTTGAGCACCGGCAGGTGCTCGTGGAAGTCAGTGTCAGCAGCGAGGATCGCCACGACCGGCGCGGACTCTGACTTGGCTCGGTTGTTCGGGTTGAGCAGCGGCAGTAGCCGGGCCTTGGCTGCCTCGGTCCGGACGAACGTGATCCGCAAGGGCTGGCTGTTGAGCGCGGTGGGGGTGAACTTCGCCAACTCGTACACGCGGGCCAGTTCCTCGTCGGAAACCGGTTGGGCGGTGAATCGGTAGGCGGTGTGCATATCGGCGAAGATGCTGTCGGCGGTGATGGTGTTCTGCTCGCTCGTGACTGTCATGAAAGCTCCAAGTAATTAGTTGATGCCTCAACTATATCGCACCACGGCACCGCCAGCGTCCAGCCTGCAAGCGTCCGGGCGGTTTGACGTCAACGCTCATCGATGATGGGATTGAAACGTCCCCAAAGCCGCGGCCAGCCTAGCTGGCCACCCCTTGGCTGCGCGCCTTCGATACCAACACCGAGCCCGCGGCGGGTGACCACCTGACCGCACCTATCCCCTGGAGTTCGTCTTGTCCCGGCCAACCTCGGCTGAAGCACTGCTCGTCCGTGCCCGCACCCTGCTGATCTGCGCGTTCGCGCTCAGCGGACTGCTGATCTTCTCCTGGCTGGCGCGCATCCCCAGCGTCCGTGACGCGCTCGGCTTGAGCGCGACCGAGCTCGGTGGCTACCTGCTGATCGGTTCGATCGGCGCGCTGATCACGGTCTTCTCCTCCTCCGCGCTGCTCAACCGCTTCGGCAGCGGACGGGTTTTCACCGTCGGCTCGGTGGTGATGTCGGTCGGCTTCGCCTTGATGGGCATCGGTCCCGAACTCGGGTCACGCCCGCTGTTCCTGGCAGGCATCGTGCTCAACGGCATCGGCGGCGCTTTGATCAACCTGCCGATGAATGTCGAGTCGGCCCGACTCGAGCAGGCCTACGGCCGGACGATCATCCCCCACTTCCATGCGGCGTTCTCCGCCGGTGCGGTGGCGGGCTCGTTGCTGGGAGCGGCGGCGTCCTCGATCGGTGTGATGGTCTGGCTGCAATTCAGCATCGGCGCTGTGCTGATCGGAGTGGTTCGCCTGGTGATGGTCGGCGAAGGCTTGATCCTGCCGGAAGCTGTCGCGGGCACTCCGGCCCGCGCCGAGGCCGACGCACCGTCCGCGATGGGCGCCTGGCTGCAACCGCGAACCTTGTTGATCGGCGCGGTGGCCTTTGCCGCCGCACTCAGCGAAGGCGCGGCCAACAACTGGCTAGCACTCGCGTTCGTGGACGGGTTCGACGCCGCGGAAGCGTCCGGCGGTCTGGTGCTCGGGGTGTTCATCGCTTCGATGACGTTGGTGCGGACGTTCGGCACCGGCATGATCGACAGCCTCGGCCGCACGCTGAGCCTGCAGATCTCCGGCGTGATCGCATTCGTCGGTCTCACCGTTTTCGGCCTGGCACCGGGGCCGACGACCGCGGTCGTCGGCGTTGCGCTCTGGGGCGTCGGTGCGGCACTGTGCTTCCCGATCGCGGTGGCGGCGGCGTCCGACGAACCGCACGCGGCAGCTTCCCGGGTTTCGGTGGTGGCCTCGCTCGGTTCGGTCGCCGCAATGACCGCCGCACCGCTGGTCGGCTTCGCCGCCGCCCAGGTCGGCGGCGCTAGACACGCGCTGCTGATCGTTCTGGTGGCGCTCGTGCTCAGTCTGGCGGTGTCAAGACACGTCGGCCCGGTGGTCACCACCGAGGTGGCCGACCCGATGGCCGCTTTCGAACCGGCCCGGGCGACCTGACGTCCGTCCCTGCCGGATCAGGCGATGAAGTCGTACTCCTGGAACGCGTCAACTTCGGGCACCCAACGGGTAGCGACGAAATCCACGTGCGC
>DAORUI010000044.1:6211-18797 GCA_035433085.1 Propionicimonas sp. | reverse complement strand
CGAACGCGGCCCGGTCCCGCCGGCCACGATCTACAGCCATCTGGACGCGCTCGACCGACTCCGCCTGCTGGATGACTCCGCCGCGTGGCAACCGCCCATGCGATCCCGAACCCGACTGCGCAAGACTCCGACCAGATACTTCGTCGACCCGTCCATCGGCACGACCGCACTCGGCGTCACGAGCCAGGATCTGCTGGACGACCTCAAGGCCGCCGGCTTCCATTTCGAAGCGCTCGTCGTCCGCGACCTGCGGATCTACGCCCAGGCGCTCGGCGGGCGCGTCGACACCTGGCGTGACGCGGGAGGGCACGAGGTCGACGCCATCATCAGCTTCCCGGGGCGGAAGTGGGCCGCCTTCGAGGTCAAGATGAGCCCGTTCGAGGTCGACACCGCCGCAGCGAACCTGCTGAAGTTCAGCGAGCGCGTCGACAAGGAGGCCCAAGGTGAACCGGCCGCGCTCGCGGTAATCACCGCGACCGGCGCCGCCGGCCAACGCAACGACGGCGTGCACGTTGTGCCGATCACCTCTCTGGCGCCTTGACCGACCGAGCAAACCTGGGCGCTCAGGTTGGTGGAGTCGAGCGCCTCACGTTCGGGGAATGGGCGACCCTGTCCCGCTACAAGAAGCTCATCGGCAAACTCGCCGGACCGCTACTCCCGGCGGATCACCATCCAGCACCGCCTCGTCTACGCGGTGTTCGCGGAGGCGCTCATCGTGCATGTCCTGCGCATGTGGACCCACTTCGAGTGATCCGACCGCGATGGACGCGCTGGGTGCTCATCCTTCCGTCATCGACATAGCACGGCTATCGCACGACGCCGCTCCCGCGTGCTGCATCTCCTAGCCACACCCCTCATGGAACAGCCCTCCCAGACCTTGTGTCGCAAGTTCGAATCTTGCTGGCGTCGCCAACCACGCTGGCGTGCACACTATGACGTCGAAGCTCTTCGCCGGGCGCATCAGAGGGAACACACAATGTGCATCGACAGGTTGGTTGAATCGCCCGACGGTCACGGACCTATGCGACGGGCTCGAGACGGGTGACTTTGGGCAGGCCTGCGGCGCGTTCCGCGGCGAGGTCGTGGGCGGACTGCATGGCGAGCCAGGCGCGGGCCGTACCGACACCGCCCTGTTCGAGTCGGACGGCGAGGTTGGGGCTGATCCGGGCGTGGCCGTGCAGGACGCGGCTTAGGGTCACCCGGGAGATGCCGAGCCTGGACGCGGCTTCACTCACGCTGAGGCCGAGGTCGGCCAGCACGTCCTCCCGGAGGATCTCGCCGGGGTGGACGGGCTTGTTCATGGTCATGGTGTTCACCTCCTTCAGTGGTAGTCGCGGTAGTCGACGAGTTCGACATCACTTTCGATGAACCTGAACGTGATCCGCCAGCTCCCGTTCACCCAGACGGGACCAGTGGCCGGTCAGGGAGAGTTCTGGTGGGTCGCTCGGGAGCCCGCGAAAGCCGCTACCCGCGCCGCGACCTTGGGTGCGGGGAGTCCGGATCAGAACGGCGCCGGTGCTGGTGCACGAGTCGGCCCGAGCTCCACGTGGCCAGCGTGGTCGTGGTGGCGAGCTCGGCAGGATCCGCACGGAACGGGTCCTTATCGACCCACTGGAGGTCCGCGCGCATCCCGGGCTCGAGCGTGCCGGCATCGTGGCGTCCGAGAACGGATGCGGCTGCAAATGTACAGGCCTCGATGGCCTCGGAAACCGTAATCGCCTCCTCGGAGTGGAGCTGCGCCGGGCGGGACCCGGTGCTACGCGTGACCGACGCGGCGATCGCCGACCACGGCGACAGATCGCCCGCCGGGTAGTCGGATCCGAAGGCGAGGGTCGCGCCGGCGTCGACGAAGGCCCGCAGCGGCAGCACCTTCAGCGGCGCTGGCACCGGCATCACGGTGAGCTGCCGCGTGTGCGTACGCAGGAAGGCGGGCTGGACGACGACCGGCGCACCGAGATCGGCTAGGCGCCTCACCAGGTCCGCGTCGACGGTCATGGCGTGCTCGATCCGCACGGGGACCTGTCCGGCCAGGACCTTGTCGCGGGACAGGACCTCCAGGAGCGCGATCACGGCACCGTTGCCCACGGCATGCAGGGCCAACCCCGACCCCGCCTCCGCGGCTTCCCGGAGCAGCCCGGGCAGGCGGTTGCCGGCCGCGTACACCTCGCCGTAGTGCCAGTGCCCGTCGCGACTCCTCTTAGGAGCGCCGGTGGCTCGCGAGATCGCTCTCGCTTCCACCGCGTCCGGTCCGAGAAGGACTCGCGCGACGGCCCACATCATGCGCCGGACCTGTGCGGGTGTGAGGTCGAAGTGGCAGCGTTCGCCACCGTCGAGGAGCACCTTCCCGACCTGCCCGGGGACGAGCGCCGGGCTGGTGATCGTGTGTCCTACCAGTAGAGGCGTCGCATCGACCGCGACCGCGGCCAGCGTCTCAACGAAAGCGGACGCTGCTGCGGCAGGGACCGCGGCGTCCCCGATCGCAACGATCCCCGCCGAGGTCAGCCGGCGTCCGTACGCGCTCAGCCGGGCGGGCCAATCGGTCTCCGCGGGACGGGAGACCGCCTCGGCGGCGAAGCTCGCCGCCTCGATGAGCACACCGGTCGGGCGTCCGCGCCGGTCACGGACGATCGCCCCGCCGGGCGGGTCGGGCGTCGCTGCGGTGATTCCGAGCGCAGCCAACCCAGCCGAGTTCACAGACGACTCGTGATAGGTCCGCGACAACACGTGGACGGGCCGGTCGGGACACACGACGTCGAGCTCTGCGGCGGTGGGGCTACGCCGCTCGGCGAGGTCGAGCGGGAGGTAGCCGTGCAGACGCAGCCAGCCACCTCCCTCGGCGTCGGCCATCGCGGTGCGCTTCACCAGATCCACGAGCCAGGTCAGGTCGGGCGCGCCATGGAGAACGTCCACGTAAGGGTCTGCGGCGATCAGGAACGCGTGCTGGTGCGGATCGACGAAGGCGGGCAGCACCGCCCCGTCGGCCAGGACCCGCTCCTCGGCCCCTGGCATCGCGGCGCGCACCTCGGCGAGCGTCCCGGCCGCCAGCACGTGGTTGCCCTCGATGCCAAGGGCCTCGACCGAAGCCGTGTCCGTCCGCACATGGATCGGGCAGCCGTGCAGCACCAGCCCGCTCACGACGCGCTCCACGCGAGGATCTGCTCTACGACGGCGACGAACTCGTCCACAGGGACACCCCCCGGTGGTCGGCCGTACGTGAACTGGCTGATCCGCAGATAGAGCAGGGCGCTGATCGCCACGACCACCCGCGGCCGAAGGTCGACCTTCGAGGCGCTGTAGGTCCCCATCCACTCGGTCGCCTGGTCGAACGACGGCTGGATGACCCTGTCGTACAGGTCGTCGAGGTCGATGGGTAGCTGCGGTTCGCGCACCAACAGCTTCCATAGATCCAGGTCCGCGTCGACAAGGTGCAGCAGCGACTGTACGAGGGCGTCCGCGGGCGACCGGAACGGCCCGGTCGGGTGCTCCTGGGATCGCGTCAATGCCCGCTCGACCGCCTGCTCGAGGAGCGCCTGTTTGCTCGGAACATGTCGGTAGAGACCGCCACCACCGGGTCGCATGCCGAGGGCCTTCTCGATCTCCGAGACCGGCGTGGCGTTGTACCCACGCTCAGCGAACAGCCGCAGCCCCACATCGAGGACGTCATCGCGTCGAGTCATGCGGTAAGTATGCACTTACTGATCGCTCGCCAACCCGATTTCACGATCAGCGGCGCACGAGGGATGTCAGATTGATCGAGCCCGTCACTACCAGACCGGTCCGGCGCCATTGGCCATTGCCGCCGCGTCCGCGGCCGCAGCGGCGTACGCCAGCGAGAGTGGGAAACCTTGACGATGTACACCGTTGGGCTTGCACCTGTGGGTGTGCGATCAGCGCCCGGCAAGCCTGAGTAACGGTCAGCCGCGCCAAGACTCATCCGATCATGCCGCCGTCAACGCGGTCGATCGCGTCGTGATGGAACCTGCATTGAAGCGCGCATTCGGGGGACTGTGCGGTCACGCCTGTCGGACCGCGTGGCGGACGTAGATCACGCCATTGTCGAATCGTCGGTGGTCCAGCAGCTCGAGGTCGAGTCTCATGCCCCGAGGCATCGCCGGCTTTCCGCCACCCACGATGACCGGGCACAGCAGCAGCACGCACTCATCGACCAGTCCGTGCCGGAATGCCTCCGTCGCGATCCCCGCACCCCCGATGCTCAGGTCCGATCCGGACGTCTCCTTGAGCCGGCGCCTCATGTCCGGGGATTAGCCCAGGTGAGCGTGAGGTTCACCACTGGAGTGGGTAGGCCCCCACTTGGACCTGCGTACGCGATCGCGTACGCTGGTGGCGGAGGTGGTGAAAGTGACCGCTGTAAGTGCGACGACTGCTCGGGCGAAGCTGTATCGCCTGATCGACCAGGTCAACGACGAGTCCGAACCGCTGACCATCACTGGCCAGCGGGGCAACGCCGTGCTGGTCGGAGAGGACGACTGGCGCGCCATCCAGGAGACACTGTTCCTTGCGAACGTCCCTGGCCTGACCGAGTCCATCCGCCAGGCGCGCGCCGAAGGCCTGGACGAGGGTTCGGAAGAACTCGACTGGTGACCGGCTGGCGGTTGGTCTACTCCAAGGCGGCCCAGAAGGACGCCCGGAAGCTGGCGTCATCGGGGCTCAAACCCAAGGCCGAAGAACTGCTCGGGGTCATCGCCGACGACCCGTTCGCGAACCCGCCTCGCTACGAGAAGCTCGTCGGCGACCTCGCCGGCTGCTACTCCCGACGGATCAACATCCAGCACCGCCTCGTCTACGAGGTGCTTGCTGAGCAACGCGTAGTGCACGTCCTGCGCATGTGGACTCACTACGAATGAGCGAGGCGCGAGAGGAACTCATCCGCCTCATCGACGAACTCTCGGACGAGTTGGTGAGCACTCCCCTCACCTCTGCGCGCGCCCTCAGCACGCCCGACCCCGAGAAGGGTCGACCTTGGCCGCCAGCGTTCTTCGGCAGCATCGAACGGGCCGCGAACGGCCACACTGACAACGCTTCCCGGGTTGACGAGTACCTTGCCGAGTCTGGCTTCGGCCAGGACTCGCGCGAATGTTGGTGGCGGCTTCATCCGCTCGTCGCTGGGGTGCGCAACTTGGAACGAGGCCAGATCCTTATCGCACGGATGTCGCACGGAACCATCAAGGCGTGCCATAGTCCCTAGTCAAAGCCCTAATGGGACACTCTTCCCCAACCTTGTGTCGCAAGTTCGAATCTTGCTGGGGTCACCAGACGTGAGATATGCGTCTGACAAGCGGGACGCGGACCATCAACTTGCCGGAGTAGGCGCTGTCGGCGATAGCTTCCGGCGGCGCCTCACCGTCGTGAGCAAGTCAGCGACGACGTCCGCGGCGAGTTGCTGGATACTGGCGAACGCGTCGATCCGGTCCGGAGGCCACGTCTCGGCAAATCTGTATGGTCTCCAGGGGCACCTGCGACAAAATCATCGAGTCGACATTCCCCTCCTTCGTTGGACGGCGCGACCCACGAACCCTGGAGCGCGTCCTGGCGTCTCTGTGCAGATTCGTCGCGCAGAGCCCGGCAACCCGCTCACCGGCCGCCTACGCGGGAGGCGAACGCGGCCCGGTCCTGCCGACCACGACCTACAACCATCTGGACGCGCTCGGCCGGCTCCGCCTTCTGGACGAGTCCGACGTGACGCCGAGGGACATGAGGTCGACGCCATCATCACCTTCCCGGGGCGGAGGTGGGTCGCGGTGGAGGTCAAGATGAGCCCGTCCGAGGTCGACACCGCCGCAGTACACCTCCTGAAGTTCAGCAACAACGTCGACAAACAGGCCCAGGGAGAACCAGCGGCACTCGCAATCATCACTGCGACGGGCGCAGCTGGCCAACGCAGCGACGGCGTACACGTTGCGCCGATCAACAGGGAGTCGTGGGCAGGAGTTGAGCGGCTCACGTTTGAGGCTGTCGAATGCTCACGTTTGGGGAGTCCGGACGCTGACGGCCACCCCACACCAGGTCGGTGCTCGCCGTTCACGCTGAACTGCCTCCGCCGCGGGTGGGTGCTAGAACTACGCCGCTGACCCCGAGCAGTCCATCTGCCAAGGTGATGATCGACACCGAAGCGGAGGTAAGTGATGACCCTGATCGCGGAGATCCCGACAGTGGCCGCCCCGCAGGCCCAATCGATGGCGGCCCTCGGCCTTGTGACCACCGACGATCTTCTTCGCACCGAGCGAGGAGCGCTCGGGCGAAGGCTGCCGCAAGTGACCCTGGCTGAGGTGCGCCGCTGGCAGTCCATCGCCGAGCTGCTACAACTCGAGACCATCACCGTTCCCGAGGCCGCCGCCCTCCACGCCGCTGGTGCGGACACCATCGACGAGCTGACTGCATGGACGCTGGCCAGGCTTCGGCCGGCGCTGCCCGACCGAGACGATGAATCGCTGCTCGACCTCGCCAAGGAGGCCGTCCGGCTGCGTCACACCGGCGTGGTGAACGGCAACGTCCGCCTCGCCGACGGCAGCCCGGTCGCCGGCGCTGAGGTGACGGTGGCCGGCCGCGAGGCGGTCAGCGACGCCCACGGTAGGTTCCGGGTGATCGGCCTTCCGATAGGCGGACGCGTCGCGGTCGCGGCCACCCACGCAGAACTCGGCCACAAGCTGCTGAAGGCGGTGCCGGTGCGACCCCAAGGCGCTCTGGTAGCGACCACACTCGTCTTGGGCGGACGCCCCCGAGCCCAGCGGATCTACAGCCAGCGGCGGGGCGACACGCTCCCTCCCCTAGCCAGTAGCGTGCTCACCACCCGGGTCGAACCCACCCCACCGGAAACGGACGACCTCCTGCTCATCGTCGGGCACTACGCCACCGGCGAGGTGAAGGTGGTCTCGGAGTTCCTCGACTTCGCCGACGGCGTCTTCGTCCGCCGGATCTACCGGCTGCCCGAGAGGGCAGTTCCTGCGACGGCCAAGGTCGGCGACGGATTGGGCTGGAAGCAGGACGCCTGGGTGGTGCGTCGGCATTGCGCCAAAGCGGTCGCGCGCCGGATCCGCGTCCGCAGCGCAACTGCTCGACTAGGCACCGAGCCGACCACTGTCGAAGAGGCCAGCAAGCAGGCGCGCGCAGTGCTGGCCGCGGCTTCGGATCGGTAGGCGGCGACATGGCTCAGGGCTACATCTTCATCGCCAACGGCGACTCCTGCCCGCTGTGCGCAGCGCTCGACGGTTCGCTGGTCCCCGACGGCTACCGCGCTCACCCGGGCTGCACCTGCAATACCGTCCGGATGGACGACGGTGAGCGGACCTGTGAGTTTGAGTACGAAGAGGACGGCACCTACTACAACGCAACCTTGGGCGGCTTCCGGATCGTTCTGGACATCACCGTCACCTGCCCCGACGGATCCACCCACACCGTGGACAAATGGGGCGATACCGGCCTGGAGTCGCTTCGAGCCGGGGATTCCGACGACTTCCTGGAGGACATCGCCCACGACGCCTGCGATGAGCTGTGCGACAACGGGCCGGAGCCGAATGACTTCCTCTGCTGTTGATGGCTGTGCGCTCCCCAACGTGGGTCGCGGCACTGGGAAGCTCAGGCCCCAGCCGAGCGCTTGGGATTGGATGCCTTCCCGTCCAGCCACAGCGTGTCGGACGGATCGGCGTGGCTTCCCTCGCTTCCGACGTGCTTACTGCTGATTCGCTCGCCCTTCGTGATCACATGCACGAGGGCCATCGCGTGTCCGCGCCCGAGGCCGTAGTCGTCCGCCAGCCAGGCCAGGACGGGCCCCGCCTTGGTCGCGGTGTCGAAGCCCTTGGCGCGGGCCAACTCGATGAACTCGCGGGGAGTTGTGCCAGTCTTGTCTTCGATGTTGTCCAGATACGCTTGAAACGACATTGCCCCTCCTACTTGGGTCACGAATCGCGGCGGCGCTGCGGGTTCGACAGTCGAACCATGATCCCCGAGTACACCAGCGACATTTGGAGTTGGGAATCCTAAGAACTCCCACCTCATCGCTGAGGCCATGCCTCCTCGTCGAGAGCCTGCGTTTCGGTCGAGGGCCTGTGCTCCGGTGCGGGCGGAAGCGGGAGGGGTCGCACTCGGCAGGGAGGGGTGCCCTGGGTGTTGGGTGAGGGCACGCGGTGGACGATCTCTGAGCCTCGTACCGGCCCACCCACTTCCTGATATTTCCCTGAGAATCTGAGCTGATGGCCGGTTTGCAGGTGATCTGGGCCAAGAAATGTCAGACCCGACTGGTGGGCTTGGTGGCATGAACGATCAGCAGCCCGAGAAGGTGCCGGTGCACGTAGCGCTGGCCTCGATCGGTGCCGCGCTGGACGCGGTCGACCCCGACCGAAGCATGCTCGGACCGCAGGCCCGGCTGCGTGTGGTGACCACAGCTCGGAGCCTGGCTGGCCGGCTGGAAGCCCTGGCTGGCGTGTTGCTGGCAGAAGCGAATGCTGCGAATGCTTCAGAGCGGGCGGTGGCCACTCCGTTGGGGTCGTGGTTGGCGATCGACCAGAACATGACCCGCCGCGAAGCCGCTGGAATGATCCACCGGGCAGACGGACTCGCCGGACACCCGCAGGTGGCCGAAGCAGCAATGGCCGGAGCGGTGAGCACTACCCAGGTGCGGGCGATCACCAACCTGCTCGACGGACTGGCACCACAACTCGACCAGAACCAGCAGACCCGCGCAGAGAGCCTGCTGGTCGATCTGGCGAAGACGCTCGACTCGGAGGCTTTGGCCAAGGCCGCGCCGCGGGTGTTGGCCGAGGTCTCCCCAGTCGACGCGAACGAACTGCTGGAGACGAAGCTGCAACGGGAGGCTGAGGCCGCCTACCGGTCCCGGTCGTTACGGTTGTGGCGCCAGGCCGGGTCGGTCCGCTTCGAAGGGTCGCTGCCCCGGCTGGTCGGCGAACAGCTGATCACCCTCCTCGATGCCCACAGCGAAGCGCTGCGCCGGACCGCGGTCGAGGCCCGTGACCCGTTGTGGAGCGAGGCCACTACCGACCAGCGCCGCGCGGATGCGCTGGCCGCCTTGCTGAAGTTCGCCGCCGGCGCGAAACCTGCCCCAGGCGTGGGTGGTGCGCGAGTGATCGTGAAGCTCGACTACGACCAGCTCCGATCTGCCGGGGCCGGGCTGGTCGGGGATGACAGCCAACTGTCGGCCGGTGAACTGCGCCGGGCCTGCTGTGATGCCGAACTGATCCCCGTAGTGCTGCGCGGCGGCAGCGAGGTGCTTGACGTGGGCCGGACCCAACGGCTGGTCTCAGCACCGCTACGGAACGGGCTGGTGGCCAGAGACGGCGGCTGCGTGTTCCCCACCTGCGCGGCTCCACCCTCGGCCAGCGAAGCCCATCACATCCAACCCTGGTGGGCCGGCGGCGAGACGACGTTGGCCAACCTGGTGCTGCTCTGTCACCACCATCACGGCCTGTGTGAACCCGCCCGGTACGGCCTGCGGGACCAGTGGCAAGTTCGCATCGGTGAGGATCAGCTGCCCGAGTTCACCCCACCGAGTAGACACCCCCAAGCCGGCCAGTGGTTACAACACCACCGCCACCAACAACACGAACGAATACCAGCCTGACCCGACCGGCCCGCAGCCCGGGCCGGACGCGAAGCCTGCCCACCGACGACCGGGGCCAGTCGCCTTTGCCCAGCCACGGAGCCGATCAGCTCATCGGTTCCTGCCTTGGCGGTGTTGCCAGCACCGCCGAGTGGGCTGAGCATGTGCTTCGACAATTTCGGCGACCGCCCGCGGACAGTCGGCTACTCAGATTGTCAGGCCGGCCAGGAGGTTGGTCACACCGTGAGCCAGGATCGGGGGCGCGATGCTGTCGTGGCGCGATCGGAGCCATCCCAGGCACAGGCCGGCCAAGAATTGGGCCGGCAGGAGAGGCCACAGCAGCGGGCTCAACGCCAACAACAGCAGGTGCGGAAGGAGGAACAGCACCGCTTGGGTCCAGACGCCCACCGACCGTCCGAATCGCGCGCCAATCACCCCCTGCAAGAACCCGCGAAACAGCAGCTCCTCGCTCGTCGCGCGCAACAGCACCGCCGCGCCGGCCGCTAACGAGGTGATTCGGTTGGCAGAGCCGGCAGCAGCCAGAACATCAGCAGGAATGCTCCTCGTCGCGAGCAACGAGACCGCCCCCACGAGCGCCGTCACCACGACAGCCAACCAGTAGTCGGTCGGCTTACCTAGGGTCAGGCCAAGCACCTTTCGAGCGTCCGAGGAGCGCCGCCGCCACGCGAAGACTGCCGCGGGAAGCGACAGCACCACGATCTGAACTCCGGCCGAGATCAACTGGTCCACTTATCCCCGTCCGTTCTGCGCTCCTGGCTTCAGCCCGGCTCCACCGACAGAGCATGGTCTCGACAGGCTCGACCAGCCGAATCGGTGGGTCCGAGCCAAGGTCCTCGTAAATCATCGTGCATGGCGCTGGTGCCGCCGACATCGTCCGGATTCGGATCTGGGCCCGCCCGGACTGGGTCTCGACAGGCTCGACCAACCGAGATAACCGGCCGACCAGCCGAGCAACCAGGCCGACCAACCGCGGAACCAGGCAGACCAACCGCGGAACCAGGCAGACCAAACCGAGGCACCAGCTCGCTCAGACGAGGTGCCAGGCGAGGCGTGGCCGCACCGACACCGAAGGTCGAGCGATCTCGGCGTCCGCGGTACGGTGACCGGCGTGGGTCATGTGGAGGTCGCCGGGGTGCGCTACGAACTTCCGGACGGACGGGTGCTGCTCGACGAGGCGTCCTTCCGCGTCGGGGACGGCGCCAAGGTTGCCCTGGTCGGCGCCAACGGGGCCGGCAAGACGACCCTGCTGCGGATCATCACCGGTGACCTCGCCCCGCACGCCGGCGCGGTCAGCCGCTCCGGTGGCCTGGGGATCATGCGCCAGTTCGTCGGCCAGGGAGTCG
This sequence comes from Propionicimonas sp., assembly GCA_035433085.1. GTDB lineage: Bacteria > Actinomycetota > Actinomycetes > Propionibacteriales > Propionibacteriaceae > Propionicimonas. The sequence continues at coordinate 7,862 of DAORUI010000044.1, read as the reverse complement.
TCGAGGGCGGAGCCGGAGGCGAGGATCCGACGGTCGCCGACCTGATGCTCTCGGTGGCACCCGGACGCGTCCGCGCAGCCGCTGCGAGCGTGGACGCTTGCGAACGCGTGCTGATGGAGTCCGACGACCTCCAAGCCCAACTCGCCTACGCCGAGGCGCTGGCCGAGTTCACCGATGCCGGCGGCTACGACCTCGAAGTGCTCTGGGACGTCTGCACAATCTCCGCTCTCGGCGTCCCCTATGACAAGGCCAAATACCGCTCGCTGCGCACACTCTCCGGCGGTGAGCAGAAGCGCCTGGTGCTGGAGTACCTGCTCCGCTCCCCCGACGAGGTGCTGCTGCTCGACGAGCCCGACAACTACCTCGACGTGCCCGCCAAGACCTGGCTGGAGGAGCGGATCAAGGAGTCCCCCAAGACCATCCTGTTCATCTCCCACGACCGCGAATTGCTGGCCAACACCGCCACCCGCATCGTCACGGTCGAGCTCGGAGCGTCCGGCAACCGGGTCTGGACGCATCCCGGCGGCTTCACCACCTACCACGAGGCCCGTCGCGACCGGTTCGAGCGCTTCGACGAGCTCCGCCGGCGCTGGGACGAGGAACACGCCAAGCTGCGCACCCTGGTCGCGACCCTGAAGCAGAAGGCCACCTACAACGACGGCATGGCCAGCCGCTACCAGGCCGCCCAGACCAGGCTGCGCAAGTTCGAGGAGGCCGGTCCGCCCGCAGAGCAGCCCCGCGAACAGCGGGTGACGATGCGCCTTTCTGGCGGGCGCACCGGCAAGCGCGCCCTGGTCTGCGAGCGACTCGAGTTGCGCCTACCCGGCGAGGACGGCTCCAACTGGCTGATGCGTCCCTTCGACCTCGAGGTCTGGTACGGAGAGCGGGTGGCCGTGCTCGGCTCCAACGGCTCGGGCAAGTCGCACTTCCTGCGCCTGCTCGCCCGCGGCGGATCGCTGCCCGACCTCGAACACGAGCCGGTGGGCGAGCCCGGCGCGATCGCGCCCGTCGAGCACACCGGACGCGCCCGCCTGGGTGCGCGCGTCCGTCCGGGTTGGTTCGTGCAGACCCACGAGCATCCTGAACTGGTCGGACGCACCTTGCTCGAGATCCTGCACCGCGGCGACCTCACCCCGGACGGCCGCGGCCGCGCCGGCATGGGACGCGAGCCGGCCAGCCGCGTCCTCGACCGCTACGAGCTCTCCGATGCCGCCGAGCAGCTCTTCGAGACGCTGTCCGGCGGACAGCAGGCACGCTTCCAGATCCTGCTGCTAGAGCTGTCCGGAGCCACGATGCTGCTGCTCGACGAACCCACCGACAACCTCGACGTCCAGTCCGCCGAGGCCTTGGAGGAAGGGCTGGCCGCCTTCGAGGGCACCGTCCTCGCGGTCACCCACGACCGCTGGTTCGCCAAGGGCTTCGACCGGTTCGTGGTCTTCGGCGCCGACGGAGCGGTCACCGAGCATGCCCTGCCCGTCTGGCACGAAGGCCGCGTGCTGCGTCCGCGTTGATTTCGCCAAACGCTACGCCGACCCGCGGAGGATCCCGGTCATCTTCTTTCCCCTGGCCAACTCATCCACGAGTTTGTCCAGGTAGCGAATCTGCTGCATCAGCGGGTCCTCGATCTCCTCAACCCGATAGCCGCAGATCA
>DAORUI010000044.1:1577-6111 GCA_035433085.1 Propionicimonas sp. | reverse complement strand
GTGACCGCGTCCCTGCCGGCACCGACGTCACTGATCGGACGTTGGGTGCGACTCGACCCACTCGTCGAATCCGACCTCCCCGACTTGGCCACCCTGCTGGTTGAGCCCGCGGTCTACTCGTCCGGCTACGTCATGCACCGGCAACCGAATTCACTAGCGGACGCGCTCGCGCTGGCCAGACAGCGGACGTTCGCCGCCGACCCGCCCAACGGGGTCGGCTTCGGACGCATCGCCTTCACTGTGCGGCTCACCACAGATTCGCCGCTGGGCGAGGCCGGCACCGTAGTGGGTACCTCGTCCCTGGGGGACGCGCACCTCGCGAACGAGAGCATTCACCTGGGCTGGACGCTGTACGGCCCGCGGTGGTGGGGCACCAAGGTGAACCCCGAAGCCAAGTACCTGCTGCTGCGGCACTGCTTCGAGGACCTCGGCTACCGCCGGGTCAAGCTACAGACCGATCGGCTCAACACCCGCTCGGCGGCGGCGATCGTGCGACTCGGCGCGACCAAGGAGGGCGTGCTGCGTCGGGACATGCGCCGCGAGGACGGCACCTTCCGCGACACCGTGGTGTTCAGCATCCTCGCCGACGAATGGCCCGGCGTCCGCGACGGCTTGCTCGCCCGACTGGGCTGACCAGCCCACCGGGCGAGCGATCGACCGGCTTCAGCCGAGGAGCTTGGCCTTCGCCGCGGCGAACTCCGCCTCGCTGAGGATTCCGGCCTGATGCATGCTCGCCAACTGCTGCAACTGGGCCATCAGGTCGCCGCCTGGGCCGGCCGCAGCGGCCGCGACCGGGGCGGGTGCCGCCGGAGCGGGTGCCGCAACCGGAGTCTGCTGTAGTGCGGCCAACTGGTCCTGCATGGACGCGAGTTGCGCCGCCTGCGCCTGCTTCTGCGCAGCCTCTTGCGCAGCTGCCTGCTGCTTGGCGTTCGCGCTGGCGTTGACGCTGTTCGAGACCGAAGTAGCCGTGCCCGCGATCACCGCCGTCCGGGCCATCGTGCCCAGCAGCCCGGGACGTCCGTTGCGCCTTCTCATCAGTTCTCCTCCTCGTCCGGGACAGTGGTGAGGATCTCCTCGACCACCCCGCCGGGTACCTGGATGTCGGCCAGCAGCACTCCATTGGACGCCGCCACAGCGTCCCGCAGCGGCTGCATCCAGGTGTGCTCGAATGCCAGTACCGCCGCAGCGCTGCCTGGTTCGAGGTCGGCGGCCAACTCGGCCACGTCATCATCGGCGACCAGGCCTTCGACCCGATCGAGCAAGCCGCCCAGCTCGGGATCGATCTGCGCCAGTTCGTGCCAGGACAGTTGCCCGGCTTCGTCCTTGCGGACGAACAGGCCGTCCACGATCGTGATCGTCGAAGTGTCCACCAGCCGCCGCAACTCGGGCAGGATCGCGCCGTTGAAGGCACTGCCCGGGAACGCGACGACGATGACTTCTACCGGTGCCATCGGCATGTCGATCTCCTTTTTCGGTATGCGAGGCGATCAGGCGAGCGCCTTGGCCTTCAACTTGTCGAACTCAGCCTGGGAGAGCGCGCCGCTGTCGAGCAGCGTCTTGGCCTGAGCGATCTGCTCGGCGGGGCTGTTGCCACCGGCGACCGACCGGATGTAGTCCTCGGCAGCGCGCTTCTGTGCACCCGCCGCAGCACCCTGCCGCTCGGTCATGCCCTTGCCGCGGGTGATCAGGTACACCAGCGCAGTGAGCCACGGAATCAGCACCAGAGCAGTGATCCAGATGGCCTTCGCCCAGCCGTTGAGCGAACGATCCGCGAACAGGTCCGCGACGATCTGGAAGAGCACCATCAGGTAGGCGATGAAGAAGAACGCCCAGATCATCAGCCAGAAGAAGTCCCAGAACGACATGTCTTACCTCTCATGCTTTCGGGTCGCGCCCCCGCGCGACGACATCGGGCTTGCTGCCCGCGACATGCCGAGCATAGGCCGCGTCCACGCTAGACGTCCCAGCACGCGGCAGGAACGTCCAGGAATCTGGACGGACCGCCCCAACCAATGGCTCCCAGGTGCGGCCGTGACAATCAGCAGATGCAGCGGCGGTTGGGACATCTGCCATCGACCGGCGACCGGAGCGGATCGGCTGGCAGGATGTGCGACAAGGAAACGGGTCGCGGGGGGCCTTTCCTGGTAGGCGAGGAGGAGCCAATGGCCACCAACTGGATCGAGCTTCCGTCCCATCGGCTCTGGTTGGCCTGGCACTTCCAGCAACTGCTCCAGTTCGGCCGACGGGCTCCCTACCCCGGTGGGGGCGCGGCCTGGCTCACCGATACCGGCGAGCCGTGGCTCGAACAGGGCTTGCAGACCTGGATCACCTGCCGCACCGTGCACGTGTACAGCCTTGGCAGCCTCGCCGGCATGCCGGGCAGCCGCCCAGTCGCCCAGGCTGCGCTGGCCGGGCTCACCGGAGCGCTGCGCGACCCCGACGCCGGCGGCTGGTTCTCCGAGGTCGCGCCGGACGGGTCCACGCCCGACGAGAAGACCGCGTACGCCCACGCCTTCGTGGTGCTGGCTGCGTCCTCCGCGAAGGCTGCCGGGCTCGACGGCGCGGACGGACTGCTCGATGAGGCACTCAGCGTGTTCGCCGACCGGTTCTGGGACGAGGCGTCCGGTCGTGCCGTGGACACCTGGAACCGTGACTTCACCGTACTTGACCCATATCGCGGGATCAACGCGAACATGCACACCGTCGAGGCCTTCCTGGCTGCGGCCGACGTGACCAGGGATCGTGTCTGGCTGGACCGCGCCGCAAAGATCGCGGCGTTCGCGGCCGCGCAGGCCGAGGCCAACGACTGGCGCCTGCCCGAGCACTACGACAGCTCGTGGACGCCCCTGCTGGAACTGAACGCGGACCGTCCCGACGACAAGTTCAAGCCGTACGGAGCCACGGTCGGGCACGGGTTGGAGTGGGCCCGGCTGCTGCTGCACCTGGAGGCCGCGGACGCGGACGGGGTCGACTGGCTGCCGGCCGCGGTCGGGCTCTTCGATCGGGCGGTGGCGGACGGCTGGCATGCCGACGGCGCGGAGGGCTTCGTCTACACCACCGACTGGTCGGGCCGGCCGGTGGTGCGTGACCGCATGCACTGGGTCGTCGCCGAGGCCATCGGTGCCGCTGCGGCGCTCTTCCGGCGCACCGGCGACCACGAGTATGCCGCTCAGTACGCCCGCTACTGGGACTACGTCGAACGCTACGTCCTCGACCACGAGCACGGCTCCTGGCACCACCAGCTCGACCCGCAGAACAGTCCGTCCGCCACGGTGTGGCCGGGCAAGGCGGACCTCTACCACGCCGCGCAGGCGACACTGATCCCCGGGCTGCCGCTCGCGCCGAGCCTGGCCACCTCCCTCGACCTGAGGCTGCAGGCCTGATGCCCGGCATCGACCTGTCCCAAGCCGAACTCGAGCATTACGCCCCCGCCGAGGCGGCGCCGTCCGACTTCGACGAGGCGTGGGCGCGGACGTTGAGCGCTGCCCGCCAGATACCGATGGTGCCGCGGGTGACGCCGGTCGAGAACGGGCTGGCGTTGGTGCGCACGTTCGACGTCACCTTTCCCGGGTTCGGCGGCGATCCCATTCGTGCGTGGCTGACCGTCCCCGCCGGGGCGAGCGGACGGTTGCCGGTGGTCGTGGGCTACCAGGGCTACGGCGGCGGACGCGGGCTGCCGCTGGAGCACATCACCTGGGCCAACGCCGGGTACGCCGAGTTGTTCATGGACACGCGCGGCCAGGGTGCGTCCTGGGGCAGCGGCGGCGAGACTGCCGACCCCCACGGGTCCGGCCCTGCAGTGCCCGGATACCTTACGTCGGGCGTCGGTTCTTTCGAGACTTCCTACTACCGGCGGCTGATCACGGACGCCGTGCGTGCGGTGGATGCCGCCCGAGCACTCCCCCAGGTCGACCCGGACCAGGTGGTGGTGACCGGTGTGAGCCAGGGCGGTGGGCTGACGTTGGCCGTGGCCGGCCTCGCGGACGGCTTGGTGGCCGCGATGCCCGACGTGCCCTTCCTGTGCAACTTCCGACGCGCGGTGGAGATCTCGGATTCCGACCCCTACCAGGAGGTCGCACGCTACCTGAAGGTGCACCGCGCGAGGGTGGATGAGGTGTTCGCCACCTTGGCCTACGCCGACGGCATGCACCATGCCGCCCGAGCCACCGCCCCGGCCCTGTTCTCGGTGGCTCTGGAGGACCACATCTGCCCACCCTCGACGGTCTACGCCGCCTACCACGCCTACGCCGGACGCAAGCACCTGGAGGTCTACCCCTTCAACGACCACGAGGGCGGGCAGTCCGTCCAGGTGGCCCGCCAATTGGCGTGGCTCCGCGAGCTGGGCGTCACGCCGAGCTGAGCCCCGGTCGATCTCCGAGGAACGACCCGACACGCCGGAGGTCCTTGAGACGAGCGGGCACCCAAGACGGTCCCTGAGGAACTAGCCGGCGAGGAACGAGCCGGCACCCACAACGGTCCCTGAGGAACCAGCCGGCGAGGAACAGGTCGACACCCAACAACGGTCCCTGAGGAA
>DAORUI010000044.1:0-1477 GCA_035433085.1 Propionicimonas sp. | reverse complement strand
CAGGGAACGTTGGCACGACTTCGCTCGTCCCTCGCGAACCTCCTCAGGGAACGTTGGCACGACTTCGCTCGTCCCTCGCGAACCTCCTCAGGGAACGTTTGCCGGCCCAACGCTCTTCCACAAGGCGAAACGCGAGCGGCAACCACCGTCCGCGCCCTAGGCTCGCTGGCCACCGACCGAGAGGGAGAGATGAAGCTTCAGGACTTCGCCCGCCATCCGCTGACGTTCGGGCCGAGCCCCGTCCATCATCTCCAGCGGCTCAGCCGGCACCTCGGCGGGGCACAGGTGTGGGCCAAGCGCGAGGACGTGAACAGCGGGCTGGCCTTCGGCGGCAACAAGGTGCGCAAGCTGGAGTACATCGTTCCGGACGTGCTCGCGTCCGGGGCGGACACGCTGGTCTCGATCGGCGGGTACCAGTCGAACCACACCCGGCAGGTGGCCGCGGTCGCCGCGCACCTCGGGTTGAAGTGCCGGTTGGTCCAGGAGCAGTGGGTGCCCTGGGACGACCCGACGAACACCCAGGTGGGCAACATCCTGCTCTCCCGGATGATGGGCGCCGATTCGCGGCTGGACCCGTCCGGCTTCGACATCGGCATTCGCGATTCGTGGAAGGACGCCCTCGCCGAGGTGGAGGCCGCTGGTGGCAGGCCGTACCCGATCCCGGCGGGCGCATCCGAGCACCCGCTGGGCGGGCTCGGTTTCGCCAACTGGGCCTTCGAAGTGGCCGAGCAGGAGAAGCAGCTCGGCGTCTTCTTCGACACGATCATCGTCTGCACGGTCACCGGTTCGACCCACGCCGGCATGATCGCCGGCTTCGCGGCGCTGGAGGAGCTCACTGGAGTGAAGCGGCGGGTGCTCGGCATCGACGCGTCCGCCACCCTGGCGAAGACCCGCGACCAGGTGGCCCGGATCGCCCGCAACACTGCCGCTCTGATCGAACTTGGACGCGACCTGCGCGACGACGAGATCACCGTGCTCGAAGGCTGGGCCGGCGAGCTCTACGGCATCCCGGTCGAGTCGACCATGGAAGCCATCCGTCTCGGCGCGCAACTGGAGGCGATGATCACCGACCCGGTTTACGAGGGGAAGTCACTGGCCGGCCTGATCGATCTGGTCACCTCGGGCGAGATCGGACGCGACTCAACCGTGCTCTACGCCCACCTCGGCGGCCAGCCCGCGATCAACGCCTACCACCGCCTCTGGCCGGGCAACTGACGCCCTGCCCCACCCGTCCGCCTGCCCCACCCGTCCGCCCGGCCTCGGCCTCGGTCATCCGGCGAGGGCTAGCGAATTCGTCGAGGACTGCCACCGGGACGCCAGCCCTCGACGACTGCGCTAGCCCTCGATGGAACGAGGGGTGCGCGGTGCGGGCCGAGGCGGGACGGGGAGCAGCGGGCAGGGTGCCGGCACTCAGAGTCAGCTGGTGGTGATCTCGAAGGTCTCGGACGCGAGGTCGGCGTCCAGGCGAGCCCAGAGG
>DAORUI010000043.1:16941-18841 GCA_035433085.1 Propionicimonas sp. | reverse complement strand
TCCAGATCACCCAGGTGTCCATATTGCCCATGACCAGCTTGCCGGCCTCGGCGTCCGCGCGGGCACCTTCTACGTTGTCCAGGACCCACTTGACCTTGGGACCGGAGAAGTAGGTGGCCAGCGGCAGGCCGACGCGGCTCTTGTACTTGTCCTGGTCACCGCCGCCGAGTTCTTCGACGATCTTGCCGGTGCGGGTGTCCTGCCAGACGATGGCGTTGTAGACCGGCAGCCCGGTCTCCTTGTTCCACACCAGGGTGGTCTCGCGCTGGTTGGTGATGCCGACGGCCTGGATGTTGTCCTTGTTCAGGCTGGCCTTGGCCAGAGCCTCGCCCACGACCTCACGGACGGAGTCCCAGATCTCGATCGCGTTGTGCTCGACCCAACCGGCCCTGGGGAAGATCTGCTCGTGTTCCTTCTGGCCCACGGAGACGATCTGTCCCTCGTGGTTGAAGATGATGGCCCGAGAACTGGTCGTTCCCTGGTCAATCGCCAGGATGTACTTGTCCGCCATGGATAATTCCTTCCACGTCATTGTCGATGAGGATTGATGGTGATTCGGAGCGGGTCGGCGGCCACCGGCCCGCTCCTTCTTTCTTCTTCGGTATTCCTTGGTTCGGTGGGTGGCCGGGGTTGGCGGCCACCCACCGCGTCCGGAATCAGGCCGGGATCAGGACGGCGACGAGCAGGCCCGCCAGAACGCCACCGATGATCGGGCCGACCACCGGAACCCAGGAGTACGCCCAGTCGGAGTCGCCCTTGCCCTTGATCGGGAGCACGGCGTGCGCAATGCGCGGGCCGAGGTCACGAGCAGGGTTGATGGCGTACCCGGTGGGACCACCGAGGGAGGCGCCGATACCGACGACCAGCAGTGCGACGCCGAGCGCGCCCAGCCAGCCGAGGTCGACGGACTTGATCAGGCCGGCGGCCAGGATCACGAAGACCAGCACGAAGGTGGCGATGGCCTCGGTGACCAGGTTCCAGGTGGTGCTGCGGATTGCCGGGCCGGTGGAGAACACGCCGAGCTTGGTGGCCGCGTTGGGCTCCTGGTCGAAGTGGTCCTTGTAGGCCAGCCAGCACAGCACGGCACCGATGAAGGCGCCGATCATCTGGGCGATGATGTAGATGAACACCTTGCCCCAGTCAACGGCGGTGCCGGCGACGAGGTCGCGCGATGCGATGCCGAGCGTGACCGCCGGGTTCAGGTGGGCGCCGGACTTCTGCGAGACGAGGACGCCCGCGAAGACGGCAAGACCCCAGCCGAAGTTCACGAACAGGAAGCCGGTGCCGTTGCCCTTGGTCTTGGTCAACGCGGTGTTGGCGACCACGCCACCACCGAGGAGGAGCAGCATCGCGGTGCCGACTACCTCAGAGAGGAACAGTGCTCCCACTTCATTCTCACTTTCTCAACACCAGATGTGGTGTCGGTTTCGGCGTCCCTGGGGGACGCGACTATTCGTTTGTCGATCAGACGAGGCGCTTACAGGGAACAGACATCCGCCGGGTCGCACGTGCGCAACTGCGCGGGGGCACCGAGCCCGGACGGGATGTACTGGGGCGACAGCCGGCGGAACAACGGCGGCTGACTTGTGCGATGGATCTTCATCGATCCACCGGAGCCTCACGGAAGGCGCGTCCGCCGAGGCTCGGGAGCGGACATGCAGGGTGTTTCGAACCAGCGGGAGTGGCCTCACCTGTGATGCCTGAGCCAGATCCTTCACCGGTGTTCGCAGGCGCGCACACTGAAAGGCTCATCTGACTCCTTCGTACCGCTGATACCGGTCACAATAAAGGCGCGGCTGCTGCCGACCCCCTCTATTAGTGCTCATCTTGCTAACGCTTGAACGCATGCGCTAGACCTATGAACGAACGTGCACGAGAAGGGTGCGAGCTTGAACGAGCG
>DAORUI010000043.1:0-16841 GCA_035433085.1 Propionicimonas sp. | reverse complement strand
GAGCGCTCGGTCCAGAACGTGATGCGGCTGCATGAACGGCTGGACGTCGCGATCTTCGGCGTCGGCTGCCTAGAGGGACGCGTGCCGTCCCACGTCTACTCCGCCGGCTACATGGACGCCACCGACATGCGCCAACTCGCCGCGGACGGCGTGGTCGGGGACGTCTGCACGGTGTTGCTGCGCGAGGACGGCACCTTCGCCGACATCGCCTACAACGAGCGCGCCACGGGCCTCACCCCGGCCGAGCTCCAGCGAGTACCCCGGCGCATCTGCGTGGTCGCAGACCCGTCCCGCGCACCCGCGGTGGTCGGTGCCCTGCGCGCCGGCGTAGCCACCGACCTGGTGCTGGACGAGGGCACCGCCCGAGCGATCCTGGACCGCGTACGCGCTTGAACATTCGGGGACGGTTCCTTTTCGTTCAGGTTATCCACAGGCCCGTGGCGGCTGAGTTGCCCCATCGAGAGCCACCGCTTCTCACCGATTGCCACCGTTTGCGCCATACGCCTGCGCGCCGGCACAGGCCCTCGACTGCTACGTAGGCGCTCGGCAGGGGAGGCTGGCCCTCGATGAGGGGACGAAGAGGAGCCCTAATCTGGTCCCCAGGTCGGTGCAGCGGATCGCGGGGCTGAGCCGATTTCGAGGGAGCGTGCCGAAATCATCCGATCGGACGATCCGAGCTGACCCTGGGGAGGACGTCACCTCGCCAGGGCGCAGCCAGACTTCCAGGGTGAGTACATCTGCCCCAGCACTGCCCGACCAGATCGCGGCCACCACCGACCTCGTCAAGACGTACGGCAGCGGCGACGCCATCGTCCGCGCCCTCGACGGGGTGAGTGTCAGCTTCGCCAGGGGATCGTTCACCGCGATCATGGGTCCTTCGGGCTCGGGTAAGTCGACGCTGATGCACTGTCTGGCCGGGCTCGACCGGCCCACGTCCGGGGAGGTCTCGCTGGCCGGGCGGGAGCTCTCGAACCTCTCCGACCGCGAGCTCACCACCGTCCGCCGTGATCACGTGGGTTTCGTCTTCCAGGCGTTCAACCTGCTGCCCACACTCACCGCAAGGCAGAACATCGTCCTGCCACTCGAACTCGGCGGACGCCGTCCGGACCCGGCCGCGCTGTCGAAAGTGGTCGACTCGCTCGGGCTTCTCGACCGGCTGAGCCACCTGCCGTCCCAGCTCTCCGGTGGCCAACAGCAGCGCGTCGCGATCGCCAGAGCGCTGATCACCCGGCCTTCGGTGGTCTTCGCCGACGAGCCGACCGGCGCGCTCGACTCGCGCGCCGGCCATGCACTGCTCGACTATCTGCGCGCGGCCAGCACCGCCGGCCAGACCATCGTGATGGTCACCCATGACCCGAACGCCGCCGCCTACGCCGATCGCACGGTGCTGCTCAGCGACGGACGGATCGTCGACGACCTCGCCAGCCCGAGCGCGGACGGCGTGCTCGCTGCGATGAAGCGGCTGGGCCAGTAGATGCTGCGCCAAGCCCTGGCCGAGGTACGGCTGCACCCCGGACGGTTCGTCTCGACGATCCTCGCGGTCGCCATCAGCGTCGCCTTCCTGGCCGGCTCGTCGGTTCTCGTCGCCACCGAGGGACGCGCCGAGGCCCTCACCACGAATCTCGGCATCTCCCGAGCCGACCTGGTCGTGCAGAGCGAGGACGCGATCGACCTGCGCGGTTTCGCCGCCGACACGCCGGGGCTGGCGGACGCCGCGCCGGTACTGCAGCTCACCGAACCCCTGCGCGGCGCGGGCGAGTCGGTGCTCGTCGCGCTCTACCTCGTGCCCGCCGAGACCCTGCGTTGGGCCGAACTCAAGACCGGACGCTGGCCCGCGTCCGCCAACGAGATCACCCTCAGCGCCGGTGGCGCGCAGGCCCTGGGGGTCGAGTCGGGCGGCACTGTGAACGCCGCCAGGGACGAGGTGTTGACCGTCGTGGGCATCACCGACGAGCCGAGTTCGGCCTTCGTCCGCACCGGTTACGCCGCCGCCCCGCGTTTCGTGAAAGCCGGGCTCGTGACCGACGAGGTTCCCGGATTATGGGCGTTGCGGGCCGATCCGGACGCCGACCTGGCCGCACTGGCCGAGACGGTGCGCGAGCACCTGGCGGCGTCCGGGAACACCGCGGAGGTGAAGCTCGCCGCCGGCGTCCGCGCGGAGGCGCTGGCCGAGAGCACGCGCGGGGTCGAGGTCTTCAAATATCTGCTCTGGGCGTTCGCGGTGGTCGCGCTGGTCGTCGGCATGATCACGGTCGCGAACACGTTCGCGATCACCCTTGCCCAGCGTCGCCGCCAGATCGGGTTGCTGCGTGCGGTCGGCGCCAGCGGCGCGCAGGTGCGGCGCCGGTTCCTGGCCGAGGCGATGATCCTTGGCGTGGTCGGCTCCGCGCTCGGTGTCGGCGCGGGGACCGGTCTGGCCGCGCTCGCCGCCGCCTACACGGGTTCGCTCTTCTGGGGCCTCGAACTGCCAACTGCCGAGCTGTGGCTGGCCTTCGGGGCCGGGGTCACGTCCACCACTGCGGCGGCGTGGCTGCCTATCCTGCGAGGCACGCGGGTGCGTCCACTGGAGGCCCTGCAGCCGGTGCTCACCGGCGAAGAGCAGCGGCGCGCGTCCATTGTGCGGGGGTTGCTCTGCGGGCTGCTGCTGGTCGCCGGCGCCGGTCTCGTCGCAATGGCGTTGAGCGGACGCGAGAACGCCTTCCTCGAAGCCCTCGCGGCCGGTGCGCTGATTGCGCTTGGTGTGCTGTTCGGGGCGCCGCTGTTCGTGCCCGGACTGCTGCGGGGGACGGGGGTGGTGGTCGGCCGGTTCGGTCCGGTCGCGTCGCTGGCTGCGAAGAACTCCGAGCGGAACCCGCGCCGGGCCACCGCGACGGCGACTGCACTGATGCTGGCGGTGGGTCTGATCGTCACTCTGCAGGTCGGCACGGCGAGCACGCGCGACACCATGCTGACCGAGATCGCCCGGTCGAACCCGGTGGACATCTCGGTGGAGTGGCGGGATCCGGACGGCAACCTGGCGTCCGTGCCACGGGCCGAGCAGACGCGCTTGGCGATGGCGGACGGGGTCTCGCGCTCGCTGCTGCTGACCGCGACCACCGCGTTGATCTCGGACGCCGAATCGGCCCAGGAGGTCACCCTGCTGGGCTATGACCCAGTGATCCCGCTGGTGACCGACGTCGTGCAGAGCGTGGCCGCGGACGAGGTTCTCGTCGCGTCCACACAGGCGAGCTATTTCGCCGATGAGATGACCGTCAAGGGCTCGCAGGGGGAGCGCAAGCTGCGGGTGGTTTCGTCCGAGCTGGTGGACTATCGCACCGCAATCGTCAGCGCTGAGACTCTGCGCGAGCTCGGAAAGCCAGTTTCACAAGCGGTGATGTGGCTCTCGGTGCCCGACCGCGGGTCGGCGGTGGACGCACTGCTACAGGTGCAGGAGATCGCCGGGGAGTCGGCGGAGGTGGGTGGCTCGGTGGCCATCTCGGCGCAACTCGAGCAGGTGCTCGACCTGCTGCTGGCCATCACCACCGCGCTGCTGGGAGTCGCCGTGCTGATCGCACTGATCGGCGTGAGCAACACCCTCGGGCTGTCGGTGCTGGAGCGCACTCGGGAGTCGGCACTGCTGCGGGCGTTGGGGCTGCAAGCGCGGTCGTTGCGCGTGATGCTCACGATCGAGGCGTTGCAGGTGACTCTGGTCGGGGTGCTGGTCGGTCTTGGGGCCGGCGTCTTCTTCGGCTGGCTGGGCACCTCGGCGCTCGCCCGGACGATGCGGGTCGACCAGGTGCGCTTCGCGGTGAACCTGCCCCAGACCCTCGGCATGCTCGCACTCGCAGTGCTCGCTGCCGCGCTCGCGTCCGTCCTGCCCGGACGCCGGGCCGCCAAGGCGGCCCCGACCGAGGCTCTGGCCGATATCTGAGCCGTGGTCAGGCGTGCGCGCACGGCTCAGTTGCGCTCGAACGGCAGACTGAGGATACGAGGCGTCCGCTTCGATGCAGACTTCGGCAGGAGGCAATGGTGGAGATCGTCATCGGCTTGGTGCTGGTCGGGCTGGCGATAGCGGGCGTGGTCCGCGCCCGCAAAGAGAGCCGCGACGAGGTGTTCGCCGGCCTCACTCCCGGTCTGTTGCCCGCCCCCGGCCAGCCGGTCGAGCGCCGAATGCTCGGACGCGGGGAGGAGCCCCCGATCGCGGTGCGCTTCGAGCCGCCGGTCGGACTGCGGCCGGCCCCGGCAGGGGTGATCATCGACTCCAGCATCGACGCGGTAGAGCTTTCGGCCACCCTGATCGACCTGGCGATTCGCGGCTGGCTGGTGCTCAAGCCGATCCTGCCGAGCGGCGCGACGCCGGGTGCGACGAAGCCCACAGGCTGGGAGTTGCACCAGGTCGGGCAAGCGCCTGCCGAGCTGCTCACGGCCACCGAGCAGGCGGTGCTCGCCGCGGCGTTCGCGCATGGCCCGGTCTCCACCGTGGCTGAGCTACGGGCGGGTCATGGCTTGCGCGAGGCAGCGCAACGGCTTGGCGAGGAGACCGCGGCGCGAGGGTGGTTCCGGCCGCCGTCCGCGGGCTGGCTGCGCTCGGCGGGCTGGCTGGCGGCTGCGCTCGGCCTGGCGACCTGGCTCAGCGGCTTCGCGGTGGTCGGGTTGGGCGCGATCGCGGCTGGTGGCGTCGCGGTGCTTGGCGCGTCCCGCCTCGGGCAACCGGTCACCGCGGAGGGTTACGCCGCACGCACCCAGGCCCTGGGCTTCCGCCAGTACCTCGCGACCGCTGAGGCCGACCAGCTGCGCTTCGAAGTCGGCGTGGACGTCTTCGGCCGCTACCTTCCCTACGCCATGGTTTTCGGCGTGGTCGACCACTGGCGGACGGTCTTCGCGGACGCGCTCCGCGCCGACCTGGACGCCGGCGCCGAGTTCGCCGGCTTCGGCTGGCTCGCCCTCGACAATGCGCTGACCGGGCTGATCCTGGTCGATCTGCTCACCGCCGACGCCGGCCTGTTCGACAATCTCGGCGAGGGCTTCGGCGGCGAGCTGGGCACAGACGCGTCCGGCCTGTCGGACGGGACGGACGCGTCGGACGGCGACTTCGGTGGCGACGCCGGAGACGGCTCCGGCGGGGACTTCGGTGGTGGTGGTGACGGCGGCGGCTGGGGCGGTTTCGACGGCGGTGGCTTCGACGGGGGCGGCTTCGACTGACGGTGGGGTCGTCAGGGCTTCGACAAGCTCAGCCAGCGTTCCCTGAGCCTGCCGAAGCAAGCTCAGCCAGCGTTCCCTGAGCCTGTCGAAACAAGCTCAACTAACGTTCCCTGAGCCGCCGAACGTTCCCTGAGCCTGTCGAAGGGCCTTCGCAGCTGCGGCTCGTCGAGTCTGGCGAACGTTCCCTGAGCCTGTCGAAGGGCCTTCCCAGCTGCGGCTGGTCGAGCCTGTCGAGACCACGCCCGCTCCTGGATCAAGGCCAAATAGCGGCCGGTAGGGGCGGTCAGCTGGAGAAGAACAGCCCCGACAACCCGCCGCGGCGGTACTTCTGATTGCCATGGGCGCCCCAGGCCGGGCCGTAGTTCTGCTGCGGGGGCGGTTGCTGGGCGAACCGCGCTTCCAGCTGGGTGAGATGTTCGAGTTCGCCGAAGTCAAGGAAGACGCCGCGACACCCGGCGCACTGCTCAAGATGGATACCGTTGCGTTCGTAGGTTCGCATGGGGCCGCCGCACTTCGGACAGGTCATGGCCGCGGCTGCAGGCTGGCCCGTGTACGGCTCGTAACGGGGAGGATCAGTCGGTTGGGTCATGCGACCCAGTCTGCATGCGGCGACAAGCGGCAAGTAGTGGCTCCACTGTGAGCTCGCTGTGCGGCAACCGCAGCGCCTGGACGGCAGCGACCAGCACGGCCGCTCGGGCGGGCAGATCGAGCGCCGGCCACGGGTCTCCGTCCGCTGGGACGGCCGGGCCGCCGGACTCGCGGTAGGCGGCCAGGAATGTCGTCCAGGCTTCGTCGTCGAGCAGTCCGGCGGCCCAGAAACCGGCCGGTCTGGCCAGGTCCCAGGCGGGATCGCCGACGCCGAAGTCGTCCACGTCGAGCAGTTTCCAGCTGCGCCGCAAGGGCGTGTGCCCGAGCTGGCCGAGGTGGAAGTCGCCGTGGGCGAGCGTGCTCTGGGCAGGCTGCTCAAGTCGATCGGCGAGTTCCCTGCCAAGGTCGGCCAGCCAGGTCAGGTCGGAGCGTCCGCGCAGGTAGGACACTGCCCGGGCGAGCCGCGAGTGCCCACCGAGTCGCGGCGGATCGTCGCGCACCGGCATGCGATGCAGCCGGGCGAGCAGCCGTCCGACGTCGACCCAGGGCGGACGGTCGATGGTGCTGAGCACGGTGACCCGAGGCCAGATGGTGGCGAGCCGGTCGCCAGGTGCGGGGATCGGGTGGTGGCGCAGCGGCTGGATCCAGAGCCGGTCCATGTCCGGGCCGCCGATGCAATGCAGCCGCCGCGCGAGGCGTCCGGCGTCCGTCCCGGTGCCGTGGAGTTTCACGATCACGCCAGCGCAGATATAGACCTGCGAGTGCTCTGGGGCGATCGGACGGGTGGGCAGTCCCTTGGTGAGCAGCGGGAACACCGGCGTGGCCTTGGTCACCCGAGGGTCCTGGGACGACGCCAGTTCGCGCACCCAGTCGGTCAATGCCGGGGTCAGGTCGGTGCTGGTAGGCATCCATACCCTCCCGGATCATGTTGGCGTGACCTGCATTGAGGCCAGCGGCTGCGCTGCTGAGAGCCAGGCAAGCCGTCCCAGGATATGCGAGGGCCACCCTTCATCGCCGAGCCCCCTCTTTCACCGCCGACGGGCCCCATCGAGGGCCACCCTTCTCGCCGAGCGCCTTGCTTCACCCGCCGCCGCCTCCTTGTCGAGGGCTCTGGTTCCCTATTGGGTGCCATCGTTTGCGTCAAGGGCCTGTACGCCGGTACAGGCTGATGGCCGCAACAGTGGCCCTCGGCCTGGAGAGGAGGTCCTCGATGATGAGAGTGAGGGCAACTGAATCTGGGGCAACCGCGATGTGGCCGCAACTGCGGGGCTCAGGCGGCCTCGGCGACCTCGTCCGCCCCGGGACGCCGAGCTTCGAGCCGGCGCACCTCGGGGGAGGCCAGCGCGAACACGGTGGTGCCGATGGCGATCACGCCCGAGCCGATCAGAGCGGCGTGCGCGCCGAACAACAGGGTCGCCGGACCGGCGAGCACCAGACCCAGCGGTCCCAGCATCAGCGAACCGAGAGCGTCGTAGGACGCCACCCGGGAGAGCGACTCGGGCGGCACCTCGTCCTGCATGGTGGTCATCCAGAGGACGCCGAAGAGGTCGAAGCCGATCCCCATCACGAAGGCCGCGGCGATCACCGTCCACAGCGGGAACGCGTAACCGAGCAGCACCGCCGGGACTCCGGCACTGAGAGTGAGCAGGGTCGCCACCAGGATGGGACGCCGTGGCTTCCAGACCATGGCGATCGCGACGCCGACGACCGCGCCCAGGGCCTCGCCGGCGAGGATCGCCGTCCAGGCTGCGGCGCCGCCGAGTTCGGTCTCGGCGACCACCGGTCCGAGGACACCGTGAGCGGCCTGCAGCACCATGATCATCACCGACCATTGCACGACGACCACCCAGAGCCACTGCCGGGAGGAGAACTCGCCCCAACCGTCGATGAGCTGGCGGATCGGATGGTCGTCCTCGCCGGCAAGGGTGCCGGTGACCTTCGGAAGCCCGAGGATCAGGATTCCCGCGACGAGGTACATGGCCGCGGCGACGATCATCGCCCAGCCGCCGCCCAGCCAGACCACGACCGCACCGCCGGCGACCAGCCCGGCTAGGCGGGCCGAGGAGGCGCCCATCGCCAGCCAGGCGTTGCCCTGCTGGCGCAGTTGCTCGGGGACGAGGTCGGGGATGATCCCGTTCAGGGCAGGGTAGATGAGTGATCCGGCGATGCCGGCGAGCGCAGCCGAGACGCTGAGCAGCCAGATCGGCGCGTAGCCGGTGAGCATCATGAGCCCGATCGCACCCCATGCGAGGGCGGCTATCCATTCGCCGGTGAGGAGGACCACCGAGCGCGGGTAGCGGTCGGCGATCACGCCCCCGACAAGCATGAACAGGACCATAGGCAGCATCTGGGCAGCGAGCACGATCGAGAGCGAGCCGGCGTCACCGCCGGGAAGCCGAAGGACGCCGAAGGCGAGCGCGACGGGTGAGAAGGCCATGCCGAGCATGGAGATGGTGCGGGCAGCCAGCAGCACCATGAAGGGCTGGTTCGCGACGAGTTCGCGGGTCTGGCTGGCAGGCATGGTAAGGATCTCTCTGGTCCCGGGGAAGCCTTGAATGGTCTCACTGAGCCTCGGTCGATGCAATTCGCCCGAAGATCGGGTTACCAGCGGCCTGCCGCCCAGCATGCTGGCTGTCTCGCCCGAAGTTCGGGTTATCGGGTCTTGATCTGGCTCGATATGCCCCGGTTCGGGCGAAAGGCGCTCGGCAGGTCTCGGCAAGCGCGCCATAGGCCGAATATCGGGCGATTGACCGGATCGTGAGGGAGGATTGAACCATGTTGATCGTCCATGTCGTCGTGCGAGTGATCCCAGAGGGGGTCGACGAGTTCATCGGGGTCACCAAGGCCAACGCGGAAGCGTCCCGGCGCGAGCCCGGGATCGCCCGTTTCGACGTCGTGCAGAGCCTCGAAGACCCCACGTCCTTCGTCCTCGTCGAGGCCTATCGAACCGATCAGGCCGCTGTGGACCACAAGGAAACCGCCCACTACGCGACCTGGCGGGACGCGGTCGCGCCGCTGATGGCCGAACCGCGCACTGCCCTCAAGTACCGCGACGTCGACTACCCCGCCTGACTAACCCCAGGTCGTTCAGGGCTCGAGGAGGGATTGGCCGACGTACTGGCCGTCAGCCACTCCGGGCGGGATGAGGAAGACGGACGAAGAGGTGGTCTTCAGGTACTCGACGAACATGTCGTCGCGGGCCATGTTGGTGTGCACTTTCGCGAACCGTTCGGGCGACTTCAGGAAGGCGATGAAGAACAGACCGGCGTTCAGGCGTCCGACCTCATCGTTGCCGTCCACGTAGTTGTAGCCGCGCCGCAGCATTGCGATGCCGCCGTTGTTCTCGGGGTTGGTCCGGGCGACGTGGGAACGTGGGTCGATCAGAGGCTCGCCGTCAGGCCCGGACGCGGCGAAGTCCGGGGCGGTGAACTCCTCGCCGCCCGAGAGGGGGGCGCCGGTGGCCTTGTCGCGACCGAGGACGCGGTTCTGCTCCTCGAGGCGGACGCCGTCCCAGACCTCGATGGTCATGGCGACGCGACGGGCGATCATGTAGGAGCCGCCCAGAGACCAGGCCGGACCCTCAGTGATCCAGACGTTGTCGCGCAGGCGCTCGGGCTCCTCGGCCTTGAGGTTGTTGGTGCCGTCCTTCTGGCCGAACAGGTTGCGGGGGGTGGTCTGCGCGGTCGAGGTGGACGAAGTGCGTCCGAACCCCAACTGGGACCACCTGAGTTCGGTGCGCCCGAAGCCGATGCGGGTGAGGTTGCGGATGGCGTGCACGGCGACCTGGGGATCGTTCGCGCAGGCCTGGATGCAAAGATCGCCGCCCGATCGCGAGGGCTCGATGAAATCTCCCGCCATCTTGGGGAGTGTCGTGAAGTCAGGGGGCATTACGCCGGCCAGGCCGAAGCGGTCGCGTCCTTCGTCGGTGGTGAACAGCGACCGACCGAAGCCGAAGGTGATTGTCAGCCCGTTCGGGCCGAGCCCGGACGCCTCGCCGGTGTCGTCCGGAGGCAGGTACGGACCGCCTTCGAAGGCGCCCTTCGCGCTGACGCCCAGGCCCATCGCCATGCGGCTGGCAGCGTAGGTCCAGTCCTGGAGGAGTTCGATCAGGTCCTCGCGGGTGGTGTCGTCGCCCAGGTTGTAGGCCGCGAAATGCATCCGGTCCTGGGCGGGCGTGGTGATGCCGCTCTGGTGTTCGCCGAAGAAGGGGTATTCGAGAGAAGCGGAGCTCCCACCAGGAGAGGTGGCCGCTACGGCCGTGGCGACTCCGGCTCCCGCGGCACCGCCGACGACGAGCCCGAGCCCGCCGCTGAGGGCGAGCAGCCCGCGCCGGGACAGACCCCTCGGGTGTCCCGGCGCGTCGCCGACCGCGTCCGCCGTCGCGGTTGCCGCAGCGGAATCAGCGGACGCGGATTTCTCGGTCACGAGCCCGGTGCCGGCGGCGACGCGATCCGGGCCTGGCTGCTCGGCTTCGGTCATCACTTGATCCCGAGCACCGCGTTCGTCAGCTTGGACAGCGGCTCACGGGTAGCGTCGATCTGGTCGACCAACTCCTTCTGCTGGTCGCGATCGACCTTGTCATAGCTGACGTAGCCGTCCTTCAGGTTGCCGTACTTGTCGAGCAGGGTCTGCAGCTTGTCGAACTCGCTTCCGATCGAGGTGACCAGTTCCTTTCCGGTGTCGCTCTCGCGTTCGGCGATCGGCGCGACCAGGTCGAACGCGATCCGCGCGCCCTGCAGGTTGGCCTGGAAGTCCCACAGGTCGGTGTGCGACCACCAGTCCTCCTCGCCGGTCACCTTGCCGACGGCGATCTCCTCCAGCAGGCCGGACGCGCCGTTGGACACGGTGGCGATGTCGAGCTTCTGGGTCTTGATGAAATCAGCGGCGTGGACGGTGTCGTACAGCTTGGTGACATCGGCGACGAGCGCTGCGGCGATCCGCTGGCGATCGTCGGTCGTCGAGGCCTTCCAACCTTCGAGGGCGGACGAGCCGTCCGGCTGCACGGCGTCCTTGGCCGGGGGCCACAGATCCTTCTCGATGCGGTGGAAGCCGAGCCACTCGGTGAAGGTCGGGTCGTCGCCCGCCAGCGCGTCCGCTTCGGCGACGTAGTCGATCTCGCGGTAGTCGATGCGCGGGTCGAGCACGCCGAGGGCTTCAGCGATCGGCTCGATGCGCTCGTAGTTCACGCGGGTGAGCGCGAACAGCGTCTTGGCGGTCTCGTCGTCGCCGGACGCGTAGGCCTCGGCCAACTTGTCCACGTTCGGAGCGAGTTCGGACACCTCGTTCTTCACGAAGTTGACGTAGTCGACCACCGCCGCGTCGAAGAGCTCCTGGTCTTCACCGGAGAGCTCGATCTTCTCACCGGTTACGGTGAATTCGGTCTCGCCGACGTTCACCCCGCGCATGCCCGGCTTGCAGGCGGTGAAGTACTTGCCCGGCTGCAGGGCGACCGAGAGTTCGGCCGAGGCGCCCGGCGCGATGTTCTCCCGCTCGGCGACGATCCGCAGGCCGTCCTCGCCCAGCAGGTAGAACTCCGTGGTCTTGTCCGCGGAATTCAAGATCAGGAAGGTCGCGTTGCCGCTGGTGGTGGTGCTGGCCGACACCTGGCATGCCTCCGCGGTGGAGGTGACGCTGAGCGCGCCGCCGGTGGCCTCGGACGCAGTTCCGGACGGCTCGGTGGCGGCGACCGGGCGGTTCGCGACGCAGCCGGTCAGAAGCAGGGCGGCCGAGCCGCATGCGGCCAGCCAGCGAAGGGCGGTTGATCTCATCTATCGGTCCTCTCGGATGTTCGAGCTCTGGGACGCGGCCGCAACGACGGGTTCCGCGGACAGGTGTGGGGAGGCGACGAGTTCGCGGGGCTGGCCCGCGTCCGATGCCGTTCTGGCTGCGACGACCCCCGCCGGCACGGGAGCCGGGGCGGCGGAGGCAGCGGACGCCCTCGCGGTGAGCCGGGCACGACGGTTACGCCGCACCCTGGAGAGGAAGCGCGGCAGCACGATCGCGAGATAGAGCGCCCACAAGGTGACTTCGAGCCAACTCATCTGCGGGGTGAAGCCGACCGTCCCTTTCAGGAAGGTGGCGAGCACGCCGCTTGGGTCGATGCTCTCGCTCACGTCGAAGGCCCAGCCGAAGGGGAAGGCGGCCAGCCAGAACGGTCCGTCGGTCAGGCCGACGAGCACTTCGCCGGTGCGCAGATCGGTGGGGGTGATCGGATGGCCGGAGAAGGGGCCGGGCAGCACCGCTGCCTCCTGCAGATCGTGGATGCCGTAGGCGAGGATGCCCGCCGCGACGATGATGAGGAAAGTGCCCGTCCAGGCGAAGAAGGTGCCCAGGTTGATCCGCACCATGCCCCGGTAGAGCAGGTAGCCGATAGCGGCGGCGACAAGGATGCCGACCAGCGCGCCCAGCAGGGCCTCGGGTTGGCCGGCCCAGCCCCACAGCATCAGGGTGGTCTCGATGCCTTCGCGTCCGACTGAGATGAAGGCGATCCAGGCGATCGCCCAGCCCGTGCCGAGCGCGAGCGCGTGGTCGGCCTCGCCCTCGAGTTCGGCCTTCAGCCGATGGCCGGTCTTCATCATCCAGAAGACCATCCAGGTGACCATTCCGACGGCGAGCAGGGACATCAATCCGCCGACGATCTCCTGGCCCTGGAAGCTGAGCCCGTAGGCGCCGAAGGTGAGGATCGCGCCGAGCGCCAGCGAGCCGATGATCGCGATCGCGACGCCCCAGCCGATCTTGGGCACGACATCGCCGCGATCGCGCTTGCGCACGTACGCGATCAGGATGCCTACGATCAGGGAAGCCTCAAGGCCTTCGCGAAGCCCGATGAGCAGGGAGGCGAGAAACACCGGCCCCTTCTCTCTTGATTAGGGAAGTATTACCTAACTGGATTAAGCAACGCCGACCTTAGCAAAATCACGGTTGGGGCGCTAACCTTGGCTCAGGTTGCGAACACCGGTGATCCTCCCCGGGAGATCGGGTGTTCCCGCGCTCGATCAGGTGGTTGACCCAAGGCCGCTGCCACGGCCGGGTCACGCGCGGCAGCCGGTGGCGATGCCCCGGCTACCGCACACCTGGACGGGTGAGCGATCCGGCATGCTGGTGCACATGGCCCAGCGATTCACTGAGATCACCGAACGACTGACGCGGTTCATCGAAGCCCAGCAGATGTTCTTCGTGGCCACCGCTGCCCGCGATGGCCGAGTGAACGTCTCGCCCAAGGGCCTGGACAGCCTGCGCATCGTCTCGCCCAACCAGGTCATTTGGGTCAACGGCACAGGCAGTGGCAACGAGACCGCCGCGCACCTGCTGGACAGCCCGCGGATGACCATCATGTTCTGCTCATTCGTCCGCGAGCCGCTCATCCTTCGGCTCTTCGGCACGGCTCGAGCCGTCCATCCCCGGGACGCGGAGTGGGCCGGCCTGATCGGACGCTTCCCGCCCATGAAGGGTGCTCGCAACATCTTCGTCGTCGACATCGACCTGGTGCAGACCTCGTGCGGCTACGGCGTCCCCAAGTTCGACTTCGTCGAACAGCGCGACCTGATGGACACCTGGGCGACGAAGAAGGGCCCGGTCGGTCTGGCCGACTACCAGGAGAAGCACAACCTCGTGAGCCTGGACGGCTTCCCTACCGGCCTGCGCTGAGGCTCGATTCGAGGGAGGACGGTTCGAGGCTGTGGATAAGTTGAACGAAAAGGGGACTGTCCCCTTTTCGTTCAGAACCTTCGGTTGGTCGAGCCTGGCGAGACCTCGCGGGTCGAGGTCAGCGGCGCACGGGGTCGCTGTGGCCGAAGCAGAGCCAGTCGGTGTCGAGTCGGCCGAGTCGGGCCAGGTCGACAAGACCCTGGTCGTCGTCGGTCATCAATAGCGAGGGCATCGGCGCGAGGCCGGACGTAGTGGCAAGGGCCGTGTCGCCACCGAACAGGGTGCGTCCGGCGAGGAAGCTGAAATGGCCGGGCGTGTGGCCAGGGGTGTGGATCGCGGACAGACCTGGCCAGAGTTCGGCATCCCCGTCCAGCAGGTGCAGGTTGCGCGGCAACTCCGGACGTCCGAACCGGACCGTGAGTCGGCGGAATGGAGTGCCGGGCTGGGCCGCTCCAGTGAGCACCGCTGCGTCCGCCGCACCGAGCCAGCAGCGCGCGCCCGTCCGGCGCTGCCACTCCGCTGCGGCTTGGGCATGGTCGACGTCCGCGTGGGTGAGCAGGATGTCGGTGACCTCGTAGGGCGAACGTCCGGCCTTGCGCAGTTCGCGGGCGACCCGGTTGAGCCCCGACGACATCCCAGGATCGATGATGGCGACCCGCTCGCCTGCGTCCAGCCAGTAGCAGTGCGCACCGATCGCGTCGGTCAGCCAATAGGTGTTCGCGGTCAGTTGATGCATGTCGTCCCTGGAGTTGATCGTGGGGGGCTTCGTCAGGCTCAGCCATCGTGGGGGGCTTCGTCAGGCTCAGCCATCGTGGGGCGCTTCGTCAAGCTCAGCCATCGTTGGGGGGCAGCCTAACCAAGGGGCGCCGAGGGGCCGACACCTCGCGGTGCCGGCCCCTCGGCTGAGCACTACTTGATTCGCAGCTTGACGGTCTTCACCACGGCGGTGTTCACCGTGCGCGAGGAACCGATCTTGGTCGTCACGGTGACGGTCTTCTTGCCGAAGCGCTTCAGATCCGACTTTGTGAGGGTGATCTTCTGCACGCCCTTCTCAACGGTGCGCAGGCTCTGGATGTCGACCCGCTTGCCGTTCACGTAGGTGCGCAGCTTGCCGGTGGGCCAGACTCCGTTGCCGATCTCGGCCAGCTTGACCTTGAAGCTGTACGACTTGCCCTTCTTGACCTTCGCCGACGCCTTCGGAGTCAGCGGCTTGGCGTCCGCCTTGCTGATCACGACCGCGCCGTGCACCACGGTGCCGGACGGGTTCGCGGTCAGCACGACGGGACCGTTGTGCAACACGGTGAAGGTGGCCTGCGCGGCGCCCTTGTCCACGGCGACGTTGTCGGCCACCGTCTCGCCGTCGATCGTCACCTTGAGCGTCGTGTTCGCCGGGGAACCGAGGGACGTCAGGTCGAGGTTCGACACCGAGAGGGTGTACTTATCGCCCACCTTCGCGGTCGTCGCCGAGAGGACGCCCACGCCGTGCTTGACGAAGCTCGGTTTCACCGGCGTGTTGGCCTTCAGGTAGGCGATCCACGCCTCGTAGTCGACCAGGCCGGAGTCCTTGGTGTTGGTGCCGGACTTGAAGGTGCTGAAGTTGTCCCCACCGGCCAGCAGGAAGCTGAATGAGCCGACGCGGAACTTGCTCGTCGGATCGACCTGCTTGCCGTTCACCGTGATCCGACCGATGTGGTTGCCCGCCGAGGCGTCCGGGTTGTAGGTGTAGCTGACGTTGCTCGACAGCCCCAGTTGCAGGTACGCACGGCTGGAGCCGGCCGGCTGCCACTGCTCCTCGAGCACCGACCGCAGCTGGGCGCCGGTGATGGTGGTGGTCCACAGGTTGTTCACGAACGGAAGTACCGAGTTGGCCTCGGCGCGAATGATGGTGCCGTCCGCGTCGCCGGCCGAGGTGCCGGCCTTGTAGAGCAGTTCTGCACGCAGGCCGCCGGGGTTGACCACGCCGATCTCGGCGCCGCCGCGCTCCGCGTCCGCCAACGTCTTGAGCAGCGAGTCTGCGACCAGGGTGCCCATCGTGGACTCCTTGGCGCGGTCGTCGCGGGTGCCGCCGGTGTAGACACCGTTGACGTAGCTGCCGGCGCTGTAGGCGGTGGTGATGTCCGCGGTGAGCTTGCCGACGGCCTCAGCACCGACGGTGTCGCCGTAAGCGATGGCGGCCTTGGTGATGTCGTCGACTGTTTTCAACTGCGGGAAGTCGGTGAGCACCTTGGTGGCGGCATCGGTTGTGCGGGTGATGACCTGAGCGGTGTAGCTGTTCACGTTGCCCGAAACAGGATCCACCTTGAGCACGGCCTGAGCGACCTTCTCGCTGTAGGACGCTGCCTGCAGAACCGGACGCGTGCCCGTCGCGCCCGGAATGGCGGCGTCGTAGCTGTAGGACTGGTGGGTGTGGGCGGTGAAGATCACGTCCACGGCTGCGGAGGTCTTGTTCACCATGTCGGCGAACGCCCCGCCGGCGGCCACCTGATCAGCGAGCGTGGTGGGCAGGCTCTTGGCCGCGCCCTCGTGGTACTCGGCCACGAGCACCTGGGCCTCACCGTTGGCGGCATTGCCGTCGGACAGTTGCGCTGCGACTCGGTTCACGGCGGCGACGGGGTCACCGAAGGTCAGCCCCTGGATGCCGATCGAGGAGACCAGCGAAGGGGTTTCCTGGGTGACCACACCGATCACGCCGACGGTGACGCCGCCGACGGTGTAGACGCCGTACTCGGGCAGCACCGGAGTGGTGGTGCCGGTCTTGTAGACGTTGGCGCCGAGGTAGTTCCACTTGGCGTTCGGGGTCGTCTTGCCGATCACTCGATCGGTGAGGTCGGTGAAGCCCTTGTCGAACTCGTGGTTGCCGACGGCGGACGCCTTCACGTCCAGCGCGTTCAGCACGTCGATCGTGGGCTGGTCGGCCTGGGTGGCGGACGCGAACAGCGACGCGCCGATGTTGTCGCCGGCGGAGAGCAGCAGGGTGTTGGCGACGCCGTAGGTTGAGCGCTCCTTCTCGATCGTCCCCGCGAACTGGACGGTGGTGTCCTTGGCGATGCGACCGTGGAAGTCGTTGAAGTTCAGCAGGTTGAGGGTGACCTCAGTGGCTGCCTGCGCGGTCGGTGCGCTGAGCGGCGCGAGCGCCAACCCGGCGCCGATGATGGCCGTCCCGAGCAGCCGGACGGTCCTGGTGTGAGCTGGTAACACCGTTTCTCCTTAGGGTGATGACAAGGGCAGTTACCTGTATTCGGCCAGTCGTCACCCGGGCCGGCTCGGCCGGGGCGACGCTGCGCCGAAGGGGTGCGTCCGCCCGGCTTGGGTGCTGCCGTGCGGACGCGCTGTCGTCCATCATGGTCCCCGGAGTTGTCTCCTGTCGATGATTTGTGTGAACTCCGGATTGCGGGATGCCGCTGAGTAGCGACTCTTTCCAAACG
>DAORUI010000042.1:0-18863 GCA_035433085.1 Propionicimonas sp. | reverse complement strand
GTGGTCGCACAGGAGTACACCCCGGTTCCGTTCCTCTACAACTTCGCCCCGGCGAAGTAATCCCACCCGGTAACTGACCAGGAGGAAGCCGTGCTCTCCTTCGTGCTCAAACGAATCGGTTCGGGCATCCTGCTCGTGTTCGTGATCTCCTCGCTCACGTTCGCGATGCTCCGGATGACCGGACAGGACGTGGCGCGCACCATCGTGGGCCAGAACGCCAGCGCCGAAGTCGTCGCAGCCAAACGCGCCGAACTCGGGCTCGACCAGCCGTTGCTGGTCCAGTACGGCAACTGGCTCGCGGACATGGCTAGGGGAGACTTCGGCTCCTCCTGGATCACCGGAAACCCGGTCGCAACCTCACTTTCCGACCGGCTCCCGGTGACGCTGTCGATCGTCATCGCAGGGTTGCTGATCTCAGCCATCTTCAGCGTGCTGCTGGGGGTGGCGGCAGCCCTGCGTGGCGGTTGGCTCGACCGGAGCGTCCAGGTTCTCGGGGTGGTCGGTTTCGCCGTCCCGAACTTCCTGGTCGCGCTGCTGCTGACCTACTACGTGGCGGTGTCGTGGATGCTGTTGCCGGCCACCGGCTTCGTGAAGTTCTCCGAATCGCCCCTGGACTGGTTGAAGTCGATCACGCTGCCGGCGATCTCGCTGGCGATCGGCGCCATGGCCGCCACCGCCCAGCAGATCCGCGGCTCGATGGTGGACGTGCTCCGCATGGACTACGTCCGGACGCTGCGAGCGCGCGGGCTGCCGTCGCGCAGCGTGCTGTACAAGCACGCGCTGCGCAATGCCGCCCCGGCCGGACTGACCGTGCTCTCGCTGCAGTTCATCGCGATGATGGGTGGCGCGGTGATCGTCGAGAAGGTCTTCGGCCTGCAGGGAATCGGCACCATGGCGAACAACTCGGCCTCTGCCGGAGACTCGCCCGAATTGATGGGCGTGGTGGTGCTGATGGTGGCCATCGTGGTGTTCATCAACCTTCTGCTCGACGTGGCGTTCGGCCTGCTCAACCCCAAGGTGCGTGTGTCATGACCGGGATGTACCTGCCACCCGTCGCTCCTGGCGAGGCCGATTCGAGCGAGATCGCCACCGCGGTGGCGGACAACCCCGACATCTTGCGCCGCAAGGGCGTCTTCCGCCGGCTGCTGGCCGATCCGACCGCCGTGGTCAGCATGGTGGTGCTGGCCGTGATCGTGCTGGCTGCGATCTTCGCGCCACTGCTCACCTCCGCCGACCCGACCGAGTCGTCCCTGATGGACGGCCTCGGCCCGGCCGCGCCCGGCCACCCGCTCGGCTTCGACGGCATCGGCTACGACGTCTGGGCGCGGCTGCTCTACGGCGCGCGCAACTCCCTGCTCGGCACCCTGTTCGCCACCGCGATCGCGGTCGCGATCGGCGTCCCGGCCGGCCTGCTCGCGGGCTACTACCAGGGCGCGTTCGACGCCGTCGCCTCCTGGATCAGCAACCTGCTGCAGGCCGTGCCGGCGATCATCCTGCTGCTGGTGGTGCTGGCCGCGATCGGCCAGAACACCTACGTGGCGATGGGCGTCTTCGGCATCCTGATGTCCACCGGGGTGTACCGGTTGATCCGGGCGTCGGTCACCGCCGTCCGCGAAGAGCTGTACGTCGACGCGGCGCGGGTCTCGGGCCTGCCGGACTCCCGGATCGTCCGCCGGCACATCCTGCCGGTCGTGATCGCTCCCACCGTGATCCAGACCGCAGGCATGCTCGGCGTCGGCATCCTGATCCAGTCCGGCCTGGAGTTCCTGGGCCTCGGGTCCAAGTCCGAACCCAGCTGGGGTTCGATGCTGAACGACGCCTTCGCCAACATCTATACCAAGCCCGAACTGCTGATCTGGCCCAGTCTGGCCCTGGTGCTCACGGTCACCGCGTTCAGCCTGCTCGGCAACTCGCTCTCCGACGTGCTGGTCGGTGGGCGGCCGAAGGTGGTCAAGCGGGCCAAAGGTTCAAGCCTGCCGACCGTGGCCGACAACCCGTCCACGCCGTTGGGCGAGCTCACCGGTTCGGAACTGCTGGTCGTCGAGGGTCTGCGGGTCGCCTACCCGAAGGCCGGCGGCGGCGCCAGCACAGTGGTGGACGGGGTTTCGCTGACCGTCAGCCGCGGCGAGGTGCTCGGCCTGGTCGGTGAGTCCGGCTCGGGCAAGAGCCAGACCGCGTTCGCGATCATGGGCCTCCTTCCCCCCGAGGCGCACACCGACATCACCCGGATGGTGTTCGAGGGCACCGACCTGGCCAAGCTCTCCGGTTCGGAACGCAATGCGCTGCGCGGCAAGCGGATCGCCTACATTCCGCAGGAGCCGATGAGCAATCTGGATCCGTCGTTCAAGATCGGCTCCCAGTTGATCGAACCCGTCCGGCACCACCTCGGTCTGAGCAAGGCGGACGCGAAGAAGCGCGTGCTCGACCTGCTCGACCGGGTGGGCATCAATGACCCGAAGAAGGTCTACAACTCCTACCCGCACGAGATCTCCGGAGGCATGGCGCAGCGCGTCCTGATCGCCGGGGCGGTCTCCTGCGATCCGGACCTGTTGATCGCCGACGAGCCGACCACAGCGCTGGACGTGACCGTGCAGGCCGAGGTGCTCGACCTGATGCGCTCGCTGGACGACGAGTTCGACATGGGCATGATCCTGGTCACCCACGACTTCGGCGTGGTCGCCGACATCTGTGACCGGATCGCGGTGATGCAGGCGGGCAAGATCGTCGAGATGGCCCCGGCGGAGCAGCTGTTCGCCGATCCGCAGCATCCCTACACCAAGATGCTGCTGGCCTCGACCCTGGAGGACGCCGAACCGCGCGAACCGCTGGGTAGCCAGCCCGAAACCCCGCCTGCAACCTCACCCGCAGCCACCGAAGGAGCCGGCAATGAGTGACGCCACGACCCCGCTGCTCCAGGTGGACGCCGTCAAGGTGGCCTACCCGGGTAAGAAGCGGAATCAATCGATCGAGATCCTGCACGGCATCTCCCTCGACATCAATGCCGGCGAGACGGTCGGCCTGGTGGGGGAGTCCGGTTCGGGCAAGACCACCCTCGGTCGCGGAATCCTCGGCCTGGCCCCGGTCACCGGCGGCGAGATCCGGCTCGACGGCAAGCGGATCGAACACGCCAACCGCGCCGAGCGCCGGGTGCTGGCCGACGACATCCAGGTGGTCTTCCAGGACCCGTACACCTCGCTGAACCCGGCGATGACGGTGGAGGACATCCTGGCCGAGCCGCTGCTGATCACTGGCACGTCGGCGAAGGACGCCCGCGCGCGGGTCGCGTCCCTGCTCGACGAGGTGCGGCTACCGAAGGACGCCGGCCAGCGACTGGCCAGGGAGTTCTCCGGCGGCCAGCGGCAGCGGATCGCCATCGCTCGGGCGCTGGTGCGCTCGCCGCGGCTGATCGTCTGCGACGAGCCGGTCAGCGCACTCGACCTGTCCACCCAGGCGCGCGTGCTCGATCTGTTCATCGAGATCCAGCAGCGCACCGGGGTCGCCTACCTGTTCATCACCCACGACCTCGCGGTGGTGCGGCACATCAGCCACCGGGTCGCGGTGCTGTACCGCGGCGACATCGTCGAGAGTGGGGACGCGGTGCAGGTCACCACCGACCCGCAGCACCCCTACACCCGCCGGCTGATGCTGGCCGCTCCGGTGCCCGACCCGATCCGCCAAGCCAAGCGGCGCGAGGCCCGGCATGCGTTCGCCGCCGAACAAGCGGCGCTCGCCGCCCGCGGCCAGGCGGTCGCGGGGGCGATCGACTCGTCCGCCGTAGCCTGAACCCGGCAACCTCCAGCAGAACGGAACCGCAATGCACGTCAACCCGCTGATCTCCGGCTTCCACCCCGACCCGAGCGTGTGCGTGGTCGACGGCACGTACTACCTGGCCACCTCCACCTTCGAGTACCTGCCGGGCATCCCGATCTTCCGTTCCGACGACCTGCGTACGGTCGAGCTGATCGGGCACGTGGCGACCCGTCCCGGTCAGTTGGGCGTGCCTGGGGTGCCGACCGGCGGCGGGGCCTGGGCGCCGACGATTCGCCACCACGACGGGAAGTTCTGGCTGGTGGTGCCCGACATGATGGGCACCGGGCGCGGCAACGTGCTGTTCACCGCGGAAGACCCCGCCGGGCCGTGGAGCGACGGGGTCGTGATGGAGATCCCCGGAATCGATCCGGACATCGCCTGGGCCGAGGACGGCACCTGCTACGTGACCGCGTCCTTCCTTCGCCTGAGCGAGGACGGCGAGATGGTGCACGAAGGCATCAAGCAGATCAAGCTCGATCCCGAGACCGGCAAGGCGCTTGAGCCGGAATCGCGCCAACTCTGGTCGGGAACCGGCGGCATGTTCCCCGAGGCGCCGCACCTGTACCACATTGGCGACTGGTGGTACCTGATGATCGCCGAGGGCGGCACCGAGCGCGGACACTCGGTGACCATCGCCCGTTCGGCCTCACCGGAGGGGCCCTTCGAGGGCTCCCCGTACAACCCGCTGGTCACCGCTCGCGGCACCGATCGTCCGGTGCAGAACAGTGGGCACGGTGACCTCGTGCAACTGGCGGACGGGAGCTGGGCGATGGTGCTGCTGGGCACGCGTCCGCGCTCGTCGACCCGCGCATTCGCACCGATGGGACGCGAGACGTTCATCACCGCAGTCACCTGGGACGAGGATGGCTGGCCGCACGCCGAGCCGGTGCTGCTGGATTCCCGGCACGACGCGGTGGCGAAGCACTGGACGCCGGCCGAGGGCTTCGACGGTGAGTTCATCGCCGTCCGGCAGTTCCCGGCGGACGTGGCCGATCTGGCCGCCCGTCCGGGGGCTGCTCGCTTGACTGGGCCGGGGGCCGGCATGGAGTCGGCCAAGCCGGCGTTCGTCGGCGTCCGGCAGTGCGCGGAGGCGTTCGAGACCACCGTCGAGCTGGACGTAAGCGCCGGAGTCGGCGGTCTGAGCATCCGCTACGACGAACTCGCCCATCTCGACGTCGAAGCCACGCCGACCACTGTCACCGCGAGCATGCACGTGTACGGCCTGACCCAATCCTGGAGCTATGAACGAGCCAACCCCGGGCCGTTGGTGAGTCTGCGGATCAGCGCCATCCCGCCCGAGGTCACCGGCCTCGACATGGCCGCATCCTGCGACCGGTTGGTGGCTTCCGTCCTCGACGGGGAATGGGTCGAGGTCGGCGCCGCTGACGGTCGCTTCCTCTCCTCCGAAGTCTGCGAGTCGTTCACCGGACGGGTGGTGGGCGCCTACGCCCGCGACGGCGTGGTCGACCTGCTGGGCCTCGACTACACCGGCCAAGACATCCAGCGATGAGCCTCGACCGGATCGGGTTCGGGGCCGCCTATTACCACGAGTACCACCTCAGCCCACGGCTGGAGACGGACCTCGACCTGATGGTGGCCGGCGGCCTCAACCTGATCCGGGTGGGGGAGTCGGTGTGGTCCACCTGGGAGCCGACCGAGGGCGAGTTCAACCTCGACTGGTTGGCTCCGGTGCTGGACGCGGCGCTCGCCCGCGGGATCGACGTGGTGATCGGAACCCCGACCTACGCCGTGCCGCCGTGGCTGCGCAAGGCCTACCCCGAGACGGCGCTGCACGTGGCCACCGGCGCCCCCAAGCCGTACGGCATGCGCCAGGACGTGAACTACGCCCACCCCACTTTCCGGCGGCTCGCCGAGCGCGTGATCCGGGCGATCGTCGGACGCTACGCCGACCACCCGGCGGTGGTGGGCTGGCAGGTGGACAACGAGCCGGGCCTGTCGCTGATCTACAACCCCGACGTCTTCGCCGGCTTCGTCGACTGGTGCCGGAAGCGCTACGGCACCGTTGACGAGCTGAACCTGCGCTGGGGGCTCACCTACTGGTCGCACCGGCTCGCCGACTGGGACGAGTTGTGGACCCCGGAAGGCAACTCCACCCCGTCCTACGACCTGGCCTGGCGGCGCTACCAGGCCGAGGTGAGCCACGACTACATCGGTTGGCAGGCCGAACTGGTGCGCTCGCTGGTGCCTTCGCACCACTGGATCACCACCTGCATCGCCTCGAATCAGCCCGGCCAGGACGTGACCGTGATCGGCGAGCCGCTGGACGTCGCCGGCGCGAACATCTACTACGCCTCCCAGGACGGGCTCGCCCTGCCCGGGGTCGACGACCTCGACCCGCTGGGCGCGCCCTTCTGGATCCCGTGGTCGGGGCCCGCCTACGTGCAGTACCTGGCCGACGTCGCCCGCGGCATGAAGCAGGCGCCCTTCCTGGTGACCGAGACCAACGCCACCTCCATCGGCGGCAGCGCGGACGGGGTGGTGCCCTGGCCCGGCCAGCGCCGGCAGGTGGTCTGGCAGTTGCTGGCCCGCGGCGCCCAGTTGATCGAGTACTGGCATTGGCACACCAACCGCTACGGCGCCGAGACCTGGTGGCAGGGCATCCTGCCGCACAGCCTGCAACCCGGACGCACCTACGCCGAACTCGCCGAGGTGGGCGCCGAACTGGCTACCAACGCTTCGCTGCTGACCGGCCTGGAGCCGCTCAGCCAGGTGGGCCTGGTGGTCTCCGCCGAAGCCCGCTGGGGTGTCGAAGCACAGCCGCCCTTCCACGGACCGGTGAAGAGCTGGACCGGTGACCAACTCGCCTACGAGAAGTCGCTCGGCCTGCTCTACCGCGGCCTGTTCGACGCCGGTCTGGCTTGCGACATCGTCTCGCCCATTCAACTGCGGGACGCGTGCGCCGATGATGCGGCCGAACTGGTGCGGCGCTGGCCGGTGCTGGTCGCGGTGTCGCTCTACGTGATCGACGACGCCGATCTGGACCTGCTGCACCGCTACGTCGAAGCCGGCGGCCACCTGGTCTGGACGCCGCGCTCGGGCATGGCCGACGAGGAGGCCGTGCTGCGCGCCGAGGTGATGCCGGGCGCGCTGCGTCCGTCTGCGGGAGCCTGGTACGACGAATCGCACACGTTGCCGGAGCCGGTGCCGGTGACCGGGCTGGGCGGTCATGCGCTCTGGTACGCCGACTGCCTGGTGCCCGATGGCGCCGAGGTCTTGGCCGGTTACGAGCATCCCTTCCTCGGCGACTATGCGGCAGTCACGACCCGGGCGGTCGGCGAGGGCCGGCTGACCATGCTGGGCTGCTTCCCCGACCGCACGCTGGCCGGCGCCTTGTCCCGCTGGGTTGCTACGACCAGCCTGCCGACCGATCCGTGGGCGGCGGCCTGCGGCCCGACCCAGTCGCACCTCGCCTGCCGAACCGCGGACGGCCAGGTGCTGCACATCCTGCACAACTGGTCCTGGACGCCCTCGACCTACCTCGCCCCAGACGGCCGCACCCTGAGCCTCGGCCCCTGGGACGTGCAGTGGCTGCTCGACCCCGCCACGCCGGCTGAGCCCGACGAAGCCCCTACGGTGGCTGAGCTTGACGAAGCCCTTACGACCCTTCGTCAAGCTCAGGGAGCGTTGCCAGGTCGGGGAACGGTGGCTGAGCTTGTCGAAGCCCTTACGACCCTTCGTCAAGCTCAGGGAGCGTTGCCAGGTCGGGGAACGGTGGCTGAGCCTGACGAAGCCCTTACGACCCTTCGTCAAGCTCAGGGAGCGTTGCCAGGTCAGGGAACGGTGGCTGAGCCTGACGAAGCCCCCAGCGACCTGAAAGCAGGCAACCTGTGATCCGTCCCCGCGTGCGCGTGCTCAGCGACAACGACTACTCCGGCGACCCGGACGGACTGGTCCAGCTGGCCCACCAGGCGCTGTCGCCGTCGGCAGAACTAGTGGCGGTGATCGGGTCGCACCTGCGCGCGGGCGACCCGTTCGACCCGTCCGGGGAATCAGCCGACCGCGCCGCCGCCGAAGCCAGAGCCGTGCTGGCCATGGCCGGACGCGAGGACGTGCCGGTGATCGCCGGCACGAACACCGGCCTGGTCGATCGATACACCCCGATCGACACCCCGGCGGCACGCGCGATCATCGAAGCCGCGCTGGCCGACGACCCGCGTCCGCTCTACCTGTGCTTGGGCGCGGGACTGACCGAGCTGGCGTCCGCCTGGCTGCTCGAACCCGCGATCGCCGGACGGTTCACCGCGATCTGGATCGGCGGCGCCGAATACCCCGACCTGGCCGTCCCGCCGCCGGGGGCCACCGCGGCGGAGTACAACACGATGATCGATCCGATCGCGGCCCAGGTGGTGTTCAACGACTCCGACCTCGAGCTGTGGCAAGTTCCCCGCGACGCCTACCGGCAACTGCTGGCGAGCATGGCCGAACTCGAGGTCAACCTGGCCGGCGAACTCGGCGCCTACCTGTTGGGCCGGTTGGTGCAGGTGGGCGAGATGGCCGGCGAACACGGCTTCGACACGGGGGAGACCTACGTGCTTGGCGACTCGCCGCTGGTGCTGCTGAGCACGCTGCAGGCGGCCTTCGAGCCGACGCCGGCGTCCTCCTCCTGGGTCGACCACGTCGCGCCGCTGTTCGCCGCCGACGGCAGCTACGTCGGCGATGACCCGCGCGGCCGGAGCGTCCGCGTGTTCACCGGCCTGGATTCCGGGCTCACCCTGCGTGACCTGTACGCGAAACTCAAGCTCCTGGAAAGGACCCGCGCATGACCTGGCATCCCGATCTCGCCGCCCGGCTGCACCTGCTCGACGGCATGACCAGCTGGATGGACCTCGACGAGGAACAGCGCGCCCGGCAGGCTGCCTGGGACGCACCGCACGGCGAGCCCGAGAGCACGCCAATGCAGATCGACGATCGGCGGATCCCAGGCCCACACGGCGAGATCGGCGTCCGGATCTACGGCCCGGTCGAGCCGGGGACGGACCGTCCGTGCCTGGTCTGGTTGCACGGCGGCGCGTTCATCTTCGGCGACCTGGATATGCCCGAGGCCGACGAGGTCTCCAAGGGCGTGGTGGCGCGCTCCGGGGCAGTGGTGGTGTCCGTCGACTACCGGCTGGCGGTCGACGGGGTGCACTTCCCGGTGCCGCACGACGACGTGGTGGCGGCCTACCGGTGGACGCGCGACCACGCGTCCGAGTTGGGAATCGACGCGACGAAGATCGCGATCGGCGGCGGCAGCGCGGGCGCGAACCTGGCCGCGGGCGCCGCGCTGCACCTGTGCGACGACGGCGAGGCGCCCTGGCAGGTGTTTCTGGCCTACCCGGTGCTGCACCCGATCCTGCCGAAGCCGAGCGAAGAACTGACGGCTGCCTTGGCGCAGGCCCCGAAGGTGCTGCTGATGGGTGCCGAGCATCGCGAGGACGACGAGATCGGCTGGATCAACGAGAACTACCTGGGCGGTCCGCTGGCGATGGCCACTCCGTACGCCTACCCCGGCCTCGCCGAATCGCTGGTCGGCTACCCGCGCACCCTGATCGAGAACGACGAGTTCGACGGGCTGCGATCCTCGGGTGAGGCCTTTGCCGAGGCGCTGGCTCGCGACGGTGTGGAGGTCGAGCAGCTCTGCGTCCGCGGCGTGCCGCACGGGCACCTTAACCGGGTCGGATTCGGTCCGGCCAAGGAGACGGTCGCACGCTTTGCCGCCCGCCTGAATCGCTGAACCCACTGGGACGTTGCTCCGCTGAAAAGATAAGGGGACGGTTCCTTTTCCAGCCAAGTTGTCCACAGGCTCAGGCCGAATTCGGCGGTTTCTGTGGATAACCTGAACGGAAACGGAACCGTCCCCCTTTTCGTTCAGCCCTTCACTGCTCCGGTGAAGGCGCCGGAGACGAAGTAGCGCTGGAACATCAGGTAGACCACCAGCACGGGGACGGCGGACATGAAGATGAAGGCGTTCATCGGGCCGTAGTCGGTCGCGTGTTGAGTGTTGAAGCTCTGCACCGCCAGCGGGATCGTCCATTGGTCCTGGCTTTGGAGCAGGGTGGTGGCCATGGCGTATTCGTTCCAGGTGGCGACGAAGTCGAGCACGAAGAGCGCGGCAAGGGCTGGTTTGATCAGGGGAATGCAGATCTGCCAGAAGATCCGGAAGGTGCCGGCGCCATCGATACGAGCGGACTCTTCAACCTCGTCGGGGATGGATCGGAAGACCCCGTAGAGCATGAAGATCTGGTACGGGATACCGAAGGCGAGGTAGGGCAGGATTAGGCCGGGCTTGGAGTCGAGCAGGTCGAGTCTGAGCATGGTCTGGAACAGCGGTCCGAGACCGATCTGGATGGGCACCATCGAGCCGATCGCGAAGACGACCACCAGCAGTTTCGCCCCGAAGGGCTTGATCCGGGCCAGCGCGTAGGCGGCCAGGGCGGCGAGCAGCAGGCCGAGTGGCACCTTGATGATCGCGACGATGAGGGAGTTCGCGCCAGTGACCCAAAGGTTGCCGGTGTCGGCGGCTTCGGCGTAGTTCGACCACAGCCAGGTGCTGGGCAGCGACCAGGTGGAGGTTTGGGCGATGTCGGCCTTGCTCTTCACCGAGGTGAGGAACATGAACAGGAACGGGACGGCCCAGATCGCGGCGGTCACGAACAGGGTGATCCACAGCCCGACCAGGGGCCAGTCGCGGGGTGGGCGGCGCAGGCTGGTGTCGGCTGTGGTGCCGAGCGGGGCGGTGAGGGTGCTCATCAGTCGTTGCCTTTCATGGACCAGGCCAGGTACGGGATGACCAGCGCGAGCGAGATGACCAGCAGGACGGTGGCGGTGGCGCCGCCCATGCCGAAGTTGTGGTTGGAGAAGGACTGCGTGTACGACCACAGCGCCAGCACCTGGGTGGATTGGGCGGGTCCGCCGCCGGTCATGCCGACGATCAGGTCGAAGACCTTCAGGGAGTTGATGATGGTCAGGATCACCACCACGACCGTGGTCGGACGCAGCGCCGGCATGGTGACCGCCCAGAACCGCTGCCAGGTGTTGGCGCCGTCGATCTGGGCGGCTTCGACCAGTTCGGCCGGCACCTGCTGCAGCCCGGCTAGGAAGAGCACCATGTTGAAGCCGATGCCCTGCCAGATGGCCGCAACGAAAATCGAGTACAGCGCGAGGTTGGGATCACCCAGCCACTCATGGCTCCACGAGTCGAGCCCCAGCAGGGTGAGAGCTTGGTCGACCGCACCGATGGACGGCGCGTAGATCCAGCGCCACATGGCGGCCACGGTGATCGAGGCGAAGACCGCCGGCAGGTAGAAGACCGAGCGGAAGACATTGCGTCCCATTACCTTGCGGTTGAGTGCCAGCGCGATCAGCAGGCTGATCACCATCGGGACCGCCAGCGACAGCACCACCCAGATCAGGGAGTTGCGGAACGCCGTCCAGAAGACCGTATCCACCGTGAACAGGCGGACGAAGTTGCGCATCCCGACGAACTCCTGCGGCTCGGTGGCGTAACCGCTCCACTTGAAGAAGGCCAGCCGCACCGACTCGATCATCGGATAGATCAGGAACGCCGCGTAGAGAATCAGCGCTGGGGCCAGGTACGCCGAGGCACGCACCCACGGGCGCTTACCCAGCGATCGTGGACGTCGGGTCGACGCCAGTTCGAGTGGTGACATCTGAGCCTCCTCAGCTCTTGCGTCGTTGCGGGTTGGGGGTCTGGCCCTTCGTCAAGCTCAGGGACCGTCAAGCTCAGGGACCGTCAAGCTCAGGGACCGTTACGTTGGCTGAGCTTGACGAAGCCTCTGGGCCCTTCGTCAGGCTTTGGGGGCCGTCGAGCCCGGCAGCCAAGTCGGCTCCGGTGGGCCGGGGTGAGGCCCGGCCCACCGGGGGTGAGGACTACTCGGAATCGAAGAACTTCTGCATCGCGGCGCCGGCTTCGGCAGGGGCGAGCTCGCCGATGGCGACGGCGTTCTGGATTCGCCAGTACTCGGTGGTCTCCTCCAGGCTCAGCACCTGGTCGGAGTTGGTGATGGTGCCCTTGGCGGCATCGAAGATGGGTGGCCAGACCGCGTTCAGCGGGTTCTCCGCACTGGGCTGCACCTCCTTGTTCACCGACAGGGCGGCCCAGTTGCCGACGGCCGTCTGCTGCGCCTCGGTGCTGGTGATGTAGTCGAGGAACTTCGCGGCGGCGTCCGGATGTTCGGAGGCCGAGTTGAGGTAGAACGCCTCGCCGAAGCTGTACAGCCGGCCCGTCCCGGTCGGGAACTGGAAGATGCCCACGCCTTCAGGCTTCATTTCGGCGTCCACGATGTTGGAGTTGAACCAGGTTCCCTCCAGCGCCATCGCAGCCTTGCCCTGGAAGAAGAGCTGGCTGGAGTCGTCGTTCGACTGGCTCATGAAGCCCTTCTGGAGATACTTGTCGGCCCAGGTCTTCAGTTCGGTGAAGGCGTCGTTGACGCAGGCGGTGCTACCCCAGTTGGCGGCCTTGGCGAACAACTGGTCGCGCACGTCGACGCCGCACTTGGCCTCGATCAGGTTGTCGAGCAGTCGCATCACGTGCCAGTTGACGGTGCCGCCGAACTGGATCGGGGTGATGCCTGCGGCCACCAGCTTGTCGGCTGCGGCTACCAAGCCGGCGTAATCGGTCGGTGCGGCGGTGATGCCGGCCTTCTCGAACAGGCTCTTGTTGTAGTAGAGCGCCTGGCCCTGCAGGGTCCACGGGATGCCGTGGAAGCCGCCGTACTGGGTGATGCCACCCAGGGCTGCCGAGCTGAACCGGCTCTCCCAGTTGAATTGCTTGTAGAAGTCGGTGAGGTCCTTGCTCATGCCGGCCTTCACCAGCGAGCCACCCAGGCCCGGGCCCTCCCAGTACCAGTAGATGTCGGGTCCGGCCTTGGTGCCCGAAACCTGCCGCAGCGCTTCCTTGTGGGCGTCGACCGCGCGCTCCTCGGTGGTCACCTTGATCGTCGGGTTCGCCTTCGTGAAGCCGGCGACGATGGTCTCCCAGGCCTTCTTCTGGCTGTCCTCCTGGGTCACCATCCAGACCTTCAGCTCAGCGTTCTCCGCCGGCGCCGCGCTGGACGCGGCCGCGCCGCCGGTGGTCGTGGGCGTAGTGCCGCCGCCACAGCCGACGAGGCCGGCCGCAAGGGCGGTGGTGGCCAGCAGGCTGGCCAGTATGCGCATCGGACGCATCTCTTCCCTCTTTCTTGGTTGGTTGAGCCGTGGCTCATCGGGTTGGGTTGTTGGGTCAATGAGCGGCGAGCCAGCTGGCCAGCTCGTCGAACTTGAGAAACATGTCCTCGAACATCAGGCGGACGTCGAGGCGGTGGTAGACCCGGATGTCGCGCCCGGTTCGGTCGGTGAAGAGGCCCTGGTCGTCGAGTTCGGGGCAGGGCCGGACGGCGTGGTCGGACGACGACGGGTCGGGCTGGAAGAACGACTGCAGCGCGGTGAGCAGCACCAGCGGGGAGTCGCCGAGCGCGTAGGTCTCGCCGTAGCCGGCTCCGCATGCTTCCATTCCGGCCGCGACCTTGCGGAGCGCGGCGTAGAGGTAGGCGCCGAGTTCGCCTTTGGCGGCGACCCGGTGTCGTAGTTCAACGTCTGACACCAGGCATTGGCGGTACATGTTCCGTGGCACCAGCCACAGCGGCAGGTCGGAATCGTTGAAGACGACCTGGCCGGCGGTGACGTCGATCCGCAGGTTGTACTCGGGGCTCTCGATCTCCGGCGGGGCGTAGCCGAGGCCCTCATGCTCCGGTCCGCCGATCCAGACCACGGTCATCCGCGGGGCGATGCGGGGTTCGATCAGGTAGGCCGCGGCCAGATCGGTGAGCCCGCCACCGGCCACGAAGAACAGCGGGGCCAGACCGGGCTCGTCCCGCATGGCTTCGGCGACGATGAAGCGGGCGGCCTCGGAGTCCTGCGGCTCGGTGCGCGAGGTGAGGGCGAGGTTGGAGCCGGTGTACACCCGCCCGGCGAGGTCGAGTCGCATAGCCGCGGCGAGGTCTTCGACCACCCGGCGGGCCGCGTCCGCGCTGTCGGCGCCGGGGTAGAAAGGGTCGTCAGGACGCAGGTGGCTGCACACGATGCCGCGGATGTCGACCGACGGCGAGAGCAGGTGATGCGCCAGTTGGTAGAGGTCGTCCGGGTCGCCGGCGAAGTCATTGTCGACGATCACGCGGACGCGCTGTGCTGACGGTTGGATCGGCAGCCAGGGCCACTCGCCGATCCGCCACGTGGGCTGGGGCATCTTTGCTCCTCATGCCTGAACTCGACCGAGGCGTATGCCTCGCGATAGGAGTAAGTTATCGATCACTTACGGAGGAGCGCAAGACAGTCGCATAACAAACAGGTAACGAATGAATATTCACGATCTGCTCGACTAGAGTTCGGATGCACGGAGCAGAGCAGGAGGAGCGTCGCCCATGGCCGAGTCGGGAAGCATCACCCGCCGACCGAAGATGGTCGATGTCGGGCGCCTGGCCGGAGTCTCGGCGCAGACCGTGTCGCGCTACTTCACCGGCACCGGTTACGTGGGCACCGAGACCCGCAAGCGGATCGAGGCGGCTATCGACGAACTCGACTACACCTTCAACCAGGCGGCCCGGAACCTGCGGGTGAACTCGACGCAGACCGTCGGCGTCCTGATGACCGGACCGTCGGTCTACGGCACCTGGTCGATCATGTCCGGCCTCAATCAAGCTGCTCACCTCGCGCGTTACGGGGTGGTCACCAGCCAGGTCGACATCGACCCCGCCGACCCCGAGGCTCCCGGCGCGATCCACCTGGCCCTGGAGCGGCTCCTGGTTTCCCGGGTCGACGGGATCATCGTCTCCTCGCCCTATCTGGGCATCGAGGATCTGCTGGAGCATGTCTGGGAAACGGTGCCGGTGGTCATC
Organism: Propionicimonas sp.; assembly: GCA_035433085.1. Classification (GTDB taxonomy): domain Bacteria; phylum Actinomycetota; class Actinomycetes; order Propionibacteriales; family Propionibacteriaceae; genus Propionicimonas. The sequence goes on along the minus strand of DAORUI010000042.1, from coordinate 4,161 downwards.
CTGTCCGGCCGGGCCTGGCCGAATGCTGACTCCGCCACCGTCGACTCCTACCTGGCCGGCCTCTTGGCGACCCGACATCTGCTCGCGCTGGGTCACCGCCGGATCCTGCATATCGCCGGCCCGGAGAACCGCAACGAGGCGCACGAGCGCGAACGCGGCTACCTCGACGCTCTCGCCGATCCGGGAGTGGTCCCCCTCGCGGTGGCGCGGGGCGACTGGTCGGCGGAGTCCGGGGAAGCGGTGGGGCTGAGCGTGAACCCCGAGTCCTTCACCGCGGTGTTCAGCGCCAACGATCAAATGGCTCTGGGGTTCATGAGTGCGTTGCGGCGCCGTGGACTTGTCGCCCCCCAGGATTACTCGATCGTCGGCGTTGATGACATGCCGGACGCACGCTATTTCGCGCCGCCGCTCACGTCGGTCTACATGGACTTTCCCGCGCTCGGCCGGGCCGGCTTCGAGATGATCGTCAAGCGGATCGCCACGGGCAAACGGGTGGCGCGACGGGTGATTGAGCCCGTTCTTGTTGTGCGGGAGTCCACCCAGAAACTGCGTTAGCGGCGCAAGCTGTGGAAAACTATGCTGCCCGTCACCCCTTGTGGATAACGGTTTGAGGCCCGGAAGAAATGTCAGTGGCGACCCGTAGCGTAGGAATATGGAGGACAGGCTCGATCGGCTCAGCGACACCGAGTTGCTCGGTGTGATCAATGCCTGCCTTGACGCACTCTTCGACGACCGGTTGCGGCTCCCGACCGAGGCCGAGCAGCTCAGCCTGCTGGCCTCGTCGCTGCGGATCGAAGCCCGACTGCGAGCCTGGCAGGCCGGGCTCGCGGCCAAGATCGAGATCAGCCAAGCCGCGTGGCACGAGCACGGCACCTCCGCCAGTTCGTGGTTGGCGCAGACGGCGAACCTGACCAGGCGCGAAGCCGCCCGGCTGATCCTGGCCGGGCAGGGCCTCGATCGGTTCAGGCTGATCGGCGCGGCAGCCGCGTCCGGCACCGTCCTGCCTGCGCAGGCCGAGGCGATCACCGACGTCCTGGACGGCCTGCCCGACGACCTTCCGCCCGAGACCACCGTCCAGGCACAGGAGCTGATGGTGAGCTTCGCGGCGTCCCACAACGCCACCGAACTGCGGCGGCTCTCGCGACATCTGCTCGACGTGCTCGACCCCGAGTCCGCCGACACGAGGGAGGCCGAGCGGCTGGAGCGCGAGCACAAGCAGGCAATGCGCAACCGGCACCTGAAGTTCGTCCACGACCACCAGGGGTCGGTGCTGATTCGCGGCAGCCTGCCGATCGCCGAGGCCGAGCCGTTCATCCGGATGATCGACGCCTACGCGGCCCAGGCCAAGCGCGGGTTGGATCGGCTCGACCCGAACGCCGAGTACCTGACCCCGGCGATGTGGCGAGCCGATGCGCTGTTGGCTATGGCGAACCGGCACGCTCTCGACGGGCTCGCGCCCACCCACGGCGGCGATCGTCCGCGAGTCGTGGTGACGCTGTCCTACGACAAGCTCTGCAAGGCCGCGGTCGACGGCGGTCTGATCAGCGGCGAACTGGTCGGCGGCGGCGATCCGATCGATGCCGGGGTGCTGCGCCGGTGGCTGTGCGATGCCGACATCCTGCCCGCGGTTCTGGGCGGCGAATCCGAAGTGCTCGACGTCGGACGCGAGCAACGCCTGGTCACACCGGCGATCCGCACGGCTCTCGACCTACGCGACGGCGGCTGCGTGTTCGTCGGTTGTGACAAGCCGCCCCGGGACTGCCACGCCCACCATGGCGTGCCCTGGTGGGCGGGCGGCGAAACCAGCCTCACCAACCTCTACCTGTTCTGCCCTCACCACCACGCCATCGTCGAGCCCAGTCGCAAACCGGGCGCTGATCGCTGGAGCGTCCGGTTGAGAGGCGACGGTGTGCCCGAGATCGTCCCGCCGACCTACGTCGACCCTGCCCAGAGGACGAGGGTCCACGCTCGGTTCCTCACCCGAAGGCGTACCTGATGGGCGGGCAGAGCGAGATCGGCTGGGAAGGTCGGTCCCCACCGTCCGGCCGCACCTGCCGCCGGGGCGATTGGCTGGCACGCGCTCACCGCACGTTGCCGCGCTCAAGCTGAGGACGGCGCGCTCGGGTGTCAACAACCCTGAGCGTCGGTCGGCGGGATCACGCCGGCCGATTCCATGGTTGCGATGATCCGGGCGAGCCGCACGACGCGGACGCGATCAAGCCGCGGGGCCGGTGGCCAGTTTTCGAGCGTCGTCCACACGGTGGGTTGCGCTCAGCTGGTACAGCCACGCGATGGTGGCGCGATCAGAGCGACTCCGCGGGCAGCGTGAGTCGGAAGGTGCTGCCCCCACCCGGCGTGGGCTGGTAGCTGAGGGTGCCGCCGTGCTTCTCGGCCAGGGCGGACGCGATCGCGAGCCCGAGTCCGGACCCGCCGCGGCTGCGTCCGCGTCCGGGGTCTTCGCGGAAGAAGCGTTCGAACACGCGCTCCTCGTTGCCGACCTGCAGGCCCGGCCCGTGGTCGACCACAGCGAGCTGCACCTGGTGATCGCGAACGCCCACCTCTATCTCGATCGGGGTGTCGGCGGGGGTGTGCCGGACGGCGTTGCCGACCAGATTGGTGATGATCTGCCGCAGCCGCGCGTCGTCGCCCAGGGCGATCGGCGGGGCGTCCTGCCAGGGCGGATCGACCGGATTGCCAACCGAGATGTGCCGCTCGGGAGCGAGCACCCGCGCGTCCGCCGCAGCGTCGGCGGCGAGCGTGAGCAGATCGACCGGCCGTTGCTCCAGCACCCGGGTGGTGTCGAGACGCGCCAGCATCAGCATGTCCTCGACCAGCCCAGCCATCCGGATCGACTCCGATTCGATCCGGCCGAGCACCCGTACGATCTCGTCGGGGCCGGTGACCACTCCGGTGCGGACGAGTTCGGCGTTGCCGCGGATCGTGGCCAGCGGCGTCCGCAGTTCGTGGCTGGCGTCGGCGACGAACCGGCGCAGGCGCTGCTCGGTGCGGTCGCGCTCGCCGAAGGCCGCTTCGATCTGGGTGAGCATCGCGTTCAGGGACGCGGCCAGCCGGCCGACCTCGGTCTCGGACGAGGTGAGGTTGATCCGGCTGGAGAAGTCGCCGGCCGCGATCTTCCCGGCGGTCTGCTCGATCTCGGTGAGCGGACGCAGTCCCAGCCGCACCAGCGCTACGCCAGCCAGGGTGGCGATGCTCAGGATGATCACCCCAACCGACAGGCAGATCAGGGCAAGCCGCCTGGCCGCCACCTCGATCTCGGCGGTGGACTTGGCGATCGCGACGTAGCCGTCGTCCAGGGCGAGCACGCGGACCCGCCACGAGCCAGGCTCAGCGGCGAGGGAATGCAGCGATACCACCGTCTGGTCCGTGGCGAGCCCGGCCAGCGCGGCCGGCGTGAGCCCGGACCATCGGGGCGAGGGTTCGGTGCCGCCAGGCAGCTGGCAGGTGGGGGGTCCGGAATGGTCGAACACCGCGACCGCGAAGCTGGTCGGCAACTGGGCAGCCGACGCCCCGGGCCCGGTCCGGCAGATCTGCTCCAGCCAAGCCTGCACCTGGGTTGGCGGGTTCTGGCCGAACGGAGTGCCCAGTTGTTCGTCGAGTTGCCGAATCTGAAAGGTCCGGAACAGCATCACCGAGGCGATCGCAGCCAGCAGCAGGGCCAAGGCCAGCAACGAGACCGAGCCGAAGACCAGCCGCTTGCGCAGCGACCACTTCTTCATCGCAGTTCTTTGGGCAGGCGCAGCGTGTAGCCCACTCCACGCACGGTCTCGATCAGCGGGGGTTCGAAGGCGTCGACCTTGCGACGCAGGTAGCGGATGTAGGAGTCGACCACGCTGGAATCCCCGTTGAAGTCGTAGTGCCAGACGTGTTCGAGGATCTGGGCGCGCGACATCACCCGTCCGGAGTTGCGCAACAGGAAGCGCAGCAGGGCGAACTCGGTGGGCGAAAGGTCGATCCGCCGGCCCTGGCGCCACACCTCGTGGCCGTCCTCGTCCATCACCAGATCGCCGTAGGTCAGCGAGCCGGGCGCCTCGGTCGCCGTAGCGTCGTGCGAGGTGCGGCGCAGGATCGCGGCCACCCTGGCCACCAGCTCCTCCAGGCTGAACGGCTTGGTGACGTAGTCGTCGGCGCCGAGGGTGAGAC
>DAORUI010000041.1:5258-19083 GCA_035433085.1 Propionicimonas sp. | reverse complement strand
GCTACCTGCCCGGCGTCGGCCAGGAGTGGGACGGGGTCGTGCGCCGCGGCGCCAAACTGCTGCACGCGTTCGCGGAGGCGTCAGTGCCTCGGGTGACCCTGGTGACCCGCAAGGCCTACGGCGGCGCCTACATCGCCATGAACTCGCGATCGCTGGGCGCCACGAAGGTGTTCGCCTGGCCTGCCGCCGAGATCGCCGTGATGGGCCCGGTCGCGGCCATCCGGATCCTGCACCGTCGCAAGCTCGCCGAGGTGCACCCGGACATGCTCGCGCAGGTCGAGGCCGAGTTGGCCGCAGAGCACGAGCGCATCGCCGGCGGCGTGGACAAGGCCGTCGAGATCGGCGTGGTCGACGAGATCATCTCTCCGGTGGTCACCCGCTCCGCTCTGGCCGACGCCATTCGCGACGCCGATGCCGGTGTCCGGGGAGCCCACACGAACATCCCGCTCTAGAGATCAACCCAGTTTCAACCGGTTATGACGGCCCATTCCGCGGTGCGCTGCGGGCCGACCCAGTTTCAACCGGTTATGAGAGCCAAATTGCCCCTCATAACCGGTTGAAAGTGGGTCGTTAGGTCGGGGGCATCGCGCCGGGTGTCCATAACCAGTCAAACTTGGGTTCGCCTCACCCGACCTGGTAGAGCCAACGCACTGCAGCGCCGTCACCTGCGTACCGGAAGGCTTCAAGTTCGGCGTCCCACGCTGCACCGAGCAGCTCGGCGACCCCTTCGGCCAGCGGACGCTGACCCAGCGCGTCCGCCAGTAGGGCCTGCTTGAGCCGGTCCTCATGGATCATCACATCGCCGTGCCCGCCGATCGTCGCGGCGTGGACCCCGAGCCGGGGTGTGTACGCCCAGCGGCTCCCCTCGCCACCTGCACTGGGCTCCTCGGTCACCTCGAACCGCACGCGGACGCACCGACGCAGCGCGCTGGCCAGTTCAGCCCCCGTCCCGACCGCGCCGTGCCAGGGGTATTCGGCGCGCAGGGTTCGCGGCTCGGCCGGTTGGTCAGACCACGCGAGTTCGATGGGTGCGCCGAAGACTGCGCCCATCGCCCATTCCAGGTGCGGGCGCAGCGCAGCCGGCGCTGAGTGGATCCAGACGACCCCGCGCGTACCAGACATCAGTTCCCCTATCGCCGAGATATGCCTTCCCCAGCTACCTCAGCCCCAAGGGGTGTCCCCATTCTGCACCGGCACGCGCGGTCAGGCCAGCCCGGAGCCGACCGCCGGGTGCCCGACTTCTGGTTAGCTAGGGGGTATGGAATCGATCGCGGCCAATCTGGAGGCCATCCAAGCCCGGATCGAGGCCGCCTGCGTGGCCGCCGGACGCGCGCGCGATTCCGTCCGATTGCTCCCGGTGAGCAAGACCCGGCCGATCAGCGACCTCGAGGTGGCGATCGCGTCCGGGTACACGAGGTTCGGCGAGAACAAAGCGCAGGACCTGGAGGCCAAGGCCCTCGAACTCGCGCACGTGCGCGGACTGGAGTGGGTGATGATCGGCCACCTGCAGTCGAACAAGGCCAAGATCGTGGCGCGCCATGCCAGTGAGTTCCAGGCACTCGACTCGGTCCCGCTCGCGGCCGAGCTCGATCGGCGCCTGCAGCCGCTCGGACGCCGGCTCGACGTGCTGATCCAGGTGAACTCATCCGGCGAGGAGTCGAAGTTCGGACTGCCTCCCGATGAGGTCGTCGACTTCGCCCGCCAGCTCACCACCTTCGACGCACTACGGGTGCGCGGCCTCATGACCCTGGCTGCACCGTCGCCGGTGCAACGCCTGGTGAAAGCGTGCTTCACGCGGATGCAACACGTGCAGGCGCTGCTCCGCGAAGCCGGTATCGACGGCCAGAGGTACGGCGAGTTGTCGATGGGGATGTCCAGCGACTTCGAGTTGGCGATCGCACACGGCGCCACCCAGGTGCGCATCGGGACGGGGATTTTCGGCGCCCGTGACTACGGGCCACATGACGACCGGGATGGAGACCGCGAATGAGTGAACTGTCAGAGCAGCTACGCGCAGAGGAAGCCGAACTGCGCTTCGATGACTTCGCCCTCGACGACGCCTGGGAACTGGGCTGCGGCATGCGTGCGGCCGCCGCGGACGCGGACCTGCCGGTGGCGATCGGCATCGTGCTCGGCGAACAGCGGGTGTTCCACACCGCACTACCCGGTTCGAGCGCGGACAATGACGACTGGTTGGCCCGAAAGACCCGGGTCGCCCTGCGCTACGGACAGGCCTCGCTGACCGTCGGCGAGTCGTTCCGAGAGCGCGGTGGCGACTTCGACGTCGACAGTCGGCTCGATCCCTCGCTCTACGCCGCCGCCGGCGGTGTCGTGCCGATCCGGCTCAAGGGTGGCGCGGTGATCGGTGTAGTCGGTGTCTCGGGCCTGCCCCAGCTCGACGATCATGCGTTCGTGGTGGAGCAACTGCGGGCGTTCCTCGCCGCGCGCTGAGGACTTCGCCGACGTGCTCGGGCCCCTCGACAGGCTTAGGCCCCTCGACAGGCTCGGGCCCCTCGACAGGCTCGGGGAGCGTTCGCTACGGCCAGCGGGCACCCAGTGAGATCATCGCGAACGCTGCCAGGACGGCGAAGCCGAGGGCGTAGCCGGCGTACTGCTCGGTGACCTCCTGGTCGACCTTCACGTAGCCGACCGACTTGGCGATGGAGGAGTAGACCTCCTTGAGCTTCCCGGCCGAGTCGGCGGTGAACGCCTTGCCGCCCGACAGCTCCGATACGCGCGCGAGCTCCTCCGGGTTCACCGGCACCGGCTCGCGGCGTCCATTGCTCTCCACGAAGCCGTTGGGCGTGCCATAGGCGATCGTGTAGATGGGCACCTTCACGGCCTTGGCCGCCCGCGCGGCCACGTCGGACGGCCTGCCGACATTGGTGTAACCATCGCTCAGCAGGACGATCGCGCCCGGTGCCGGATCGTCGGGGTGGTCGGGGTCCGGAGGAGCCTGCTCCAGCGCGGCCAACGCCGAGTAGATGCCTTCGCCGATGGCGGTCGACGGCGCCACCTCAAGGTTTTCGATCGCCGCGGCAACCGTCCCCCGATCGACGGTCGGGGGCACGACCACGGTTGCGGTGCCGGCGAAGGCGACCAGCGAGACGTTGAAGCCGGTCGGCAGGAGGTTCAGGAAGTCCTGCGCCGCGCTCTTCGCTGCGTTCAGGCGGTTCGGGGAAACGTCCTCGGCCAGCATCGAACGCGAGACGTCCATGGTGATCACGATGGTCGCGCGCTCCCGAGGCACCTCGACCTCACCCTTGGGTTGCGCGAAGGCCACATTCAGCGCCGCCAGAGCCAGCACGGCAGCCGCAACCGCCGAGTGCCGCTTCCAAGCTTGCTGCTTGGGTAGCACCCGTTCCAGGTTCGTGATCGCGTGCGGACGCGCCTTCGAGCGGCGTCGCCACAGCAGCAGCACGTACAGCCCGATCAGCAACGGAATCAGCGCCAGCCACCACAGTCGCTCAGGACGCATGAACTCAAGCTCGAACATCACGGCCACCTCGCTCCCAATGACACCGCCGCCAGCGCGGCCACGACCGCGAAGGCGAGCCCGTATCCGGCCCAGAGCGCGGTGGTCTCCTTCTTCACCGGCGCCTGACCGACCTCACTGCGAATGTTGCTGTACACCTTGTCCAGTTGGCTCAGGTCCTCGGCGGTGTACGTCTGCCCGCCCGAGGTCTGGGCGATGTTGGCAAGCAGTTCCTTGTCCGGGGGGACGCGCTGGCGCTCCCCGTCCAAGTCGACATAGCCGTTCTCGGTACCGAAAGCGATCGTGTAGACCGGCACACCTTGCGACTTCGCCTCGTTGGCGGACTGGATCGGCGAGCGTCCGGCGGTGTTCTGGCCGTCCGACAGCAGGACGATCGCACCCGGCGCCGGAGACGAGTCGGTGCCCTTCGGCGCCAACGAAAGCGCCGAGAGCGCCGTGTAGATCGACTCCCCGACCGAGGTCGAGTCCTGCAGCTTGAGGCCGTTGATCGCCTGGGTCGCCTGCACCCGGTCGAGCGTCGGTGGCAACCGGACGGACGGGTTGCCCGAAAGGCTGACCAGCGAGAGGTTGTACTGCGCCGGCAGCGCCTTGACGAAGTTGAGGGCGGCCTGTTTGGCCGCGTCCAGCCGCGAGGGCAACACGTCGGTGGCCTGCATCGACTGCGAGATGTCAATCACCAGCACGACCGTGGCCCGCTCCTTCAACTGCATCTCGATGCCGTTGGGACGCGCCCAGGCGAAGCTCAACGCGAACAGCGCGGCCAGCGACAGCGCCACCGCCAGATGCCGTCGCCACTGCGACTGTTTGGGTACCACCCGGCCGAGGATCGTGGTGTTGGTGAAGCGCATGCCCGACTTCTTCTTGCGCAGCACCAGGAAGATGTAGCCCGCGACCATCAGCGGTATCAACACAAGCACCCACAGCCGCTCCGGGTTCAAGAAGGTCGGTGGCCACTCGATCACTTCGTCACCCCCGCCGGCGGCTGGTGCAGCATGCCCGCCGTACGTCGATAGGCCAGCACGAATCGTGCGATGTCATGCACCCAGTCTCTGTCGGTGCGCAACTGGATGTGCGCGGCCCCTGCCCTGCGCAGTGCCACCCGCACCCGTTCGCGCTGGGCGGCAGTGGCTGCGTCCATGCGCTCGCGCGCGGCCTCATCGGAGGTGTTCACATACCGCTCGAAGTCGGTCTCGGGGTCACGGATCAGCAGCTCGCCGACGTCGGCGAACTCCATCTCGTGGCGGTCGACGACCTCAACTGCGAGCACCTGGTTGCGCACGGCCAGTTCGCGCATCGGGCGTTCCCACTCCGGGGGCACGTTCGCGTCCAACTCGAAGTCGCCGGGGGTGAGGAAATCCGACACCACCAATCGCATGCCTCGGCGGCGCTCCGCGCGAGCGAGCCGCTGCACGCCGGCAGCCAGCGTGTACGGGCCGGTGGTGTGGTCGGACACGATCGGTTCGGTGAGCATGCGCCGCAACAACCCGTACAGCGCGGTGCGCCCTGATTGCGCGGGCAGCCGCTTGATCTCGTCCGGTCGCATCACCAGGCCGCCGAACCGGTCGCCCATCTTCTGGCTGAGGAAGCCGATGGTCGCGATCGCCGCGATGCCCAGGTCGCGTTTGGTGACGCCCTCGGTACCCCAGTTCATGGACGGGGTGACGTCGAGCAGCGCCCAGATCTCCAGTTCCCGGTCGGCGATGGTGTCGCGGACGTGCGGGACGGTGGTCCGCGCGGTCACCGCCCAGTCGATCTTGCGAACGTCGTCCTGGCCGGGCACGTAGGCACGGGCGTCGTTCTGCTCCGAGCCGGGACCGGGCAGCAGGCCCTGGTGGTCACCGTGCAGGAAACCCTCGAGCCGCCGGACGATGGTCAGCTCCAACCGGCGCAGCGCCGCCTCCGGGGCGAGCTTGTGCAGCGGGATGGTCGCCGACCGGGGTTCAGCCAGCACCGAAGCCACCGCGCCGAGGTCATCGGGCGGTGGTGCGAATCCGGGCTGGATGGACACGCTCAGCTACGGGCTTCCGGGTGGTAGCGATGCTGCGCATGGGCGGTCTGACGCTGCTGGCTGTTCCACACCGGGGTGGGCGGGGGCACCATGGCGACGATTCGTTCGATCACCTGGGCGGGCGTGATGTTGTCGGCGACCGCGTCGAACCCGAGGACGAGCCGGTGCGACATCACGTCCCGGGCGACGGCCTGCACGTCGGTCGGCAGCACGTAGTCGCGTCCATGGATCAGGGCCAGCGCGCGCGCGGCGGCCACCAGGCCGAGGGTCGCGCGCGGCGAGCAACCCACCTGGATGACCGAGGTCAGGTCGGGCATGCCGAACTCCTCCGGCGTGCGCGTGGCCAGGACCAAGCGCACGACGTACTCGGCGACGAGGTTGTGGACGAAGACGTTGGAAGCCTGGTCCTGCAGCTTCGAGATGGTGTCCGGATCGAGCACAGGGTCGGCCGTCGGCGGACGCACGCTCATCCGGCGCAGGATCTCGAACTCCTCGTTGCCGCGGGGGTAGGGCACGTCCACCTTCAGCAGGAAGCGGTCACGCTGGGCCTCGGGCAACGGGTAGACGCCCTCGGACTCGATCGGGTTCTGGGTGGCGATGACGATGAACGGCTGCGGCACCTTGTAGGTGTGGCCTCCGATGGACACCTGCTGCTCGGCCATCAACTCCAGCATCGCCGACTGCACCTTCGCCGGCGCCCGGTTGATCTCGTCGGCCAGCACGAAGTTCACGAACACCGGGCCGAGCGCGATGTCGAACTTCTCCTGGCGCGCTGAGTAGATGCGGGTGCCAACGATGTCGGACGGCACCAGGTCGGGCGTGAACTGGATGCGCGCGAAGTCACCACCCACGACGGTGGCAAAGCTGCGTACCGCGAGCGTCTTCGCGACACCGGGGACGCCTTCGAGCAGGCAGTGCCCCTTCGCCAGCAGCGCGACCATGAGCTGTTCGACCATGTGCTCCTGGCCGACGATCACCCGTTGCACCTGGGCGATGGCCTCCCCGAGCAGTTTGGCCGCCTTCGCGGTCTCGGAGTTGGCCGGGGCTGCGCTCGCAGCCACTGCGGGCGCCGGAGTGTTCGGCACATGGGTGATCGGCGGCTGCACCGGCTGCGGGGGCAGGGTCGCCGGGTAGCCGGTCGGCTGGTTCTGATCCGTCACGCGTTCTCTCCTGGACGTCACCGCAAGTAATCGAAGGTTCGGTCAACGATACCGGCTGCCGCTGTGGGTCTCCTGTGCTCCGCGACCAGCCCAAGACCCCTGTGCGGCGTGCGGCACAATGGGTGCCATCGCGGGGCGTCCGCGAACACGATGGGATGAGATGAGCGCAGGGAATCCGGAGCAACAGCCACCGCTGCTGTCGCCGCTGCTGCCGTCCGACCCGCCCAAAGTGGGCGACTTCTGGCTCGACGCCCGACTCGTCGCCGCACCGTCGGGTGTCGCCTATGTCGGGCACGACTCGGCGAACACCCCGACGATGCTCATCCTTCTCTCCGAGGGCGCAGCAGCGGACGCGGGCGCGCGCGACCGGTTCGCGGGTACCGTCAACCAACTGCATATCGACACCGTGCTGGCCCGGGGCGGACGCGGCCAGTCCGACGGCCGACTGGGTCGGCGCTACCTCGACGACGCGGACGAACCGGAGGTGGCCGACCCCACCCCCGCTACCCCGTGGGTGGCTCTGGCCTACGACGCGTCCCCTGGCTCGGTGGCTGAGGCCACTCGCATCCTGGCTGCGATCGACCTCTCCCGGGTGCCCCTCCAAGGGACGGCGACCGGCCCGGACTATCGGCTGCACTGGCTAGAGGACGACCGTCCGGGAATCGCCAAGCTGTGGCCCCTGCCCTGGCCCGGACGCCATGATCGCGCGGGTTGGCTGTCGATCCTTGCCTCGTGGCTGCTGATGGTGCTCCTCTCCGCGCTGGCCGTGCTGATCGCGATCCTGATCTTCCAGCAGGCGCCACAGGTGAGCCCGCCGCCGCCGGTCCCCGACACCGCTTCGGCCTCGCCACAGACCCCGCAATCGGGATCGCCCTCACCCTCGTCGGCCTCACCCTCACCGTCGCCGTCTCCGTCCAGCGGCTCGCCGAGCCCGGGTTCGGCCTCGCCGTCAGGCGTTGGCTCGCCGACACCGAACTCACGGCTGTAGTCGCACGATGGGCGTTCCCCGGCTGATCGCCACGGACCTCGACGGCACGTTCCTGACCACGGCGAAGACCGTCTCTCCGGTCAATCTCGCCGCCGCTCGGCGCGCAGCCGAGGTCGGAGTTCCCCTGGTGGTGGCCACCGGCCGGCCGGTGCGCTGGCTCGACGTGGTCGACCAGCTCGGCCTCGCCCACTCGCAGGTGATCGTCAGCAACGGCGCTGCCGTCTACGACCTGGCGTCCCACACCGTGGTGCGCACCTACCCCCTGGACAGCGTCCTCGCGGTGACCGTGGCGCGCGAACTGCAGGGTGCGATCCCAGGTATCAGTTTCGGATTCGAAACCCCAACCGGCTTCGGTTGCGAGCCGCACTCCCCGTCCCGCCAGCGCGGCGAGCCCGGCGTCCACGAAGGCTCGTTGGACGAACTGGCGGCCGGTCTCGGCCCGGTGATCAAACTCCTCGGCTTCCACACCGAGATCGACAGTGACGAACTCGAGGCGCTGGCCGCGGCGGTGGTGGCCGAGCGGCTCACCCTCACCCATGCGCTTACCGGTGACGCCTACGGAATGCTCGAACTCACCGCGGCCGGCATCTCGAAGGCCAGCACGCTCGCTGCGATCTGTGCCGAACTGGGAGTGGACGCCGCCGATGTGGTCGCCTTCGGCGACATGCCCAACGACCTCGAGATGCTCGGCTGGGTCGGCCAGGGCTACGTGGTGGCCAATGCGCACCCGCGGCTGCTGGCGGCGGGCTTCCCGGTGGTGCCGAGCAACGACGCGGACGGGGTGGGGCGAACCGTGCTTGCCCTGCTCGATCGCGCCTGAAACCCGGGCTCACAACGGGCGCGACTGGTAGCGTCAGGGTGAACAGGCGCAATGATCCTCGGAGGTCGACATGGCAGTCATCACCATCTCCCGTCAACTCGGCAGCCGGGGCGCGTCCCTTGCCCGTGACCTGGCCAAGGAACTCGGCTACATGCTGGTCGACAAGGCACTGATCAACCGGGTGATCCGGCAGTACGGGTTCACCCAGCTGAACGAGATCTACGACCACAAGCCGAAGATCTGGGAACTCTTCAACGACAACAGCGTGCTCACGATCCAGATGATGAACCAGACCATCGCGGCGTTCGCGGCACGCGGCAACGTCGTGATCCTCGGCCGCGGCGGGTTCAAAGTGCTCGAAGGCATGGGTGACGTCGTCAACGTGCTGGTCAAGGCGCCCGAGAATGTGCGCGTCGAGCGCATCGCCAAGCGCGAGCAGATCAGTCCCGAGGATGCAGCGGTGCGCATCCATGAGGACGACGCACTGCGCGCCCGCTTCACCCGGCTGTTCTACTCCGCCGACTGGGCGGACGATTCGCAGTTCGACCTGGTGGTGGACACCAGCGTCGATTCCGACGAGGCCGCGCTCGCCAAGATCGTCGCAGCGGTGAACGCGCTGCCAGCGCTCGGCGACGTGGACCGGGCAGCCGCCAACATCGACGTGGATTCGGTGCTGTCCAAGACCATCGACGGGGTGTTGGAGCGGCGCGCCGCGAAGTAGCGCTCGCGCCTACCCTTCGATGCCGGAGTCAGTGGCCAACGTCGCTGAAAGCCGTCCGCGGCACGAAGAAGAGCGCGACCGCAGCCACCAGCGCGGTGACGCCACAGACCGTCCAGACGGTCAGATAGCCGCTGAAGGAACCTGCCGTGCCCTGCACGGCGCCCGCAGCATGCGTGGCCAACGCGATCCCGAACACAGCGGACGCGACCGAGCCGCCGACGGTCTTCACCGAGTTGGTCAGGCCGGTCGCAACGCCGGTCTGGCCCTGGGGAGCTGCTGCGGCGGCGGCGGCAGGCAGTGCGGCCACCAGCGCTCCGGAGCCGACGCCGGCGATGATCATGTTGGTCAACGTCTGGGCATAAGTGGCGTGGAAGGGAAGGAAGAGCAGATAGCCGACCCCTACCAGCACGCTCGCACCGATCAGCGCCCAGCGCGGGCTCACCCATCTGGTCACCAGTGGCAACATCAGTGCACCGGCGGTGAGAGCGAGCACGTAGGCACCGATCAGCACCGAGGTCAGGCCGCTGGTCGCGCCCAACCCATAGCCGTAGACGGCAGGATCAGTGCGCGCGAAGGTCGACAGCGGTGCCTGCGCCCCGAGTACGCTCACGCCGAAGAGACCGGCGGTGAGGAAGACCGGCCACAGTGAGGGATTGACGAACATCCGAACGTCCACGAGCGGGTCGGCCTGCTTGAGTTCCCAGCGGACGAAGGGCGTGAACAGCGCCAGACCAAGGACGATGGCTGCCCAGGCGATCGGACTGTCCGGCCCGTTCACCCGCAGTAGGAACAGCCCGCCCGTGAGTCCGAGCAGGGCGACCGCGACCAGCACCATCCCGGTGGTGTCGAACCGGCCCCCATGCAGGTCGGGCGACTCCTTCACCCCGAACAGGATCACGAAGAAGCAGGCCGACACAGCGATCGCCGGCAGCCAGAGCACGAGTGAGAGCGGCAGCACGGACACCAGTTGCCCGGCCGACAACGCGCCGAAGATCACACCGACCTCGAGCGCGGCCACCAGCCAACCGGCGGCCCGCCTGGTCAGTGCCGCCGGGTGCCCGGTGCCGCGAGCACGCGAGTAGATCAGTGCGGTTTCCAACGGCAGCCAGACGATGTAGAACGCCTGCAGCGACCAGGCCAGCAGGAACACCCAGAAGTTGTTCGTCAGCGGCAGGCCTGCGCTGGCCACCGCGGTGAGTGCCGTGGAGATCAGCAGCATCCGGCGATGCCCCACCATGTCGCCCAGCTTGGCGAACGCCGGAATGATGATCGCCGCGGCCATCATCTGGCCGCCTTCGAGCCAGTTGACGTCCGCGTCCGGCACGTTCAGGTGCCGCGCGATGTCGGTCAGCAGCGGGGTGTAGAAGCCCTGCAGGATTCCACTGGTGAACTCGACATAGACCAGGAAACCGACAACTGCCGCCAGCGCACCGAAGCGCACTCTCGTGGCGGGCGGGCCGTCCAGCGCGGATACGTCGGGCATCAGGCCTCCAGCAGGTGGGTGAGCAGCGCACGGTAGACCCGCTCGCCGCGGAGGAGGCTGTCGACCGACACCCGCTCATCGATGCCGTGGATCGAGGCTCGCTGCTGCGCCGACATGTGCAGTGGCGCGAACCGGTAGACCGACGGCACGAACCGGTGCCAGTGCCGGCCGTCCGTGGCAGCCATGGTGAGATAGCCCAGGGTCGGGACGCCGGGATAACCGGCTGCCACCGCTCTTGAGATCAATGCGAATTGAGCGTTGTCGGACGGGGATTCGGGGCTGGACTCTTCGCCTTCGACCACGCGCACCTCGACTGAGGAATCGTTGATCACGCGGCGAAGCCGGACCACCACGCCTGCGATCGTCTCCCCCACGTTCACGCGGATGTTCAGCATGGCCGAGGCCGACGAGGGCAGCACGTTCGGGCTGTTGCCCCCCGACAGCATCGTCGGTGCGAGGCTGGTGCGCACGAGCGCGGCCCCGTCCGCTCCTCCGCCGGCAAGCAGCGCGCGAGCGGTGAGCCACGGACTACGAGCGGCTAGGGCCCAGATTCTGGCGTACTTCGGTTCGGCGAAGTCGGCAAGGCGCGTGAACAGGTCGACCACGGTCCTGGGCATGTGCACGTCGAACGGATTGTGGTTGAGCTTGGCCACCGCGCGAGCGATGCGTCCGACGGCGGTGAGCCCGCTGGGCGCGGACGCGTGCCCGCCTTCGCCCGACGCCTTCAGTTCCACGGTCAGCACGCCCTTCTCGGCCAGCCCGACCATGGCGAAGGTGCCGTCGACCCCGGGGAACGGCACCTCGCTGATCGCACCCCCCTCGTCGAGCACGAGCCAGGGCCGCACGCCGCGCTCGCGCAAGGTGTTCGCGATGAGCCTGCCGGTCGCACCCATCACCTCCTCGTCCGGGCCGAGGCAGAGCAGCACGGTGCGAGGCGGCCCCCAGCCTTCGCTGGCGAGGTTCTCCACCGCCTCGAACAGGGTGCAGAGCGCACCTTTGTCGTCGAGGGCTCCGCGGCCCCAGACGTATCCGTCGGCGATGCGTCCTTCGAACGGTGGGACGGTCCACACGGTCTCCTGGCCGGCCACGGGGACCACGTCGTAGTGGGCCATCAGGACCACCGGGTCGGCATCGTCAGGTGCGACGCTCGACCAGGTGTAGACCAGCCCGAACTGCCCGATCCGCTCAAGGGACAGGTGCTCGTGCAACTGCGGGTAGAGGCCGGCCAGCAAGGCGATGAAGTCTTCGAAGGCGGAGCCGCGAGCGTCCGCCTCGGCCGAGATCGTGGGAACCCGGATCATCGCGGCCAGGCGGTCGGCCATGCCCGCGCGCGCCGGGGTTGCGTCCACCGGTGGCGGTAGCTGCAGTGACATGCGCGCAGACTATCCCCGCATTCGTCGGGCGCCGAATAGGTCACTCGCTGGGCTGGACACTCTCGGTTAGCCTGCCATCGTGATCAGTGAGCTCAGGCGAATCATCGCCGACGCGAAGCGAATCGTGTTCTTCGGCGGAGCCGGCACGTCCACCGAGAGCGGCATTCCCGATTTCCGTTCGGCAGGCGGTCTGTACCGCCGGTCGACCGGCACGTTCACCGCCCCCGAGGAGGTGCTCAGCCACCGCTTCTTCGTTCATCACGCCGCTGAGTTCTTCGACTTCTACCGGGCTCACCTGCTCTACCCGGACGCCAGGCCGAATGCCGCGCATCTCGCGCTCGCTCGGCTGGAGGCCCGTGGCCAACTGACCGCGGTGATCACCCAGAACATCGACGGCCTGCACCAGGCGGCCGGTTCGCGGAACGTGCTGGAGCTCCACGGAAGCGTGCATCGCAATCGTTGCCAGCTCTGCGGCCGAAGGTTCGGCCTCGAAGCGATCACTGGTTCGGTCGGCGTTCCGGAGTGCGAGTGCGGTGGCACGATCAAGCCTGAGGTGGTGCTGTATGAAGAAGCGCTCGATGCGAACGTCCTCGACGCTGCGGTGGCACATCTCGCCGCCGCCGACACCTTGATCGTGGGCGGCACCTCACTGGTGGTGTACCCGGCGGCCGGGCTGGTGCGGGAGTTCGGCGGTCGCGAACTGGTGTTGATCAACAAGGAGCCGACCGGCTACGACGATCTGGCCACGCTGGTGCTCCGCGAGCCGATCGGAGAGGCACTGGGGGCAGCCGTCGGGTAGCTCGACGCGGCATGGAAGATCCTGAACCGACCATGGACGACAGTCTCGCGCGCAGATCTCGGTATCGACCTGGATCAGGCACTCCGGCAGGATGTGCCCATGGCGAGCCAGCAGGTGGTCGTTGAGGGGCGAACACTGACGCTCACCAACCTCGACAAGGTGCTCTATCCGGTCACGGGCACCACCAAGGGTGAGGTAATCGCCTACTACGCCGCGATCGCGGACGTGCTGCTGCCGCACCTTTGGATGCGTCCGATCACCCGGAAGCGCTGGCCGGACGGGGTGGGCGACGGCCGCTCGGACGTCAACGTGTTCTTCGCCAAGAACCTGCCCAAGGGCACCCCCGACTGGGTGCAGCGCTTCGCGATCGAGCACTCGGACGGAACCAACCTCTACCCCGTGGCGGATGACGTGGCTACGCTCACCTGGCTGGCCCAGTTGGCGTCGCTGGAACTGCACGTGCCGCAGTGGCGGTTCGACCAGGACGGCACTCCCCTGCCGCCGGACCGACTCGTGCTCGACCTCGACCCCGGCGCCGGGGTGAGCCTGGCCGAGTGCGCGGAGGTGGCCGGCTGGGTGCGGGACGCGCTGCTCGCGGCGGGTTTCGAGTCCTTCGCGGTGACCTCGGGCAGCAAGGGAATCCACCTGTACGCCCACCTGAATGGCTCGATGAGCCCGGCGGAGGCGTCCGCGATGGCCAAGGACCTGGCGCAGGGTCTGCAAGCAGCTCACCCGACGCGGGTGACTTCGGTGATGCGTCGGACGGACCGGGACGGCAAGGTGTTCCTCGACTGGAGCCAGAACAACGGCAACAAGACCACGATCACCCCGTACTCGCTGCGCGGTCGTGCCAACCCGACTGTCGCTGCGCCCCGGACGTGGTCGGAACTCGGGGAGCCAGGTCTGCGTCAGCTGGAGTTCCACGAGGTGCTCGATCGAGTGGCCGAGCTGGGCGACCTGCTCGCGCCGCTGGCCCC
>DAORUI010000041.1:2273-5158 GCA_035433085.1 Propionicimonas sp. | reverse complement strand
CCCCCGCGTTGCGGGTGGCGCAGCCCGCCAAGGCGAGCTACCAGCCGATGCTGGCGACCCTGGCCACCCCGGCCGAGGTCGGGTCGGGCGAGGAGTGGGCGTTCGAGATGAAGTGGGACGGCGTCCGGATCATCGTCCAGATCGAGAAGGAGGACGTCAGGCTGACGAGTCGCAACGGCCGGGACGAGACCGCGCGGTACCCGGATCTGCTGGTCGACCTGCGCAACCTCGACTGCGGGCAGGCGACCCTTGACGGCGAGATCGTCGTCACCGATGCCGCTGGAGCGCCGCGATTCGAGTTGCTCCAACCGAGGATCAACCTCACCAAGCCGAACGACATCGCCGTGGCGGCCCAACGTGCGCCTGCGCTGTTGATGGTGTTCGACCTGCTCAGCCTGAATGGTGAGGACCTCACGGGCCTGCCCTATGAGGAGCGACGAGCGATGCTGGCCGGGCTGGCACCCGCCGGGCGCGTGCAGGTGCCGCCTGGTTTCGAGGGCGATCTCGCGTCCGCGCTGGACACGAGCGCGGCACTCAGCCTGGAAGGGGTCGTGGCGAAGCGGCGCGGTTCGGCCTACCGTCCCGGGTCCCGCTCCCGGGACTGGCTGAAGATCAAGCATCGTCGCACGCAGTCGGTGGTGGTGGGCGGCTGGCGTCCGGGTCAGGGCGGACGGTCGGGAACGATCGGCGCGCTGCTGGTCGGCGTCCCAGGCCCGGGCGGCATCGCCTACGCCGGACGGGTCGGATCAGGCTTCACTGACGCGGGGTTAGCCGAGGCCGAGCGCCTGCTGGCCCCGCTCGCCCGGGCGGAGCCGCCGCTGCAGGATGTGCCGCGCGAAGACGCCAAGGACGCCCACTGGGTGGAACCCACGATGGTGGCCGAGGTTGCCTACGCCGAAGCCACCTCGACCGGACGCCTGCGGCACCCGGTCTGGCTGGGTTGGCGGTCGGACCTCACCCCTGCTGATGTACGCCCTGAGTGATCGGGTGGAGAATGGTCCAGGGGGAACGATGGACGTAGTGGCTGCGGTATTCACCGACGGGGATCTGGTGCTGGCCTGTCGCCGGAAGCCGGACAAGGACGCTGGGGGCTACTGGGAGTTCCCCGGAGGGAAGGTCGTCGACGGTGAGTCGCCGGAGGCGGCGCTGGAGCGTGAAGTTCTGGAGGAGTTGGGGGTCGAGATCGAAGTGGGCGACCTGCTCGACCGAAGCACGACGATGGTCGCGGGCGGGCCGATCACGCTGTCCTGCTTTTTCGTGCGGACGATCGGCGAGGTGCCCGCGACGAGCACTGATCATGATGTGGTGGCTTGGTTCCAGCGGGAGCGCCTGATGTGGCTGAACTGGGCCCAGCCCGACCTGCCGTGCGTGCGCCGGCTGGCGTTCGCGGCGTCCTGACGCGCCGGTCCGATCCAGCAGAATGGCGTCATGGCATTGTTCGCGCGCACGCACCTTGATCCTGACCTGAAACGGCTCGCCGCTGGACGGCGGGTGCTCGCGCCTGGCGCGAGCGCGGAGGGGCAGGTGGGCGGCCTGGTCGATGCGCTGGTGTTCAAGCAGGACGGTGAGTGGCGCGAGCAGTCCTGGCACCGCATCGAGCGCGGCAGTTGGGACGCGACCAGCCATTCGTTGAGCTGGCTGGACGTGGACGGCGTGGAGTGGCGACTGGAGCTGACCGAGCCCGGGAGACTGCCGGACTTCTTCAACGAGCGCGTGACCGCGAGCATCGCGTGCGTCCGGACGGTGGAGCTCGACCGAGGCCGCACGGCGCTGATCACGGCCCGTCGGGAGTTGGGCGACTCGTCGCGTCCGCTGATCTGGAGAGTGGCTCCTGGCAAGGGGGTTAGCGTCGACGAACTCGCCGACAACCCTCTCCTGGCACTCACTTTGGAGCAGTTGCGCGCCGAGTTCGACGTGACGTGAAGTTCTGGTAATGTAACGGCTCGCGCCCAGCGCGATCCCCTGTAGCTCAATTGGCAGAGCGTCGGACTGTTAATCCGTAGGTTCCTGGTTCGAGTCCAGGCGGGGGAGCGATCAGGAAAGGCCCTGTGACTAGGTGAAACTCCTAGCACAGGGCCTTTCTCACTCCCCCGCGGGCAACATACGGGCAACAGTGGGTCGGGAGACGGCACGCGAACAGGACCCGGCCGGGCGCTGCGACTTGCGGTGACATCGACGACCAACCGAAGGCACCGGTCAATCCGAACCCAGCGGCCCTAGTAGGACAAGTCGAAACAATCGTCGCTGCCCGAACTCGGACGCCGGGGGCGTGCTGCCCATCCGATTCGGCTGGGCCCCCGGCTCGCCTGATTCCTCGGCGCACCCACCACGTGTGGCGCGCTCTGGCACAGTGAGCGCATGGCACTCGACCCTCGTCTGGCTCGTCTGGTCGGCACGTGGCGCGGAGATGGCAGGGGCTGCTACCCGACGATCACCGACTTCGCGTATACCGACGAGATCACTTTCACCGACACGGGGAAGCCGTTCCTGCATTTCGTCCAGCGGACCTGGATCCAGGCGGAGCCGCGGCACACCGAGACGGGCTACTGGCGGACGCCTACTGCTGATGCCATCGAAGTGGTGATCGCCCTGCCCACCGGACAGGCCGAACGCGGATCAGGAAGCTGCCGTACAGACGCGGATGGGGCCCTCGTCATCGACATCGAGTCATCGGTGCAGAACACTCCCACCGCCAAGAGGGTCGACCGGATCGTGCGGCGGTTGCGCGTCGACGGAGATCACCTGCACTACGAGGTCTTCATGGAGGCCGTCGGCCAGGGCCTCGCGCTCCATCTCGCCTCCGACGTCACGCGACAGTCCTCTGCGATCTGAGCCGCCCGCCGTCGGGGGGTCTCTGCCGTTCAGGCATCGGGGATCGTGCAGAA
>DAORUI010000041.1:0-2173 GCA_035433085.1 Propionicimonas sp. | reverse complement strand
ACGCAGAACGGGCAGGACGCGGTCAGCGACGCCGTCACGCGGACCAGCTTGAGGAGGCGCTTCGACGGCTCGTGATGGGCGACCAGCGACTCCAGGACGCCAGCACCGAGCGCGGCACGCGGATACCAGGCGAGCAGGCGCGCAGGCTCCATTCGACGGCCCGTGACCCGTTCGGACACAGCGACTCCCAGCCGGACGAGCGGATTGAGCCGACGACGTTCCGCAATCATGGCCATGTCCCCCATCCTGCCGTCCTGTCGTCACACCCGGGTCGAAACCGGCTTGACGGGCGGCGCCTCGGCGGAGAACACTTCAATCATGGTTGATTCAAGAGTTGCTGAATCGTGGGCCCCGCAGGCGGCATTGCTGACCGCAGTGGCGGACCCCATCCGGCTGCAGCTGCTCAACCTCCTCGTCGGTCGCACGCGTTGCGTCTGCAACCTCCAGCCGGACCCGCCGATACCCGCCAACCTGCTCAGCTACCACCTCAAGGTGCTGCGCGAGGCCGGATTGATCGAAGGCGCCCGCAGGGGGCGCTGGATCGACTACTCCCTCACCGAAGGCGCGCTTGAGCGCCTTCATGCAGCGCTGCCCGACCCCGCGTCGGTTCGTCGCCAGCTGGCGCTCGTCAGATGAGCTCCACCACCCATCCCGAGACGCGACGCCACTCCATCCTTCGCTGGGGCGGGCTCCTTCTCGCCGCCGCGATCTGGTGGGCCCTGTACCTGGTGAACGAGCCGTTCTGGAACTGGTTGATCGGTGGTGTGTTCGGGCTCGACCTCACGTCGCGGCTCGGCAGCGGGGTGCAGTTCTTCTTCCTCGACACGGTCAAGATCGTGCTGCTGCTGGCGGGGATCATCTTCATAGTCACCGTGCTGCGCTCCTTCATGAGCGTCGAGCGCACCCGTGCCCTGCTGGGCGGCAAGCGGGAGGGCATCGGCAACGTCCTTGCCGCTGGACTCGGCGTTGTCACGCCGTTCTGCTCCTGCAGCGCCGTCCCGGCCTTCATCGGGTTCGTGGCCTCCGGGATACCGCTCGGGGTCACGATGAGCTTCCTGATCGCCAGCCCGCTGGTGAACGAGGTTGCGATCGCCCTGCTGCTGGGCCTGTTCGGCATCGGCCCGACCCTCATGTACGTCGCCGCCGGACTCGTTATAGCGATCCTTGCCGGCTACACCATCGGGCGGCTGAAGCTTGAGCGCTGGGTGGAGCCGTTCGTGTTCGAAACTAGGTTGCGAGGCCAGGTCATCGACTCCACCGCCGGCCTCACCTGGGACGACCGAATCCAGATGGGTGTCGAGGAGGTCGGTTCCATCCTTCGCAAGATCTGGCCCTACCTGCTGATCGGCATCGGGCTCGGCGCAGCCATCCACGGCTGGGCACCTGAGGACTTCTTCGCCACCTACGCCGGCGCGGACAATCCCTTCGCTGTTCTGATCGCCGTTGCGATCGGGGTTCCGCTGTACTCCAACGCCGCCGGCATCCTGCCCCTCATCGACGCGCTGTACGCCAAGGGCATGCCGATGGGCACCCTGCTGGCCTTCATGATGGCAACGGTCGCACTCAGCCTGCCCGAGATGATCCTGCTCCGCCGCGTCCTCAAGCCCAGGCTCATCGCCGTCTTCGTGTCCGTCACCGCCATCGGCATCGTCGCCGTCGGCTACCTGTTCAACGCCATCCTGTGAACCTCAACCAGAAAGCACCACAGTGAACATCAAGATCCTCGGCTCCGGCTGCGCCAACTGCGTCAACCTCGAGAAGGCCGCCAAGCAGGCAGTCGCCGATCTGGGCATCGAAGCCACGTTCGAGAAGGTGACCGACTACGCCGACATCGCCTCCTACGGGATCATGCGCACCCCCGGCCTCGTCGTCGACGACCAGGTCGTACTGTCCGGACGCGTGCCCACCACGGCCCAGGTCAAGGAATTGCTCGCCCCGCTGGCCGGATAACACCAGCAACCGCTCGCGCCGGAGGCATCGCCTCAGGCCTGGACCACAGCTTCGCGTCCCGGACGGTACTTGTTGAGCCACGCGAACAGCCCGATCCCGAGCACGCAGATCAGCATCGCGACGGCCTCGTTGAAGCGGATCGGGCCGAAGGTGTCGTAGGAGTAGTCGAGCCGGATGTGCTCGGTGAACGTCCGGCCGAGGCCGTACAACGCGATGTAGAGAG
>DAORUI010000040.1:0-19637 GCA_035433085.1 Propionicimonas sp. | reverse complement strand
TCATCGCGATCGGGGCGCAGAACATGTTCGTGCTGCGCCAGGGAATCCGCCGCGAGCACGTGATGCTGGTCGCCTTGATCTGCGCGGTCTCAGACATGATCCTGATCGTGGCCGGGGTCTCCGGCATCGGTGCGGCTACCGCCGCGCTCCCATGGCTGGTCGGCGTCGTGCGCTGGGCCGGCGCGGCCTTCCTCGTGGGCTATGGGCTGTTGGCCGCGCGGCGGGCGCTGCGTCCGGACGGCTCGGCGCTGGTGCTGGCCGACTCCGGTCCATCCCCGGTAGACGCGGCTGGTGGCGCGACCACCCTGGTCGCGGCACGTACTCGGACCGCGGTATCGGTCGCGCTGACCTGCCTCGCCCTGACCTGGCTCAATCCGCACGTCTACCTCGACACAGTCTTTCTGCTCGGGTCGGTCGCCGCAGCCCACGGCGACGAGCGCTGGATCTTCGCCGCCGGCGCCATGGTGGCCAGTTTCGTCTGGTTCTTCGGACTGGCGTTCGGCGCCCGACTGCTCGGGCGCTCGCTGGCGACCGTCCGCGCTTGGCGGGTGCTGGATGCCGTGATCGCAGTTGTGATGATCGGACTGGGCCTGTCGTTGGTCGTTCCGGGGGCGTGATCGCCCGTCCGCTGCTCGTTCGCCCGAATCGGGGCATATACGTCTCGTTGCCGGACTGACCTGATCCCGTTCGCCCGAATTGTCGGTTATCGGGCGATTTTGGGCAGGCATATCCCGCTGATCGGGCGAAAGAGCGGACATCGCGGCCGGCACGGGCCCGGTAGCCCCCCTTTCGGGCGAAGCAGCGCACAACGAACCGGAAGTCGTTGACTGACGGGGCTGGAGCGAGCAGGCAGACTGGGGCAATGTCCGCGTCCGCTCGTCGACTGGCTGCATGGAGCATCCGTGCCCGAGTGATCGCGGGCGTGGTTGCGCTCACCGGGGTGGCGTTGGCGCTCTCGGGACTGATCGTGACCAGCCGCGGACATGCGCTCACCGAGCAGCGGGTGGCCGACGATCTGCAGTTGGTGATCGAAGAGTTCAACACGCTCGCCGAGACCGGCTTGAGCCCTGAGACCGGTGAGCCTTTCGCCGACGCGAAGAGCCTGCTCAAGTCGGCCGTCCAACGCTCGGTGCTGGCAACCAACGAAGGCGCGCTCGGCGTGGTGGACGGGAAGCTGGCTTGGGCTGCGCAAGACAACGTGCCGCTTCGGTTGGAGGACGACGCCGAGTTCACCGCTGCCGTCCTGCCGCTGACGAACCTGGGGACAGTGAGCCAGGGCCGCCTCGTCACTGCCCAGCGCGACTATCGCTACCTCGTGGTGCCGGTCAGGTTCGCCAACGGGACGCCCGGCGGCGCTCTGGTGCGAGCCGTTGACTTCGGCGCTGAGGAGAGCCTGCTCGCTGAGATCTGGCGCAGCTACATCCTGGTCGCGCTCGGTTCATTGCTGCTGGTTGGCCTGCTGATCTGGATCTTGGTCGGCCGGTTGCTCGAGCCGCTCACCTGGATGCGCCGAACCGCCGAGCAGGTCACCGATACCGACCTCTCCCAACGCATTCCGGTGCGGGGCGCCGATGACCTCTCCGCGCTCGGCGTGACCATGAACAACATGCTCGACCGGCTTGAAGGCGCGGTCGGCGCCCAGCGGGAGCTGCTGGACGACGTGGGGCACGAGTTACGCACGCCGCTGACGATCATCCGCGGACACCTGGAACTGATGGACGCCGACAACCCCGAGGATGTCGCGACCACCAAGGAACTACTGCTCGACGAGACCGACCGGATGCGTCGCCTCGTCGACGACCTGCTCGCCCTGGCTCGCGCCGAGCGTCCCGAACTGCTCCGCCCGGAACTCACCGACGTGGCCCGGCTGACCGACGAGACGCTCGCCAAGGCGTCCGGATTGGGCCAGCGGCATTGGGTGCTGGACGAACTCGCGGACGTCGAGTTGGTGCTCGACCCGCAGCGGGTTGCGCAGGCGTGGCTGCAGCTGGCGGCGAACGCCGTCCGCTACTCGGCCGAGGGCTCGACAGTGGGCATGGGTTCGCAGGTGCGTCGCGGCGATCTGCGACTGTGGGTGCGCGACGAGGGCGTCGGGATCGGCCCCGAGGACCAGGCCCGGGTCACCCAGCGCTTCGAGCGCGGCATCGGCGGGGGCGGAACCGGGCTCGGGTTGGCCATCGTGAACGCCATTGCGAGAGCGCATTCCGGACGGATGGAGATCATGTCCGAACCGGGCGTCGGTAGCACGATCAGCATCGTGATCCCAGTCAGGCAGGAGACCAAGTGAGCCAGATCCTGATCGTCGAGGACGAGCCGCGGATCAGCGCGTTCATTGCCAAGGGCCTGCGGGCGGCAGGGTTCGCGACGCTGGTCGAGCCGTCGGGGGTCGCGGCCGTGCAACTGGCGCTGGTGGAGCCGATCGACCTGATCCTGCTCGACGTCGGCCTGCCGGACATCGACGGCTTCGAGGTGCTCTCGCGCTTGCGCGGGCAGGGGGTCGGCGTCCCGGTGATCATGCTCACCGCGCGGACGTCCGTCGCCGACCGCGTGGCCGGCCTGCAGTCCGGGGCCGACGACTACGTGCCCAAGCCGTTCGCATTCGAGGAGTTGCTGGCTCGGATCCACCTGCGCCTGCGCACCGAGACCGGCTCCGACTCGGCGACCGTGCTCTCGCATCGCGACCTCTCCCTCGACCTGCGTACCCGACGCGCGTCCGTGGCCGGACGCAGCGTCGACCTCACCGGACGCGAGTTCACCCTCGCCGAGGTCTTCCTGCGAAACCCCGGCCAGGTACTCAGCCGCGAGCAGCTGTTGTCGGGCGCGTGGGGGTACGACTTCGATCCGGGCTCCAACGTGGTCGACGTCTACGTCCGCTACCTGCGCCGCAAGCTGGGCGCCGACTATTTCGAGACCGTCCGGGGGATGGGCTACCGGCTCACCTGAGCCCGACCACGTTCCCTGAGCCTGACGAAGGGCCTGAGCCTGACGAAGGCCCTGAGCCTGACGAAGGCCCTGAGCCCAACCACGTTTCCTGAGCCTGACGAAGGGCCCGCCAACGATCCCTGAGCCTGACGAAGGGCCCTGCCGCCAACGATCCCTGAGCCTGACGAAGGCCCTGCCGCCAACGATCGCTGAGCCTGACGAAGGGCCCTGCCGCCAACGATTCCTGAGCCTGACGAAGGGCCCTGCCGTCAACGATCCCTGAGCTTGACGAAGGGTCTTCGGAGGCTTCGACAAGCCCAGCCAACGTCGCTCAGTCGGGAGTTTCCGCGCTCGGCGGGCTCACCGGCGAAACGGACGATTTCGCACTCGGCTTGGCCGATGGCGTCCGATGGGTGCTGCTCGGGGAGGCGGTCGCGCTGGGGCCGTCGGAGGGCGACGCACTCGGCGTGCTCGTGGCGGTTCCGGACGGCGTGCCCGCCGGTGTGCTCAACGGGACGACGACCGCCGGACGGGCCTCGATCGGCGCCGGCCCGCTGCCCTGGAGAGCGAACGCCCCCAGTCCGAAGGACGTCAATCCGATGGCCCCGGACACCGCCCACAAGGTGGAACGCTGCGACATCGGCATCTCGGCCTCCTCTCGTCCTTCGCTTCTTACCTGTCCTTCCAGGCTAGGTGCCCACGCGCGGCC
Source organism: Propionicimonas sp. (assembly GCA_035433085.1). Classification (GTDB taxonomy): domain Bacteria; phylum Actinomycetota; class Actinomycetes; order Propionibacteriales; family Propionibacteriaceae; genus Propionicimonas. The sequence continues at coordinate 16,006 of DAORUI010000040.1, read as the reverse complement.
GGGGCCATAGCAGCCGGATTAGGGTTCTCTCATCATCGTCGGAGGCGGCGCCGCTTCGCCCATGTTGGGCGGCCGGCTTCCTTCGCAGCGATCGGCCCAGGACTCCGCGATCTCAAGACGGTGCTCGGCCTGGTCGCCGCCGGCGCCGGCGACGAGGCTGAGTACCACCGCGGCGACTCGCCCGAACAGGGCGGAAGGCGCCACCCGGGACGCGAAGTCGTCGGTCCACTCGGCGAGGATTCCGGGCACGGCTGAGTAGTGGTCCGGGGAGAGCCCCGGCAGCACAGCCAGGTGGGCCAGCAGGCAGGCCAGGTCGTCCTCGCGCCGGCCGGGGCCGCTCGCGTCCACGTCGATCAGGGTGAGCGTAGGGCCGTCCACGAACAGGTTCGCCTCGTAGAAGTCGCCGTGCGTCGCCACGATCGGGCCGACTGGTGCTGCGTCCAACACCTCCTGCAATCTTCGTTGCAGTAACCGCAGCCGCTCCGCCTGTTCGGGCACTCGGTCGATGGCGGTGGCCGTGTGGAAATCCAGGCGGTCGGACCAAGCCGGACGCCGCGGCAACTCAGCGAGCGCAGCGGGCAAGCGATCGAGCAGCGCGACCAACTCGGCCGGAGTCGGCAGCCCGGCGTCTCCAGGAGTCGCCAGCGCCGCGGCCAGCGAGCGTCCGGCTGCTGCAGGAGTCACCAGTACGCCAGGGGCCGGACGCGCGGCTATGGCAGGGGTCAGTCCGGCTGTGGCCAGGAGGTTCTGGCGGACAGCGAGGCGCTCAGCCCGCTCGGGACGGAGCACCTTGAGGTAGGTCGTGTGGGCGTCCGCGGTGGCCTGCAGCACCGCGCGGCGCAGCGGACGGTAGCCAAGCAGGGTCAGGTCGAAAGCTGCGGGCGCGACCTTCAGCCATCCCTGAACGGTGGCCGGGTCGCACGCTGAAGCAAGCCCTGGAAGCATCGGGTCGAGCGGGTGACGCCACACGCCGAAGGTCATTCCGTCGCGGGTCAACCTTGCCGGGGCGGGCACGTCGGCGGCGGTGGCGAAGAGATAGTCGGTCACCTGCACTCCGGTCGCGTCCGGGTAGGTCACGGTGTACCCGGCCGTGACCTCGGCCCCGGGGCGGTACTGCCAAGTCGTGAGCATCGCGCCGAAGCCGGGCAATGCCGCCGCCGGGTCGCCGGTCAGTGCGGCGAGCAACAGCCCTCCTGCGTCCGGGGACTGCAGGAGGGCTGCGGCTCGCTCGAGTTCAGACACGGGTATCAGTCTGCCGAACGCGCGGAGGGGGCCGACGGCGGCGAAGCCGGGGTGTTGGGCGTGTTCGGGGTGTTGGGGGTGTTTGGCGTCGCTGCGGTGTTCGGCGTGTTGGGCGTCAACGAGGTAGTGACGCTCGCGCTCGGAGTCGCTGAGGAGGACTCGGTGGCACTTGCCGACGGGCTCGCGGACGCCGACGACTCAGCTGCCGAAGGTGTTGCCGACGGGCTCGCGGTGCCGGGAGTCGCCTCCGCGGTGACCGCCGGTGTTGGGCTGGGGGTGGCGGTCTCCGCCATCGCCAGGGTGCCGCCGAGGACGCTGATGCCGACTGCTCCGGTCACTGCCCACAACGCGGTGGATCGGGAGATCTTCATGATGTTTCCTTTCTCGGTGTGTTGATGAACCGAGTTCACCCGCCGCCGGTGAGATCACCAGGAGCGCGGGGTGAGAGTCCTCTCATGCGGGTTCGCTGCCACCGCGATGCTCGGGACTATGGTTGCTGGTCGTGGGCGAGCCGACTTACGCCGAGGCGGGTACAGCCCTGATCGGACCCGGCTCCGCAATCGTCATCCGACGCGGCTGGCGTCGCTCGATCGAGGCGGTCGTACTCACCGGAAACCGTCTCGACCACTACCGCCGCCTGCTCGATCGCCCCGACCGCCCCTGGATGGGGCTCGGCGCGGTCAGCGAGCGAGCGATCGGCCCCGGCGCGCTGCTGCGGGTGGGCCGCGACCTGCTGGCGCGCGTCCCCGAACCTCACGGAACCCGCACCTATCGATTCAGCGACCCGGGCTGGCAGGACCATGACGCGATTTCGACCCTAGAGGTCGCCGAGCCGCCGGATTCGGCCGCTTCCGCCCAGAGGGGGACGGAATTGCGTCATGCTCGCGGCCTGGCGACGTTCGGCGACCGCGCCCTGGCCGACGAGAACGGCTCGATCTTCGGCTATCACCGAGTGGCCGGACGCTGGGAGCGCGACTCGTGCCTGCGCCTGGCCGATCCAGAGCCGTTCATCGCCGACGGACCCGAATCGGTCAAGATCGCCCAGGTCTCCGGCGATCGGGACGCCACTCCGACACCCTGGGGAGAGCGCGAACCCACGCTCAGTCGGTCGCGCGCCACCGCCGGCGTCGTCGGCACCGATCTCGGCGTGCGCGTCGACCACGACGGACGCAGCTTCCTGCTGTTCGGCGACACGCACTGGCAGGGCCGTCCCTGGCTGCGCACGCGGGACGCGGTCGCCGAACTGACCCCGACCGGACCGCGAGAAGGCCTCCCGGGAGTCCGTTTCCACGGGTCGCCGCTCAAGATCGTCGGCGCCCCTCGCCTGGGACGCGACCGTGTGACCATGCGTGAATATGACGTCCCCTTGGACGGCTTCTCCCACGCCGGCCACCTCTTCGCCTTCTTCAGCAGCAACCACAACCGCGCCGGACGCGTCATGGGCCGCTCAGTGCTCGCCAGGGCCGAGGGCGACCTGGGCATCGACCCGACATCGAGAAGCCCGATCCGCTTCCGGGTGCTGGGCACCTTCAGCGACCAGCATTTCATCAACGTCTCGGTTCAGCTGCGTCCGGCAGCGGAAGTCCCCGGCTGCGAGGGCAGGGGCGACGTGCTGCTGGTCTGGGGGAGCGGCCCCTACCGCGCAGGCCTGCCCCGGCTCGCCGTGCTCGATCAGGACGCCCTGGCCGAAGCGGCCGGCGGACGTCCGCCTGCAGGCGTTCGCTACTGGGACGGTAGCGGCTGGTCGATCAGTGAGAACGACGCCGTCCCTCTATTCGAGCCGGCCGCGCTGGGCGAGCTATCGGTGCGCTGGGTGCCCGAAGCGCACCGCTATCTGATGCTGGCTGCCTCTGGCCCGGAGGACCCGATCGGGCACGCGATCACCCTGCGCACATCGCCCCAGCCGTGGGGGCCGTGGTCGCGCCGGCGACGGCTGCTCGACTGGGTCGGCAGTGGCATGGCCCACCACGACCCGCACACCAGATTCATCAAAGCGGCAGTCGATGGTACCGATCCGGTCGGCGACCAGGTGTTCGCTGCCCAAGCCCGTGGGACGGGGGCGGCCTACGCTCCCTACTTCTTCGACGCCCACACCGACGTCGACGACCTCGTTCTTCGGTACACCCTCTCCACCTGGAACCCCTATCAGGTGGTGCTGCTCAGCCACCGGTTACCGCTGGCGTCCCTCTGAACGATCAGGGACTGTTCCCATTCGATCAGCCTCTCCACACTGGATCGGCCACGCTCGGCGCGCGCGCGGCGCGTGCTGCGAGGAGGCAGCGGCGAGGAAGCTGTGGATAACGTGAACGAAAAGGAACCGTCCCTGCCCGTTCACGGGGGTCCGCGTCGTTACCGGGTGCGCCTGGGCAGCGGAGGAAGGAGCGGACGGGCGCGTCCTCTACGCTAAGAACGCAATCTAGGCGGAGGTGGGCGTGCGCACAGAGCTGGTGCGTTCCTGGGCGGTGCGCCTGCTGTTGGCGCTGCCGCCGCTACTCGCTGCGCTGTACGCCGGCGGCACCCAGATCCCCGGAGCGAGCCTGCTGCCGTGGCACCCGGCGATGATCGACCTTGAGGTGTACCGCCGAACCGGCGAGCTGGTGCTCAGCGGCGGAGACATCTTCAACGCAGAGGGCCTGCCCTGGATCTATCCGGGCTTCGCCGCACTGCTCACGGTCCCCTTCGCGGTCGTGCCGTTCGAACCGGCCGCGGTGATCTGGCTGGCATTGTCGACGGCCGCGCTCGCCGCGATCATCCATCGGCTCGGTTACACCGGCTGGCAGCTGTCCGCGCTGACCACGCTCGCGATCCTGTTCGTCCATCCGGTGCGGGAGACCCTCGGGTTCGGGCAATTGGGCATCTTCCTGGTGGCTGCCGGCGTCCTGGATTCGATGCCCGGTCCTCGCGTGCTGAAGCGACGGCTGCTGCCCGAGGGCTGGCTGGTCGGCGTCGCGACCGCGGTGAAACTCACCCCGGCCGTGGTGGCCGCATACAACTTCTTCGCGGGACGCCGTAAGCCCGGCCTGGTCGCGTTCGGAGCGTTCCTGGCTGCGACCGCGCTCGGGTTCCTGCTGCTTCCCCAAGCCTCGCTGACGTACTGGATGAAGCTCGCTTCCGGCGATTCGGGACTGAACTCGGGCATTCCCTACGCCAGTAACCAGTCCGTGCTCGGCATGTGGAACCGCCTCACCGGCGAACCCGGGCGCGGCGGGCTCGTGCTCAGCGTCGTGGTCGTGGTCCTCGGGGTCTGGGCGGCCGTGCTGATGCATCGCCGCGGACAGGTTGCGCTGGCCATCTGCCTCGCCGGCCTGACCAGCCTGCTCGCGTCCCCGATCTCGTGGTCGCACCACTACGTGTGGATCGTGCCGCTCGGGCTCGTGCTCTGGCAGCGGCGCGAACTGCCCGGGTACCTGCGTTGGCCGGGGCTCGCGTACGTGCTCTGGGTGGTGGTGTCGCCGTTCATGTGGCTGCCGCGTGGGGACGACGTCGAGCTCACCTATCCGGCCTGGATGCAGTTCGTCGACAACGTCGGCATCGTGGCCGGGGTGTTGTTGCTGGTCGGGTCCGCGGCCACCGCGCTCGGGCCCTGGGGGCGAGAGCGGGTCTCGCAGGTGAAGGAGCAGGTAGCACAGTGAGAACCACCAGGGTCTGGCTCATCGTCGCGGCCGCGTTCGCGTTCGCGTCCGTGGTGATGGGGACGGTGGTGTGCGCGACCGAATCGGGTGCCGCCTGCCCCAACTGGCCGGGGTGCTACCCGGACCAGTTCGCGCCCGAGGTGGCGCTGAACCCGATGATCGAGTTCGTCCATCGGGTGATCGCCGGGTTGACCGGGCCGGCGGTCCTGATCGCGGCTGTGGTGGCGCGCAAGGTGCCCGACCCGCGTCCGCGCCGGCTGGCCTGGATCGGCTTGGCCGGGACGCTTTCGGCCGGCATCTTCGGGATGCTGATCGTGAAGGTCGGCATCCCCTGGTGGCTCGGCATGCTCGACCTGGCCAGCGCGCTGGTCGCGACGGTGGCGCTGACCGTAGCCGCGCTGCTGGTGGCACCCGGTGCACGGTGGGCGCCGGGGCGCACCGCATGGCTGGCGTGGACGGCGGTCGGGACGCTGGTCGTGATGCACCTGCTGGCGCTGGCCGTGGCCGGCGACAACGCGTTCACCCGCTGCATCAGCTGGCCGCTGGGAGTCTGGGAGACCGATCACTGGCCCGCGCTGCAGTGGGTGCGGATCGTTCTGGCCGGGGTTGCCGCCGTGCTGATCGTGCTGGCGGTGGTGGCTGGTGTCCGGCTGCCGCGGCTACGATCCGCAGCTCTGGCCAGCGGCGCCGCGCTCGTACTGGAATTCATGCTCGGAGTCGTGCTGCTCAGTGGGTTCGATCCACTGATCCTGGTGACGGCCTACGCAGTGACCGCCGCCGTGATCTTCGGCGCGGTGGCCCTGCTCGCCGGACGCGCGTCCGTGGAACTCGTTCCGACTCCGGAAACGGTCGAGGAGCCAGCCGCCGACGCAACCGTCCGCTGACTCCCCGCAGCGCTGCGTCCGCACCCCCACTTTCTTCGAAGTCGCCGCCGGACGTGCGTGGCGGGCTGGGCGTTCGCCCAACGGCGGAATAGCGGCTGGCGTAAGCTAGTTGAGTCTGGTGAACTCAACTTTGCTTGGCCCAAGGAGAAGAAGCCCGAATGGACACCGAAAAGCTCACTGCTCGGAGCCGGGACGCGGTCTCGGCCGCCGTCCGCACCGCGCTCACCAACGGCAATCCGAACGCCGAACCCGTCCACCTGCTGCATGCGCTGCTGCTGGTGCCGGAGAACACGGTCGCGCCACTGCTCGCGTCCATCGACGTCGACCCTGCCGTCGTGGACGCCGCAGCGAAGGGTGCGATCACCAAGCTCCCGTCCGCGCAGGGCTCTTCGGTGAGCCAGCCGGCGATGTCGGGCGGCCTGGCCCGGGTGTTGGCGGACGCCGAGACCCGCGCCCAGCAGCTCGGCGACCAGTTCGTGGCCACCGAGCACCTGCTGCTCGCGCTGTCGGCCGTGCAGACGGACGCCAAGAAGATCCTCACCGACCTGGGTGCTACCACCGAGAAGCTGGCCAAGGCGTTCAACGACTCCCGTGGGAGCAAGCGGGTCACGTCGGCCGAAGCCGAAGGCGGCGAGTCGGCGCTCGACAAGTACTCCGTCGACCTCACCGAGCGTGCTCGCGAGGGCAAGCTCGACCCGGTGATCGGACGCGATTCCGAGATCCGCCGCGTCGTTCAGGTGCTGGCCCGGCGCACGAAGAACAACCCCGTGCTGATCGGTGAGCCCGGCGTTGGCAAGACCGCAGTCGTCGAGGGCCTGGCGCAGCGCGTGATCGCCGGCGACGTGCCCGATTCGCTGCGGGGCCGTCGCGTGGTGAGCCTCGATCTCGCGTCCATGGTCGCCGGAGCGAAGTACCGCGGCGAGTTCGAGGAGCGGCTGAAGGCAGTCCTCAATGAGATCCGCGACGCCGAGGGCCAGGTGATCACGTTCATCGATGAGCTGCACACCGTGGTCGGCGCGGGCGCGTCCGGTGACTCGTCCATGGACGCCGGCAACATGCTCAAGCCCATGCTGGCGCGGGGCGAGCTGCGCATGATCGGCGCGACCACCCTTGACGAGTACCGCGAGCGCATCGAGAAGGATCCCGCGCTGGAGCGGCGCTTCCAGCAGGTCTTCGTCGGCGAACCCAGCGTCGAGGACACCATCGCCATCCTGCGCGGCCTGCGGCAGCGCTACGAGGCGCACCACAAGGTACGAATCACCGATTCGGCGCTGGTCGCGGCGGCCACCCTCTCGGCCCGCTACATCACCAGCCGACAGCTGCCCGACAAGGCCATTGACCTGATCGACGAGTCCGCGTCCCGGCTGCGGATGGAGATCGACTCCTCGCCGGAGGAGATCGACCAGCTGCGCCGCGACATCGACCGGATGACCATGCAGGCCTTCGCTCTGGAGAAGGAGGACGATCCTGGCTCGAAGGATCGCTATGCCCGGCTGACGGCAGCGCTGGCGGACGCGAAGGAGGAACTCCGCGGATTGGAGGCGCGTTGGGAGGCGGAGAAGTCCGGCCTGAACCGCGTCGGCGAGGTCAAGGAGAGCATCGACAAGCTGCGTATCGAGGCCGAGCGGGCCCAGCGCGAGGGCGACCTCACGCGCGCTTCGGAGATTCTCTATGGGCGCATTCCCGCGCTGGAGGCCGAGCTCGAATCGGCCACCCAGGCCGAGCAGCAGACCAAGCAGATGGTCAGCGAGGAGGTGTCGGCCACCGACATCGCGGAGGTGGTTTCGGCTTGGACGGGCATCCCGGTCGGCAAGATGCTGCAGGGCGAGAGCGAGAAGCTGCTGGCGATGGAGGACGGTCTGGGCGAGCGGCTGATCGGTCAGCGCAAGGCGGTCACCGCGGTGGCGGACGCGGTCCGGCGAGCCCGGGCGGGCATCTCCGACCCCAACCGTCCGACGGGCTCATTCCTGTTCCTCGGCCCGACCGGTGTCGGAAAGACCGAGTTGGCTAAGGCGCTGGCCGAGTTCCTCTTCGATGACGAGCACGCGATAGTGCGCATCGACATGAGCGAGTACGGCGAGAAGCACACCGTGTCGCGTCTGGTCGGTGCGCCTCCCGGCTACATCGGCTATGAGGAGGGTGGTCAGCTGACCGAAGCCGTGCGACGCCGTCCGTACTCCGTTGTACTACTGGATGAGGTGGAGAAGGCGCACCCCGAGGTGTTCAACATCCTGCTGCAGGTGCTCGACGACGGCCGGCTCACCGACGGCCAGGGGCGGACGGTGGACTTCCGCAACGTGATCCTGATCATGACCTCGAACCTGGGTTCGCAGTTCATGGCCGACCCGAAACTGCACACCGAAACCAAGCAGGAAGCCGTGATGAACGTTGTGCGGCAGGCGTTCAAGCCGGAGTTCCTGAACCGGCTCGACGAGATCGTGATGTTCGACCAGCTCGGCACCGACGAGTTGGCTCGCATCGTCGACATCCAGTTGCGGCGACTGAACCAGCGCTTGGCGGATCGTCGGATCACCATCGAGGTGACCGAGGCGGGAAAGAACTGGCTCGCACTCACCGGATTCGACCCGGTGTACGGGGCGCGTCCGCTGAAGCGGCTGGTGCAGACCACGATCGAGGACGCGCTGGCTCGCAAGGTGCTTTCGGGTGAGGTGGCCGACGGCCAGACCGTCCGCTTCGACGTGGGCGAGGACGGCACGGGCTTGGCGCTCGTCTGAGCCCGTCCCTCACGCCCGTACCATCGTCCCCAACCACGCCGAGGGCTAGCGAAATCGTCGAGGACCAGCGTCAGCGCGGCAGTCCTCGACGGGATCGATAGTCCTCGGCGGTGGGAGGCTGCGGGATAGCCTGTCGACCATGAGGTCTCGCCACAACCCGCGCGACGAGGTGACCTACAAGCGCCGGTACGTGGGCAAGGTGGAGTACTTCACGAGCCGCTACAGCCACGGGGACGCGTCCATGGTCGTCTATCGGTTCGCGCGCGCGGGCGACCGCTCGGGACCGGACTTCGTACTCGTCCACGGCATCGGAGTGTCGGCGCGGTCGTACGGTCCGACGGCGGTGGCGCTGGCCCAGCACGGGGACGTGTACCTGCTCGACCTGCCGGGCTACGGACGCTCCCCGCGTCCCGATCACGACCTGAGCATCGCGGGCCACGCGCAGGTCGTCGGCGACTTCCTGACCGACCGCGAGTTGGACCATCCCGTGGTGGTGGGGCACTCGATGGGCACGCAGGTGGTGGTCGAGATGGCCGCGGAATACCCCGACCAACTCGACCACATCGCCCTGATCGCGCCCGTGATCGTCCCGTCCGCGCGCACCGTGCCCAAGGTCGCCGGGCTGTTCCTGCAGAACGCGGTGAAGGAACCGCCGCAGGTTGGGTTGATGGCGGTCTACGACTACCTGGTGCGGGCGGGCGTGCCCTACATGATGCAGCAGACCAAGCACCTGCTAGGCAACCATCTTGAGGAGGTCGCGCCGCGGGTTGACGCGAAGACCCTGGTGATCTGCGGCGAGGACGATGCGATCGTGCCCATCGAGTGGGGACGCGAGTTGGCCGGACGCTTCCCGCACGGCTGGTTCGCCAGCGTCCCAGGGCCCCACGCCACGATGTTCGCAGCGCCCGAATCGATTGCTGGACTGCTCGATGAGCACGCCCACCGTTAGCCGGACGGCAGCGCGGGCGGCTCGGTTCGCGTTGGCCGTCAAGCGGGCTCGGTATTGGGCGCGCGACTATGTCTACGTCACCGGGCGCCAGCTGCGCGGACCCTTCGAGCGGGACGTGCCTGCCGCCTTCCCCGAGGGCGACGGTGCGCCCGTGGTGCTGCTGGCGGGAGTCCTCGAACCATGGACGCTGCTGCTGCCGGCGGCCGAGCGGCTCAACGCTGCCGGTCATCCTGTGCACGTGGTGCCCGAGTTGGCGTACAACCTTTCGTCGCTGGACGCGGCCGCTCAGTTGGCGCTGAATGCGGTGGCCGGTCGTGACCTGCGCGAGGTGATCCTGGTGGCGCACAGCAAGGGCGGCTTGGTCGGTAAGCGCATGCTCGCCCTCGATGACGACGGACGCCTGCGCGGTCTGATCGCGATCGCGACGCCCTTCAACGGTGCGCGCCTGGCCCGACTCGTGCCGTCCCGGACGATCCGCGCGCTCAGCCCCGAGGACCCGGCGATCCAGGCGTTGGCCGCCCGAACGGATCTGGACCACAGGATCACGTCGATCCACCCTTCTTTCGACCCTCACATTCCCGAGGGCTCGCACCTGGACGGCGGCACCAACGTGCAGGTCGCAGCCATCGGTCACTTCCGCATCCTGAAGGACCCTGAGGTGTTGGACGCAGTCGCGGACGCCGCCGAGCGCCTGAGCGCACCCGGCTGATCCCGACGCGCCTTGTGGCTCGACCCGAGAGCGGTATCGACAAGCTCGACCAAACGACCGGAGGATCAGCCTGGGGGCCGCCACGGTCGCCGAGAGTTCCAGGAGGCTTCGTCAAGCTCAGCCATCGTTGGGGGTGGGCTCAGCCATCGTTGGGGGTGGGCTCAGCCATCGTATGGGGGCAGCTCGATCTCGGGATCGATCAGCACCGCGGGCTTCACGCCCAGCACGCTGGCGAGGTGGTAGATGGTGTCCAAGCGAGGGTTGCCACGTCCGGGGCGTCCGCTCTTGGGATCGCGGGAGTTGTTCCGCGAATGCTCGATGTTCTGAATCTGGTTGCGGCTCACACCGGCCATCTCGGCGAGCTTCTCCTGGGACCACTGCCGACGCTCGCGAAGTTGCCGCACCTTCTCACCGAGTGACTCGGCGACCTTGTCGAGAGTCTCTGGGGAGGTGGGCACGCCGTCCACCTTCGCGGCGGCGCTGTGACGAAGTCAGCCCAACGAGTTGGGTAATCAGGGTAGGGACGCTCAGTAGCGGGCCAGCAGAGCGGACGCGATCTCCAGCTGACGCTGCGGACCGGTGAGGCGTCCGGCGAGGCTGTGCAGCACGGAAAGCGTGGGCTGGGAGAAGTGGTACGCGGACTGCGGAAGGCCGCCGTCCCTCGTCTGCCAGCCCAGGTCGGCGAGTGCCCGGGCGCCGGCCGATTCACTCTCGCGGTCCCAGTCCTGCGCGGCCGCGATGAAGATCAAGGCGAGCATCCCGGCGTCCCGCTCGAACGGACGGCCGAGCGGAATCCGCGACGCGATGTGCCGCCAGAGTGCTTGGGGGTCGGACGCGACCCGCCGTCCGACGGCGGTCGGCAGCAGCTTGCCGCGGTTCTTGCGCACCAATCCGAGGGCGGTCGCGGATTCGCGCAACTGCAGTACCGGCAGGGTCATGTCCTCGCGGTTGCCCTTGCCGATCCACTCGTCGTCGAGGTCGAGGTCGTCCCAGAGGGTTTCGACCACGCGCGGGGGAAGATAGCCCGCGGCGGTGAGGGTGATGCCGTCGCCGACTTCGCGCAGCAAGGCTGTGTAGCGCGAGACGGCGTTCGCGGTCTCCTCGGGGGAGAGCCGGTAGGGCTCGATCACCTTGATGATTCGGGCGACCTCCGAAAGCCCGGAACCGCCGGCGTGCTGGATGAGTTCGGCGACCATGGGATGCCAGAGGCGCAGCGGGGGCAGGGGCCCGGCCGACAGTTGCTCGTTGACCTCGGACAGCGAGAAGGCGGACGGGTCGTAGCCCGGCGGAAGCCAGTCGAGTAGCTGTTTCACCCAGTCAGGGTCCTTATCAGCGGTATCTCCGGCGAGGATCTCCAGCAGTTCGCCGAACCCGCCGACACCGCCGACGTCCTCGGGCGGACAGGCCCGGCGTCCGCCGGTGCACGCTGCGACCGGGTCGCCGTCGCGCCAAGCCTCGATGCTCTCGAGGCGGATGGTGTGCTCCCAGCCGTCCCCGAAGTCGTACTCATAGAACAACCGGTCGCCGGGCTGGGCGAGCACTTGATCGAGGCGGACATCGGCTTCCAGGATGCCGCGGTCGCCTTCCTCGACGTCGAACGGAGTGAGGAACGGCTGCACCTTGCGGTCGAGTTCGCCGGGTCCCATGACGAAGTGGTGCAGGTGGGAATCCGTCCAGCCCAGGGCGACCTGCAGCATCTCGTGCAGTTGGGTGAGGGTGAGGTCGCTGGCGAGCCGAAGCCGTCGCCAGATGGGCGGTTTCGTGTGGTCGAGGTCGACTCGCGCGATGAAGCAGGCGCGTTCGGTGAGGCCTGCGTGGGGGACGGCCGGGAGTTGCCGGAAGATGTCCTCGAAATCGGCGTCGCCGAGAATGGCGGAGAGGGCTGAACGAGGGCCGCCGAACTGGTCGAGGAGCGCGCCGGCCAGTTCTTTCGCCTGCTGAGCGGGCGGTTGATCGGCTGCCGGTTGAGAGGCGGACGGCTGCGCGGCGCTCTCTGAGCGCTTGTCGGACCCACGTCGTCCGCCTGGGGGAAACGGGATCACGTTGCCCATGAACACCCTTCCTGCCTTCGTGACTCGTGACGCTACCTGATCGCTCCCGGGACGCGACGCCTTTGCGAGCAGTTCGGTGGGTCGTATCCACGATCGCCTGAATCCCGACATTCGTCCGCCAAACGTCGATATGGTGCCAAGACCCACCCAACATATTGGGCGTTACAGGAGGACCACGTGCGCAGCCACCCCCTGCTGGCAAGGCCCGTGCTCGTATCCCTCGTCTCGAAGCGAACGCCTGCATGACCACAACGGCACTCTCGAACCCGGTCATCAATTCTCCTTACGACGAGCCGTCCCGGCACTTCGTGATCGGCCCGAACGGCCCGACGGGCGATCTCGCCGACGGACGCCGACGCAGCGAGTTCTTCATCCCGGTGCCGAAGTCCAAGAAGGGCAGGGGCGCGGCGCAGGAGGCGCTCTTCGACCAACTCGAAGTCACCGGCGAGCGGATCACGCGCAACGATGCGATCGACCAGCTTCGCCAGGAGGTGGCCATCTGGCGCCAGCGCGACTACGAGCGGGTGAGCCCGATCTCGAAGAAGCTGCTGCGCCACTGGGCCGATCCGGCCCGGGAGAACCGGATCCTCTTCGCCCAGCGGGAGGCGGCCGAGACCGCGATCTTCCTCGCCGAAGTGGTCGGACGCCGCGACTACACCCCGAGCCTGTCCGGCGTCGACTGGCGGGTGATCCTGCAGGACGCGAACGCCGATCACAATGCCGGCCTTCCCCGAATCGCGCTCAAGATGGCCACCGGCACCGGCAAGACGGTCGTGATGGCGATGCTGATCGCCTGGCAGACCCTGAACAAGATCGCCAACCCCAACGACGCACGTTTCGCCAAGCGCTTCCTCGTAATCACCCCAGGCATCACGATCCGCGACCGGCTCAAGGTGTTGCAGCCCGAGGATCACGACAACTACTACGACCTGCGCGGACTGGTGCCCGCCGAGCTGCGCCAGCAGCTGGGTCAGGCGCAGATCGAGATCGTCAACTACCACCAGTTCCTGCCCAAGCTGTCCAAGGAGGTGAAGGGCGTCTCGGCCAACACCCGAAAGCTGCTGCTGGGTGGCAAGGCGATCCCCGACGATCCGTTCACCGAGACCCCGAAGGCCATCGTCAGCCGCGTGCTGCGGAACCTCGGCGGCGCCAAGGGCGAGATCGTCGTCCTCAACGACGAGGCCCATCACTGCTACCAACAGAACACCACAGACCGGGCGGACGCCGATCTCAGCGCCCCCGACACCGAGATGAAGGCCGAGAACGAGGACGCCACGGTCTGGTTCAAGGGCCTGCAGTACTTGAAGCGCTTCGGCGGGGTGAAGACGATCTACGACCTGTCCGCCACCCCGTTCTACCTGAAGGGTTCCGGCTGGAGCGAAGGGCTGATCTTCCCCTGGACGGTCTGCGACTTCTCTCTCATGGACGCGATCGAGTCGGGCATTGTGAAGGTCCCGCGGCTGCCGGTGAACGACGACTCCGACGCCAAGGTGGTCAGCTACCTGCACCTCTACGACCAGGTGAAGGACGACCCGAACTGGCCGAAATCGGCCAAGGCCGCCGCCCTCGCACCGGGAACCTGGGTCATGCCAGCGGCACTTGAAGGCGCCCTGCGCAGCCTCTACAAGAGCTACGAGTCCTCGTTTCGAGACTGGGAAGACCGGCTCCGTCATCTTGGTGAGCCACCCCCGGTGATGATCGTGGTCTCGCCCAACACCTTCGTGTCAAAGCTGATCTTCGACTGGATCGCCGGCTACGAGATCACCGAAGGCGATCAAACCAGGCAGGTCGCCGGCGAGCTCGAGTTGTTCAGCAACGTGGTCGCCGACCAGCCGCTGGCAAGGCCGCGGACGATCATCGTCGACTCCAGGCAGCTCGAATCCGGCGATGCGCTGAAGGCCGACTTCAAGAAGGCCGCAGCCGAGGAGATCGAGGCGTTCAAGCGCGCCTACCGCGAGGCCAACGGCGGTGCGGACGTGGACAAGCTCACCGACGCCGACGTGCTCCGCGAGGTGATGAACACGGTCGGCAAGCGCGGCAAGCTCGGCGAGCAGGTGCGCTGCGTGGTGAGCGTGGCGATGCTCACCGAAGGCTGGGACGCGAACACGGTCAGCCACATCCTCGGCATCCGCGCCTTCGGCTCGCAATTGCTCTGCGAGCAGGTGATCGGACGCGGCCTGCGGCGCCGGTTCTACGTGCCCGAGCCCGAGACCGGGAGGTTCAGCGCCGAGTACTCGAACGTGTACGGCATCCCGTTCGCGTTCATCCCGTCCGACAAGCCGTTGCCGCCCGGCAGGCCGCCGGAGCCGACCGTGACCGTCCGGGCACTTCCCGAACGGGAGCACTTGAAGATCACCTTCCCGGTGCTGAGCGGCTACCGGATCGAACTGCCGGACGCCGAACTGAGCTTCGACGCCGCCGGTGCCGACGCGATCACCGTCGACGGCTCGGTGGTGCCCACCTGGGTGCAGGCCGAAGGCATCGTCGGCACGTCCGAGTTGATCGCGGGCATCAAAGAGGTGCGCGATCAGGACGTCGCTTTCCGGATCGCAGCCAGGTTGCTTCGGAACTGGTTCACCAGCCAGGGCGACGCCCGGCCGTGGTTGTTCCCGCGGCTGGTCGAGTTCACCAAGGTGTACCTGCGGCAGCGGGTGCATCTGGCGACCGGGTACACCCTCGGCTACCTCACGCTGGCCGAGCCGCAGCAACTGGCTGCCGAGGCCATCTACAACGCGATCACCAGGCTGGAGGGAGAGGACGCTCGCCGGCCGCGGCTGCGTCCGATCCTGCGGGCGGTCGGAGCCACCCAGACCACCGAGATCGTGCCGTTCCCGACGCGGAAGAAGGTCGTAGAGACCACCCACTCCCACGTCAACTACGTCACCCTCGACGGCAAGGACGGCAACGAGTGGGAGCGCAAGCTCGCCAAGACCTGCGAGAAGCTGGCCGAGGCGGGCCTGCTCACCAGCTACGTGAAGAACGACCACCTCGGCTTCGAGATCCCGTACCTGCACAAGGGCCAGGCGCACGTGTACTGGCCGGACTTCCTGCTCAAGCTGTCCCCGAAGGCCTGCGCGGACGCCGTCGATCCGCTGCTGGAGCGGTACCTGATCGTCGAGGTGTCGGGGACGCAGAAGAGCCCCGGCCCCACGAAGGAGAAGGCCCGGACGGCCCGCGACTCCTGGTGCGTGGCGGTGAACAACCACGGCGGCTTCGGCCGTTGGGGCTACCTCGAACTCGGCAGGGACGGGGTCGACGACGCCGATCACGCGCTGCGCGAAGCCATCGGGCTGCTCGTGCACGACCAGCCAATCATCGGCGAGAAGGAACTGCTGAACGCCGGCCTGTTCGCCAGCGTGAGCCGCCCGCACGCCCCCACCCCGACGAAAGGCTGAGAATGCCGCCCCGCCAGAAGGCCACAGGACCCACGCCGGTCGAGTCGATCAGCCACCCCGACAAGCGCACCAACATCCCCACCGCGGACGCTGCCACCGCCTACGGCATGGACGACGCCAAACTGCCGCCGCTGCTCTACCCGCGCGACGAGACCCTCGACCCGCAACTGGTCTGGAAGGGCAAGGACGCTCAGGATCGCGAGGATCTGGTGGTGGACGCGCCACCGATCTACATCCAGGAGAAGATCGACCCGCGGGTGCTGATCGAGAACCTGCGCCGGACGGCCGCCGCGGGGGAGCCTGAGCCCGAACTCACCCTCTTCGACGGCTTCGACGAGCTTGACGAGATGTCGCAGATCGAGTTCTACCAGCACCAGGAGAGCTGGAAGAACCGGATGATCCTCGGCGA
>DAORUI010000039.1:7151-19839 GCA_035433085.1 Propionicimonas sp. | reverse complement strand
GTCGTGCGCGGAGGAGACGAACCACGCCTCGAACGCGGACGGGGGTAGGGCCACCCCGGCGGCAAGCATCGTGTGGAAGAAGGCGCGGTAGGCGTCCGTGTTCTGTCGCTGGGCGGTGACGTAGTCGGTGACGGCCTCGTCCAGTCCCCAGAAGACCGAGAACAGCGAGCCGGCCGACTGAAGCCGATGGGGCACCCCGGCCCGGATCAGGGCGTCCGAGACCGCCGAGGAGAGCTGTGCGGCGGCATGGTCGACCCGGGCGTAGACATCGGCGTCCGCCAAGCGCAGGGTTGCCAGGCCCGCTGCGGTCGCCAGCGGGTTTCCGGACAGGGTGCCGGCCTGGTAGACGGGTCCGAGTGGGGCGAGGAGGTCCATGAGTTCGGCGCGGCCACCCAGCGCAGCGAGTGGCATGCCGCCGCCGACCACCTTGCCGAAAGTGAACAGGTCGGGTTCGACCCCGCCCTCATAGCCCCACCAACCGGAGGCGGAGACCCGGAAGCCGGTCAGCACCTCGTCGTAGATCAGCAGGGCGCCGTGGGTTGTGGTGACTTCGCGCAGCAAGGCATTGAAGCCGGGTTCGGGCGGCACTACGCCCATGTTCGCCGCAGCGGGTTCGGTGATCACCGCGGCGATCTGGGCGCCGTGCTCGGCGAACACCGTCCGTACTGCGTCGAAGTCGTTGTAGGGCAGGACAAGTGTCTGGGCCGCAGCCGCAGCGGTCACCCCGGCCGAGCCCGGCAGGCCGGCGGTGGCCACGCCTGAGCCCGCGGCCGTCAGCAGTGCGTCCGAATGGCCGTGATAGCAACCGGCGAACTTCACGATCAGATCGCGTCCAGTCGCGCCCCGGGCGAGCCGGACGGCAGTCATGCACGCCTCGGTACCCGTGGAGACCAACCGCACCTTCTCTGCAAGCGGCACTCGGTCGCGGATCACTTCTGCCAGTTCGGCCTCGGCCAGGGTCGGTGCTCCGAACGAGAGCCCGCGAGCGGCTGCCTGCTGCACTGCTTCGACCACTTCGGGATGGGCGTGGCCGAGGATCGCTGGCCCCCACGAACCGACCAGGTCCACGTATTCGCGTCCTTCAACGTCATACAAGTGCGGACCGGAGGCGCGGCTGATGAAGACCGGGCTGCCCCCCACCGACCCGAAAGCTCGGACCGGTGACGACACCCCGCCGGGAATGACTGCGCGCGCACGGTCGAAGGCCTCCTGGTTGCCGGTCATCGCAGCCACCCCGCCAGTTCGAGAGCCGCGTAGGTGAGCACGATGTCGGCGCCGGAGCGAACGATCGCGGTGACCGCCTCGGTGAGGGCCGCCTGGCGATCGATCCAACCGCGCTCAGCGGCGGCGGCGATCATGGCGTACTCGCCGGAGACCTGATAGGCAGCGACCGGCACCAGACTCATGGCGGCGACGTCCGAGATGACGTCCAGGTAGTGACCGGCCGGCTTGACCATCACGATATCGGCGCCCTCGAGTTCGTCCAGGGAGGCCTCCAGGCGTCCCTCCCGGCGGTTGGCCGGGTCCTGCTGGTAGGCACGGCGGTCGCCTTCCAGCGACGAGGCGACCGCTTCGCGGAACGGTCCGTAGAAGGCGGACGCGTACTTCGCCGCATAGGCGAGGATGCCGACCCCTGAATGGCCAGCGAGGTCGAGCCCGAGCCGGATCGCGGCTACCTGGCCGTCCATCATTCCGGAGGGCGATACGAAGTGCGCGCCCGCGTCCGCCTGGGCGACGGCCTGGCGAACGTAGAGTTCGACGGTCGCGTCGTTGTCGACCGCACCGTCGTCGGCGAGCACACCGCAGTGGCCGTGGTCGGTGAACTCGTCCAGGCAGGTGTCGGCGAACACCGGCAGGTCGTCGCCCACCTCGGCGCGCACGGCCGCGATCGCCCGGTTGAGAATGCCGTCGGCCGAGATGGCCGCCGAACCGGTCGCGTCCTTGTCGCTGGTTTCCGGCACGCCGAAGAGGACGATACCGCCGACGCCGGACGCCGCGGCGCGGGCTGCCTCGGCCCGCACCGATGCCAGGCTGTGTTGCACCACGCCCGGCATCGAACCGATCGGACGGGGCTCGACCAGCCCGTCCGCCACGAAGACCGGGAGCAGCAACTGGGCCGGGTGCACTCGGGTCTCGGCCACCAGTCGCCGGATCGCCGGGGTCGAGCGCAACCGTCGTGGCCGCCGGGTGAGTTGGGTCATACGACTTGCTCCTTCAGGGTTCGCGTCAGGCCATTCTCACCCATCCGGGGGCGTCAGGACCCAGCGGCCCGCCTTGGTGAAAGACTGGCGCCATGAGGAACGTGCGTGACATCGAATGCTGGCTCACCGACATGGACGGGGTTCTGGTCCACGATGAGGAACCCGTCCCCGGGGCTGTCGAGCTGCTCAATCGCTGGGTGGACACGTCGCGCCGTTTCCTGGTGCTGACCAACAACTCCACCTACACCCCGCGCGACCTCGCCGCGCGCCTGGCACGCTCGGGACTGCCCGTTCCAGAGGAGAACCTGTGGACGTCGGCGATGGCTACCGGAGCGTTCCTTGCCGGCCAGCCCGGCCACAAGACCGCCTTCGTGATCGGCGAGGCCGGGCTCACCACCGCGATGCACGAGGCCGGCTTCGTGATGACCGAAACCGCTCCGGCCTACGTGGTGATCGGCGAGACTCGCACCTATTCCTTCGAGTCGATCACCAAAGCCATCCGCCTGATCAATGACGGCGCCCGGTTCATCGTGACCAATCCGGACACCACCGGTCCGTCACCGAACGGCGTGTTGCCCGCCACCGGTGCCGTGGCCGCAATGATCACCGCAGCCACCAATCGGCAGCCATATGTGGTTGGCAAGCCGAACCCGATGATGTTCCGCTCCGCGATGAATCGCATCGAAGCCCACTCGGAGACCACCGCGATGATCGGCGACCGCATGGACACCGACATCGTCGCCGGCATGGAGGCCGGTCTGCTCACCGTCCTGGTGCTCTCGGGGGTGACCAGCGAGCCCGAGATCGAGGTGTACCCGTATCGCCCAGACCAGGTCTACGGCTCGGTCGCCGATCTGGTGCCGCTGCTTTGACGTCCCCGTTCGCCCCGCCCACCATCCAGAGCCTCTGTTCCTGACCGAGAGCCCCCAGTTCGGTCGAGGGCCTGTGCGCTCGCACGGGCCGATGACCGAAACGGTGGCTCTCAGTGCGGAAGAGGGGCTCTCGGCGCACAGCGTTGGAGCTGGGCTCAGAGACGGCTCGGAGCCCCCGTGATCGCGTCGTGGACGGCTGTGGCCAGGGCGTCTGACGTCGGCGCGGACGCCACCGCTACGATTTCGAGGCCAGCGGCACGGGCCGCGGCCGCGGCCGGTTCTCCGATGGCAATCACCGATGGGGCGGGACGTCCGCAGGCAGCCATCGCGGCACGCGCCACCGACCCGGCCGTCACGATGAACGCGTCGAACCGGGGCCACTCCTCGACCACTTCTGCGGGTAGCTCCGCGGGTACGGTCCGGTAGACGGCGACGCTGCGCACCGTCCAGCCCTTCGCGGCAAGACCGGCGCAAGGCTCCACCGATGACGTCTCTGCCCCCGGCAGCAGAACCCGTCCAGAACCGGACGGGAACGCCGCTGCCAACGCTGCGCCGCCGCCCGGATGTGCGACCAACTCCGGCCTGATCCCGGCCGCAATCAGCGCGGACGCAGTGCCCGGACCGACCGCGGCGACCTTGACCCCAGCCAGACGCGCGGTGAGGTCGACGCCTTGCCCAGCCAGGATGCGCACCGTGTTGGCTGAGGTGACCACCAACCAGTCCCAGGACTCGGTGAGTGAGGCCACAAGGGCGTCGACGGGCAGCGGTGCCAGCTTGGTGAACGCTGCGACCACCACCTCGGCCCCCGCTGCGGCCAAGGCGTCGGCTGTGCCGACGGGCAGGCGTTCGGGCACCAGGATCCGGCGCCCGGCCAACGGTCGCGGCTTGGACGCTGCCAGGTCGACCAGCTCACCGGCGCCCGTGGCCAGCAGCCGCTCGGAAACCGACGCACCGAGTCGAATCGCCGCTGCCTCGGTGGGCTCGCCGACCGCTCGCTCGGTGACCCGCCGCGAGCCATCGAGGGACAGGACGGTCGCGGCGAGGGTGAGTCGGCCATCGACAACCAAGGCATGCGCGGCGACCGGAGCAGCGCAGCCGGCCTGCAGTCCCGCCAGGACCTCCCGCTCGGCAAGGGCGGCCATGCGCGTGGCCGGGTCATCCAGCTCCAGCAATGCGTCCAGCAGTGCCGCCGGCGCATCGCTGCGGCATTCCACGGCCAATGCGCCCTGGGCGGGCGCGGGCAGGAAATCGTCCGGGTCGAAGGTCTCGCTGATCCGCGCAGCAAGCCCCAGCCGGCGCAGTCCGGCGGCAGCCAGCACGACCGCGTCCAGATCCTGCTCGATCCGGGCGAGCCGGGTCTCCACGTTGCCGCGGATGTCCACGATCCGCAGGTCAGGTCGGCGGGCCAGCAGTTGCGCCGCGCGCCGGGGCGAACCGGTGCCGACCAAGGCGCCGTCGGGCAAGTCGGCCAGCGGCGAGCCCGACCGGCTGCACAGCGCGTCCGCGGGGTCTTCGCGTGGTGGTACCGCGCCGAGGCATAGCCCGTCCGCAGCTGCCGTGGGCAGGTCCTTGAACGAATGGACGGCCAACTCGGCCTCGCCGGCCAGCACCGCCGCCCGCACCGCGCCGACGAACACCCCCGCGCCGCCCAAGGACGCCAACGGTGCGGTACTCACGTCACCGTGGGTGGTGATCCGGACCAACTCGACCTCGTGGCCGAGCGCGCGCAGCGAATCCGCGACCAGGCCGGACTGCGTCCAGGCCAGCGCGGAACCGCGAGTTGCGAGCCGCAGCTTCACGTAACCGGGTCCTGGGCGATGCCCGGCACGACCGGTGCCTCGCGGCGCGGGTTGTCGCAACAACCGCCGAAGCAGTACTGGCCGCGGCCAGGCTCGGGCGAACCCGTCCGCAACTCGGCGGCGATCCGGCCGGCCAGGTCGTCGACGAATCGCGGATCGGTGCCCACGGTCGGCGTCCGGACCACGCGGACGCCGAGTTCCGCTCCGGTCGCCTTTGCCTGGGTGTCGAGGTCCCAGATGACTTCCATATGGTCGGAGATGAAGCCGATCGGCACCAGCACCACGTCGGTCACGCCGGTCGCGGCGAGTTCGGTGATCGCGTCGTTCACGTCCGGCTCCAGCCACGGCATGGCCGGTGGCCCGCTGCGGGACTGGAACACCAAATCCCATTCCTTGGCGATGCCGGTCACCGAGGCGATCTTCGCGGCCACCCGATCGGCGATCCACCGGTGCTGCGTCAAATAGGCGTCCCCGTCCGGGCCGGCCGTGCGCGCCATCGGGGTCGGGATCGAATGCGTGGTGAACACCAGTCGGGTCGAGGCCGCAGCCAGGTCCAGGTCGGTCGGCAGCGATTCGAGCAGCAGGCTCGCAATGGTGTCGCCGAAGCCAGGCAGGTCGAAGAACGGGCCGAGCTTGCGGACGTCCAGTTCCAGGTCGGCCCCCGCCAGCGCCAGGCCGAGATCCTCCCGATACTGCCGGCAGGCGGAATAGCCCGAATAGGCCGCGGTCGCCACTGCCAGAATCCGCCGGTGACCCTTCGCGGCCAACTCGGACAGCACATCGGGAACGAACGGCGGTGAGTTGCGGTTCGCCAGCACGGCCTCGATCTCGACACCCTGAGCGACCAGCGCGGACGCCAGTGCCGCCAGCAGCGCCCGGTTCTGCGCGTTGATCGGGCTGACCCCACCGAGGGTGAAGTAGTGCTGCCCGACCTCGACCAGCCGCTCGGCGGGAATCCCGCGTCCCGCGGTCACCCGTTCCAGGAACGGCACCACCTCGTCGGTGCCCTCGGGGCCGCCGAAGCCCAGTAGCACCAGCGCGTCGTAGGCCAGGTTCATCGCAGCACCCGGCTCAGCTCCTCGGTGCCGATCCGGCGTCCGGTGAAGAACGGGGTCTCCACCCGGACGTGGCGCCGCGCACCGGTGGCGCGGAGGGCGCGCATCAGATCGACCAGTTCGGTCAGGTCATCGGCTTCGAGCCCGAGCAGCCACTCATAGTCGCCGAGCGCGAAGGCCGCAACCGTGTTGCTGAGCACCTGCGGGAATTCGCGTCCGGCGCGGCCGTGCTCGCCGAGCAGTGCGCGCCGCTCGTCCTCTGGCAGCAGGTACCACTCGTAGGAGCGGACGAAGGGGTACACCGTCAGCCACTGCTTCGGCGCCAGCCCCATCATGAACGCGGGCGCGTGCTCGCGGCTGAACTCGGCTTGCCGATGCACGCCGAAGGCTGACCAGACCAGCTCGGCCTGGTCGCGGAACACCTGGTGCTCGTAGTTGCGCAGCGCTTCCTGCAGGCGCTCGGGACGCGGCCCGTGCAGCCAGACCAGCAGGTCGGCAGTGGCCGGCATCCCGGTGACGTCGTACAACCCGCGGACGGTGGTGCCACCTTCGGCGAGTCTGGTCGCGAGCCGAGCGGCCTGCTCCCCGACCTCGAGGTGGATGGGCTCCTTGCGGGCGAATACCGCGTAGCAGGTGTAGGCCAGATCGCCGGTGGTTTCGGTCACGCGCCGACCTTATCCCCACCCGCGAAGGTGCGGCCAAGCACCTGTTCAGCCTGTCGACGGCCATCAGCGACGCAGTCGGGCACCCCAACTCCGCGCAACGCCGACCCGGCGACGCGCCAGCCGGGCAGGTGTGCGAGCCCTTCGTCCACCTGCCGCACCCGGGCTGGGTGTCCTACGGTGTACTTCGGCATCATCGCCTGCCAGCGCTTCGCTCGGATGAGCACCGGCGCTTCGCGCAGGCCCAGCACCGCACCGATATGCGTGGTGACCGCCGCCAACAACTCGGCCTCCGGTGCGGACGCGATCGCGCCCAGCCGCTCGGGAACGAACGCCCGGATCAGCACCAGGCCTTCGGGAGCCCGCTCGGCCCACTTCGCCGAACTGACGGTCACGCCGCTGATCGGGGAGGCGTCGGCCTCCAACCAGCCGTGCGAGGTGAGCGGCTGGTCGAAGGCGGACGCAGGGTAGGCCAGGCTGACCACTGTCGACGTCGCCAGCGGAGTCTGGGACAGCGCCGCGCTCGCCGCCGGCGCGGCCTCGGCCAGCAACCGCGCCGAACTCCGCACACCGCCGGCGAGGATCACCGCGTCCACCGTCTCGGTGGTGCCGTCGCTGAGCCTCACCTGCGCCCCGTTGCCGAGCGGACGCAGTTCAGTGACGCTGGTGCCCAGCCGCAGGTCAACCCCGGCCGCGGCCAACTGCCCGGCCACCGCGTCCACCAGGCTGCCGAGCCCGTGTCGCAGGGTCCGAAACGGCGAACCCGGGCCGCGCCCCGAAGCACGGGCCTTGCGACCCTGGGCGATGGCGGCGAGCATCAGGCTCCGGTGAGCGTCCTCGTCGGCACGCAACGACGGCAGGACGGCATCCAGGCTGAGTTCATCGACGCTCGCCCCGTAGATTCCGCCGATCATCGGATCGGCGAACCGCCGGACGATGCCCCCGCCGAGTCGGGCACGCAGGAACGCGCCCACGGCCACGTCCTCGCCCTCACGAAGTTGGCGCGGCAGCAGCAGATCAATACCTGCCCGCAGCTTGTCGGCGGGAGAAAGGATGCCGGTGGTGACGAAGGGGCCGATCCGGTTCGGCAGCACCATGCCCATGCCCGCCGGCAGTGGTCGTAGCTTCCCTCGCGAGCGCAGGTACACCGTACGCGTGCCGGTGGTGCTGATCACCTCATCGCCCAAGCCGACCTCGGTGGCCAATTGAAGGGCGGCCGGGCGGTAGCTCACGAACGAGTCGGGGCCGTGCTCGATCAGCAGGCCGTCCACAGCCTCGGTCTCGAGCTTGCCTCCCAAGCGCTCGCTCGCATCGACCAGCAGCACCTCGGCGGGCGCGCGATCAGGCGCGCCGCGGACGGCCTCCCACGCGGCAGCGAGCCCGGTGATCCCGCCGCCGACGACCAGCAGCCTCACAGTTGTTGCTTGGGGACGTACGGGCAGAGCGGGTCGGATTCCAGTGGGTCGCCGGTCCACGCGAACGCCCGCGCTCGCGAGCCGCCGCACCAGTCGTGGTACTCGCAGACTCCGCACCGTCCCTTGAACTGGTCGGGGTCGCGGAGCGAGCGCATCAGCGTCTGGTCGCGGTACAGGCTGACCAGCGAGGTCTCCTTGACGTTGCCGACCACGGTCGGCAGGAAGCCGGACGGGCACACGTCGCCCTGATGGGAGATGAACACGATGCCGTTCCCGTCGCGGATGCCGAACGCCCGCGACATCGGGTGCGCCTCCACCTCCTCCTTGGTCTTGCCGGCGCGCAGCAGGGCGGACGCCCCGAGCCGCCGGTACTGCATGGCCTCGGTGGTCTTCACCCGGAACGGAGCCCCGCGGCCGACCTTCTGGGCCCACAGCAGTACTTTCTCCGCCTCGCCGGGCGAGAGTTCGACCAGTTCGGAGCCGCGCCCGATCGAGATCAGGAAGAACAGGCTCCACTGCATCAGCTTGTGCTGGCTGAGCAGTTCGAAGACGGCGGGCAGGTCGGTCGCGGTCGTCGCGGTGACCAGCGTGTTCACCTGCACCGGAAGGCCGGCTTCCGCGGCGATGTCGAGTGCTTCGAGGGTGGCGTCGAAGGTGCCGGGCACCATCCGTACCCCGTCGTGGTATTCGGCCGTCGAGCCGTCCAGGGAGAGCGAGATGGCCTGAATGCCCACATCCTTCATCCAGAAGATGCACTCGCGGGTGAGTAGCCCGGTGACCGCCGGCGCCAGCGAGACCCCGAAGCCCCGGTGCTGGGCAGCTGCCACGAGTTGCGGCAGGTCGTGGCGTTTCAGCGGATCGCCGCCGGTCATCACCACATGCGGCAGCGCCTCACCGTCACCAGCGAAGCCGAGCATGTCGTCGAGTACCCGGATCGCCTGTTCGGTGGTGAGCTCGCCCGGCGCAGGTTCGGGCATGGCGGTCGCGCGGCAGTGCCGGCAGGCCAGGCCGCACGCGTTGGTCAGCTCCCAATAGACGATCATCGGTGCGCGCTCGTAGGCCCACTCCGCGTTGGGCTTGACCGAGCCGATCCCGACGCCATGCTGGTGCAGCGGACCGGCGCCGCCGTGGGTCGCGACAGCAGTGGGATGCGGCATGGCGGTTACTCCTTGGGTGGCAGCGAGTGGACGAGTTCCACCAGCCGGGTCAGCACTTCGGGGTCGGTCTGCGGCGGCACGCCGTGACCGAGGTTGAACACATGGCCCGGCGCGGCATCGCCCCGCCGGCACACGTCGCGGGCGGCAGCGGCGAGGGCAGGCCACTCGGCGGTGAGCAGTTCGGGGTCGAGGTTTCCCTGCAGCGGGACGCGCCCGCCCAGCAGGGCGTTGGCCTCGTCCAGGCCGATGTCGGACGCGACCCCCATCACATCCGCGCCCGCGGCGAGCATCGACCCCAACAGGTCGCGGGTCGCGGTGCCGAAGTGGACGCGGGGCAGGCCGAGGTCGGCGATGCCTGCGAACACCGCCGCGGAGTGCGGCTGTACCGAGGCGGTGTACTCGGCGACGCTCAGGCGTCCGGCCCACGAGTCGAACAACTGCAGCGCCACTGCGCCCGCCTCCGCCTGTGCGCGCAGGAACAGGGTGGTGAGGTCGGCGACCCAGGTCATCAGCCGGGTCCACGTCTCGGGGTCCTCGGCCAGCAACGCTCGCGTCGCGGGCAGTTCGCGGTTCGGCCGGCCTTCGACCAGGTAGGAGCCGAGGGTGAACGGCGCCCCGGCGAAGCCGATCAGCGGCACGCCGCCGAGCTCTGCGACCGCCAGTCGAACCCCCGCCTGGACGGGTGTGAGTGCGCCCGGATCGAGCTGGGGAAGCGCGTCCACCTGGCGCCGGGTGCGGATCGGTTCGGCGAGCACCGGGCCGATGCCCGGGGCGATGTCCACCTCGACCCCGGCCAGGCGCAGCGGCACCACGATGTCGGAGAAGAAGATGGCGGCGTCCACGTCATGGCGGCGCACCGGCTGGCAGGTGATCTCGGCCGCGAGTTCTGGATTCAAGCAGGCGTCCAGCATCGAGGTGCCTTCGCGCACCGCGCGGTACTCGGGCAGGGAGCGTCCGGCCTGCCGCATGAACCAGATCGGACGCCGGGACACCGGCTTGCCCGCGTATGCCTGCAGCAGCGGCGCCGCAGCGGTCACGCGTCCGCCTCGATCTCGATGCCGAACAGGGTGTGCAGGGCGTTCTGGTAGTCCGCCAGCCCGCCGCTGCGTGCCAGTTCGGCCGCGCGCAGGGACGGGGTGTGCAGCAGCGCGTTCGAAACCCGGCGCAGTGAATGGGCGACGGCGGCGGCGGTGCCGGGTTCATAGCGGCGGGCGGCCGACTCGATCTCCCGCTCGATGAACTGGCTGACGTGCGAGCGCATCGCGGTGACCGCGGGGGTGGCCGCCCGGCCCTGTTCCAGATGGAGGTAGGTGTTCACGCCCCGGTTCACCAGGTCGCGGGCCGCCAGCACGGTGGTCGTCTGCTCGGTCGGGGCGTGGGCGCCCACCTCTTCGAGGTCGATCAGATCGATGGTGACCTGGTGCCCGGCGGCCGGGTCGATGTCGCCGTTCAGGGAGAGGTCGAGCACAGGCAGCAGGCCCGGCACCCCGGCGCGCGCGGACGCGAGCAACTCCGCCGGAACGATCGGACGCGGGGTCGACTCGCCGCCGCTGCACGAGACCACAACGTCGGCTGCGGCCAGCGTCGCCGCGAGCTGTGAGGTGGGCACGGGATGCACGGGGTGGCTGCTCGCGAAGCGCACGGCGCGTCCGCTCGTGGAGTAGACGCTGATCTCGGTGCAACCAAGGCGTAGCAGTGCCGCGGTGACAACCCGGGCGTAGCTGCCGGTACCGATCACCAAGGCCTTCCGGCCGGCCAGCCGGAAGTGGCGTTGTTCGATGAGTTGCAGCCCGACCGCGGCGATCGAGCGTCCGGCCGCGCCCAGGTTGGTCTGGGTGCTGACGGCCTTCGCCGTGGTCAGCGCGGTGTGGAAGAGGCGGCGCAGTGCCGCGGTGGCGCCGCCGTCCGCCTTGGCCAGGGCCTCGCGCACCTGACCGATGATCTCGTCCTCGCCGATCACCATCGAGTCCAGGCCGCTGGCCACCTCAAGGAGGTGCTGCACCGCGCCCTCGCCGGCGTAGACCTCGAAATCGTCCACCACTGCGGCGTGCTCGGACGGCATCGCCCAACGCACGGCATCGAGAACACCTTCCAGTGCGGCGTGGAAGGTGGGGGCGTCGAAGTAGATCTCGAAGCGGTTGCAGGTGGCGAGCAGGATGCGGCCGTTCAGGCCGGGCGTCGCGTCGAGCGCCCCGGTGATCGCCTCGGCGCCAGAAGTGAGGAGTGCCAGAGTCTCCAGCGGGACGAGGTGGTGACTGATTCCAACCGCGGTAATTGGCACCGGAGCATGTTAACCCAGGCGACCGGCGAGTCTCGGCACGCCGATTGGAATACTCATTCCGAGTGGGGCATAATCATTCCCATGACAGTGAAAGTCGCCGTGGCGGGAGCCACAGGTTACGCCGGGGGTGAACTGCTCCGGCTGCTGCTGGCCCACCCGGAGGTGGAGATCGGAGCACTCACCGCAGGGTCCAGCGCAGGCACACCCTTGCTCGCGCACCACCAGCACCTCACCCCCTTGGCCGGACGCACTGTCGTCGCGACCACCGCGGCGAACCTGG
Organism: Propionicimonas sp.; assembly: GCA_035433085.1. Taxonomy (GTDB): domain Bacteria; phylum Actinomycetota; class Actinomycetes; order Propionibacteriales; family Propionibacteriaceae; genus Propionicimonas. The sequence continues at coordinate 8,117 of DAORUI010000039.1, read as the reverse complement.
CCGGGCACGACGTGGTGTTTCTCGCGCTGCCGCACGGCACGTCCGCAGCCGTGGCAGCCGTTCTCGGGCCGGACGCGCTGGTGGTCGACGCCGGCGCCGACCACCGGCTGAGCGACCCGGAGCAGTGGCGGAAGTTCTACGGTTCCGAGCACGCCGGCACCTGGCCCTACGGGCTGCCCGAACTGCCGGGCCAGCGCGCCGAACTCGCCAAGGCAAGGCGCATCGCCGTCCCTGGCTGCTACCCGACCACGATCACGCTGGCGCTGCTGCCCGCCCTGGTTTCCGGCCTGGTGACCGGCCAGGACGTGGTGACCGTAGCCGCGTCCGGACCTTCGGGTGCGGGCAAAGCCTTGAAGCCGCACCTGCTCGGCGCCGAACTGATGGGCTCGGCAAGCGCCTACGGTGTCGGCGGCGGACACCGCCACGTGCCCGAGATCCTGCAGAACTTCACCAGGTTGGGTGCCATCGACCCGAGCGTCTCGTTCACTCCGGTGCTGGTGCCGATGTCTCGGGGCATCCTCGCCACGGTCACCGCGCCGCTGGCGCGACCGGTCACGACCGCGGAAGCGCGCGAGGTCTACGCGTCCGCCTACTTCGCGGAGCCGTTCGTCACCGTGCTGCCTGAGGACCTCTGGCCGCAGACCCAGTCGATCCTGGGTGCCAACGGGGTGCACGTCCAGGTGGCCGTTGACCAGGCGGCCAACCGCCTGGTCGTCGTCGCCGCTCTGGACAACCTCACCAAGGGCACCGCAGGCGGAGCCATCCAGTCCATGAACCTCGCCCTGGGCCTCCCGGAGACCCTTGGGCTCACCACGATCGGAGTCGCACCGTGAGCGTGACCGCAGCAAAGGGATTCACCGCAGCCGGTGTTACTGCCGGACTGAAGCTGTCCGGCAAGCCCGACTTGGCGCTCGTCGTCAACGAGGGTCCGGACGCCCACGCGGCGGCCGTCTTCACCAGCAACCG
>DAORUI010000039.1:0-7051 GCA_035433085.1 Propionicimonas sp. | reverse complement strand
GTGCTGAACGGCATCGAACTCGCCGCCCAGGATCTCGCCCACGGCGGCGGCCCGTCCGCCGCGCAAGCGATCCTGACCACCGACACTGTGGCCAAGGAGGCCATCCACACCTCACCGGACGGATGGACCATAGGTGGCATGGCCAAGGGCGCTGGCATGCTGGCCCCCGCGTTGGCCACGATGCTGGTGGTGATCACCACCGACGCCGTGGTCGAGCCAGGCCAACTCGACGCGGCGCTGCGCACTGCCACCGGGTTCACCTTCGACCGCACCGACTCCGACGGCTGCATGTCCACCAACGACACCGTGCTGCTACTGGCCTCGGGCGCGTCCGAGGTCGCCCCGGACGCCGCGGAGTTCTCCGAAGCGCTGACCGGTGTCTGCGCCGACCTTGCCAAGCAACTGCTGGCCGACGCCGAGGGTTCGGCCCACGACATCGAAGTGCGGGTCGACGGGGCCGCGTCCGAGGCGGACGCGCTGGCGGTGGCACGGGCGATCGCCCGCAGCAACCTGTTCAAGTGCGCCATCTTCGGCAACGACCCCAACTGGGGCCGGGTGCTGGCTTCGGCCGGGACGGTGCCCGCCCCCTACGACCCCGAACATGTCGACGTCGCGTTCAACGGCGTCCAGGTGTTCGTGGACGGTCAACTGGGTGCCGACCGTTCCGAGGTCGACCTGACCAAGGGGCGGGAGGTGCTGGTCGAGGTGAACCTGCACGCCGGGGACGCCTCCGCGGCCATCTGGACCAACGACCTCACCTATGACTACGTCAAAGAGAACGCGGAGTACTCCACATGATCGACGCGGCGAGCAAGGCAGCAATCCTGATCGAGGCACTGCCCTGGCTGGAGAGCTACGTTGGCAAGACCATCGTGGTGAAGTACGGCGGCAACGCGATGGTCGACGACGAACTCAAGGCCGCCTTCGCCACCGACATCGTGTTTCTGCGCATGGTCGGGGTGAAGCCGGTGGTGGTGCACGGCGGTGGCCCGCAGATCTCGTCCATGCTGAAGCGGCTGGGCATCGAGAGCGAGTTCCGCGGCGGGCTGCGGGTGACCACCCCCGAGGCGATGGACGTCGTCCGGATGGTGCTGATGGGCCAGGTGAACCGTGAGCTGGTCGGGCTGCTGAACGCCCACGGCCCGCTGGCCGTCGGGCTGTCGGGGGAGGACGCGGGGCTGCTCACCGCGACCCGCAAGGGCTTGGAACTGGACGGGGAGGAGATCGACCTCGGGTTGGTCGGCGAAGTGACCGAGGTGCGTCCCGAAGCGGTGCTCGACCTGATCAATGCCGGTCGCATCCCGGTGGTGGCCACGGTCGCTCCCGACGAGGAGGGCTTGGTGCACAACGTGAACGCCGACACCGCGGCCGGAGCGTTGGCCGCGGCCCTCGGCGCGGAGCGGTTGGTCGTGCTCACCGACGTGGCCGGCCTCTATCGCGACTGGCCCGACTCAGACGAGGTGATCCGGCAGATCACCACCGACGAACTGGACGAGCTTCTGCCCACGCTCGCCTCGGGCATGATCCCCAAGATGGAGGCGTGCCTGGAAGCCGTCCGCGCGGGCGTGCCCAAGGCGACCGTGATCGACGGCAGGGTGGCGCACTCGCTGCTACTGGAGATCTTCACCGACGAGGGCACCGGGACGATGGTGCTCGAGACCACCGGAGCGCAGGCCTGATGACTCTCACCACCTTCGGCTCCCAGGGCGAATTGCAGACCCGCTACAGCCACGCGGTGATGAACACGTTCGGCCCTCCCAAACGGGTGTTCGTGCGCGGCGAAGGCGTCCATCTCTGGGACGCGGACGGCAACCGCTATCTCGACCTGCTCGCCGGGCTGGCAGTGAACGCGCTCGGGCACGCGCACCCCCAGGTGCTCGGCGCGATCTCGGCCCAGCTGTCCACGCTCGGCCACGTCTCGAACTTCTTCGCCACCCCGACGCAGATCGCGCTGGCCGAGCGGTTGGCCGGTTTCGTCACGGTCAACGCACCCGGCCTTGAAGCAAGGACGTTCTTCACCAACTCGGGCACCGAAGCCAACGAGGCCGGTTTCAAGATCACCCGCATGACCGGACGCAAGAAGCTGATCGCCATGGCGGGCGCGTTCCACGGCCGCAGCCTGGGCGCGCTGGCGCTGACTGCGAACCCGGCCTACCGGGAGCCGTTCGAACCGCTGCCGGGAGAGGTCGTCTTCGTGCCGTACGGGGACGCGGATGCGCTCGCCGCAGCGCTGGACGAGACCGTGGCCGCGGTGATCATCGAGCCGATCCAGGGCGAGAACGGAGTGGTGGAACCGCCGTCCGACTACCTGGCGAGGGCGCGGGAGCTGACCTCGGCGGCCGGCGCCCTGCTGTGGCTTGACGAAGTGCAGACCGGTATCGGGCGCTGCGGCGACTGGTTGGCGAGTTCGGCGTCCGGGGTGAGCGCAGACATCGTCACCTTCGCCAAGGGGTTGGGGAACGGCTTCCCGGTGGGTGCCTGCGTGGCGACCGGTGCGGCCGCGTCCATGCTCGGGCCGGGAACGCACGGCAGCACTTTCGGCGGGAACCCGGTGGCCGCGGCCGCGGGCCTGGCGGTGCTGAACATCATCGAGCGCGACGGCTTGCTCACCAAGGTGCGAGCTGCGGGGGAGTACCTGGCCGCCGGAATCACCGGGCTGGGTCATCCGCTGGTCGGCGGCGTCCGCGGTCGCGGGCTGCTGCGCGGGGTGGTGCTGACCGAACCGATCGCCGCCGAGGTGGCCCAACGGGCGTTGGATGCCGGGTTCGTTATCAACGCCCCACGTCCGGATGTGTTGCGGCTCGCGCCGCCCCTGATCATCTCCGATGCCGAGCTCGACACCTTCATCGCGGCACTGCCCGCCCTGCTGGACGCAAAGTGACCGAGCAGCGCAGCCCGATCACCAAGAGCGCGCGCCAGTCCCGCATCGCCGAGTTGATCGAACGCGAGCAGATCCGCAGCCAGACCGAGCTGGCCGCCCTGCTCGCCGAGGACGGTCTCGCGGTCACACAGGGCACGCTCAGCAAGGACCTGCTCGAGTTGGGCGCCGTCCGCGTCCGGACGAGCACCGGTGAACTGGCCTACGCGCTGCTGGCGGGCGACCATGCGGGCGGCCAGTCGGGCGCGCTCGCCCGGCTGTCGAGGCTGTGCGGCGAACTGCTGCTCTCCGCCGAAGGCTCGGCCAACCTCACCGTCCTGCGCACTCCGCCGGGCGCCGCGCAGTTCTTCGCGTCCGCGATCGACAAGGTGGGCTGGGACTCGGTTCTCGGTACCATCGCGGGCGACGACACCGTGGTCATCGTCACCCGGTCACCGGACGGCGGGGCGGCGATGGCCGAAGCATTCCTGAGCCTGCACCCGAGTTGAGGACGCACCCGATGACCGAAACCACCGAAGCCGGACGCCTCTGGGGAGGCCGGTTCGCCGGCGGCCCGGCCGACGCCATGTTCGCGTTGAGCCAGTCCACTCAGTTCGACTGGCGGCTGGCCCGGCACGATCTTGCCGCCTCCTTGGCCCATGCCAAAGCGCTGCGCGCTGCTGGGCTGCTGACCGACGCCGAACTGGCCGCGATGCTCGCCGGACTCGGCGCACTGGACGCTGACGTGGCCAGCGGCGCCTTCCGCCCAGAGCCCACCGATGAGGACGTCCACGGCGCTCTGGAACGCGGCCTGATCGATCGGGTCGGCCCCGAACTGGGCGGACGCCTGCGCGCGGGCCGCTCCCGCAACGACCAGATCGCCACGCTGATCCGTGCCTACCTGCGGGACGCGAACGCAGACCTTGCCGCCGATGTGAAGTCGTTGATCAGCGCCCTCGCACACCAGGCCGAGGCCAATCTCGGTGCCATCATGCCGGGCCGCACCCACCTGCAGTCGGCGCAGCCGATCCTGCTCAGTCATCACCTGCTGGCGCACGCCTGGCCGCTGGTGCGTGACCTGCAGCGGTTGGCCGACCTCGGCACCCGGTTGGCGATCAGCCCCTACGGTTCAGGGGCGCTGGCCGGCACGTCCCTGGGCCTCGACCCCGAGTTGGTGGCCGCCGAGCTCGGCTTCGCAGGTTCGGTGCCCAACAGCATCGACGGTACGGCCGCACGCGATCTCGTCGCCGAGGAGGCGTACGTCCTGGCGCAGATCGGGGTGGACCTCTCCCGGCTGAGTGAGGACGTGATCCTGTGGTGCACCCACGAGTTCGGCTTCGCCACCCTTGACGACGCCTGGTCGACGGGCTCGTCGATCATGCCGCAGAAGAAGAACCCCGACGTGGCTGAGCTGGCCAGAGGCAAGGCGGGCCGCCTGATCGGCAACCTCACCGGGTTGCTGGCCACCTGCAAGGGCCTGCCCTTGGCGTACAACCGCGACCTGCAGGAGGACAAGGAGCCGGTCTTCGACGGACTCGACCAACTGCGCGTCCTGCTGCCGGCGGTCACCGGAATGGTGGCCACCCTCACCTTTCATCACGAGCGCATGGCCGACCTCGCCCCGCGAGGATTCTCCCTTGCCACAGACGTGGCCGACTGGTTGGTCCGCCGGCGGGTGCCATTCGCGCGGGCGCACGAGATCGCCGGTGCCTGCGTCCGGTACTGCGAGGCCCGGAACCAGGAACTGTCCGACCTGACCGCCGCCCAACTGGCCGAGATCTCCCCGGACCTCGACCCGGGTGTCCTGGACGTCCTGACCGCGGAGGGCTCGGTGGCCTCCCGCAACGGCCGTGGCGGAACGGCACCAAACCAGGTGCGCAGCCAGTTGGCCGAGCTGCGCGACGCCATCGCCTGAGTCCCGCTACGGCGGACGTTCCACGGGCAGCCACCTGCCGCGATCGCGCCGGAACACCCTGAGGTTCGTCCACGTCGCCACCGGCGAGAGCCCAGCGGCCAAAGCCTTCGCCGCGAGCCAGGCGATGCGGTCCTCCTCGTCGTCATTGCCGGTGGGCACGACGAAACGGACGGTGACTCGCGGCGAGCCCGTACCTCTGGCGAGCGGCTCGACGTCGACGAAAGAGTCCTCGACCTGCCAGGTGTTCGCCACCGAGGCGCGCGCGGCTGCCAGCACCGCGGGCGGATCGACGCCCGGCAGCACCTCGATGATTGCTGCACTGGCCCGGAATGACGGCATTTCTCACCTCCTGTCAGCAGGGTAGGGCGGACCACTGACAACCCGGCCGGCGGGTCCGGTTAGGCTAGGCCGTTGTGAATGCAGTGATGGAAGAACTGACCTGGCGTGGCTTCATCGCGCACTCCACCGACGCGGAAGCCCTGGGCGCCGCTTTCGACGCCGGCCAGGTGAGGTCCTACGTCGGCTTCGATCCGACCGCGCCGAGCATTCACATGGGCAACCTCGTGCAGCTGATGCTTTCCCGGCGCCTGCAGGCACACGGACATCGCCCGTTCCTGCTCGTGGGCGGATCGACCGGTCTGATCGGCGACCCGAAGCAGAGCAGCGAACGCAACCTGAACCCCCAGGACCTCGTCCACGAGTGGGTCGAACGAATCCGGGGCCAGGTGAGCAAGTTCGTCGACTTCGACGGGCCGGCCGCAGCGCAGGTCGTCAACAACTACGACTGGACCGTGGGCCTGTCGACGCTCGACTTCCTTCGGAACATCGGCAAGCACTTCAGCGTGAACCGGATGCTCGACCGAGAAGTGGTCAAGGCCCGCTTGGAGTCGGGTATCTCCTACACCGAGTTCTCCTACGTCCTTCTGCAGTCGCTCGACTACCTGGAGCTGTTCCGTCGTCACGGAGTGACCCTGCAGACCGGCGGATCGGACCAGTGGGGCAACCTGACCGCCGGGGTGGAGCTGATCCGCAGATCGGACGGGGCGCGCGTCCATGCGCTCGCCACGCCGCTGCTCACCAAGGCGGACGGGACGAAGTTCGGCAAGACCGAGTCCGGAACGGTCTGGCTCGATCCGGCCATGACGAGCCCGTACGCCTTCCACCAGTTCTTCCTGAACGCCGAGGACGCGAAGGTCGTGGAGTACCTGAAGATCTTCACCGTGCGAAGTGCGGAGGAGATCGACGACCTGGCCCGGCAGACCGCAGAGGCGCCGCACCTGCGCGCCGCTCAGCGCGCGCTGGCCGACGACATCACCGACCTGGTCCACTCGCCGGCAGAGCGCGTAGCCGCCGCCGCCGCCGCGTCCGCCCTGTTCGGACGCGGCGAACTGTCCGAGCTGGATGCGCGGGTGCTCGCCGCGGTCAATAGCGAGCTGGGTGACCGGAAGCTGGCCGTCGGCACCGAACTGCCGTCGGTCGTGGACGTCCTGGCCGCCGCGGGGGTGGTGGCCAGTAAGGGCGCAGCGAGACGGGCCATGGCCGAAGGCGGGGCCTACCTGAACAACCGGAAGGTGACCGATCCTGACGAAGTGGTCGCCGCGGAGGACCTCCTCGCCGGCCGCTACCTGATTGCCCGGAGAGGGCGGCGCACTGTGGGCGCTGTGGAACTGGTGCGTTGAGCGGGACCCCCGGGCCGACACGCCCGGGGGTCCCGCCCGATTTGACCTCTCCCGCCCAACTGCGTAATGTTCATCAAGCGCTGCCGGTGACACGGACGAGACAGAGAAGCTTCTGGAACGGACGGATCGGGGCGCCAAACCACCAATGACTAGCACGGATACGATGTGCGCTCATGCCAGAGCCCATCAGAATCCGAACTCAGTCGCGCCGGTGGGGGAGGCAAATCGGCCGGTTTGACACCGAGCGAAGAGCCAAGTAAAGTAAGTCGAGTTGCCCCAAGCGATGGTGAAAGCCAAAGCGAAGAGCGCACCCGAAACTTGAGAACTCAACAGCGTGCTTAAAAGTCAATGCACAATATGCACCCCTCGAGGGTGCAACAAAACCCCGTACCAGGGGAGTGTGAGACGCAAGTCGAACCGATCCTGGAACGGATTCCTTTGATTATTGATAGATCCAGCAATGGATCTGTGTCAGCAATCAAACCAAAGTTGACAGCAACACAAGCCCTCGGGCTTGGCTGATAAATTTCAACGGAGAGTTTGATCCTGGCTCAGGACGAACGCTGGCGGCGTGCTTAACACATGCAAGTCGAACGGTGA
>DAORUI010000038.1:4929-20990 GCA_035433085.1 Propionicimonas sp. | reverse complement strand
CCGCCTCTGCGCGAGCGGAACCCCGCTGGCGCGCTTCTTCAAGGCGATGTGCGACGCGACAGTCGACTACGACGAGTCTGTGGGTGTGAACGGCTCGACCCATCCCGACTCCCTCACCCTCGCGGTGCTGCTGCACCCCGAACTGGTGCTGGCCGAGGCGCCCTACCGGGTGGACGTGGAGACCCGCTCCGACCTCACCCGTGGGTACTCCGCGATGGCCTGGTCCAAGTTCGGCCTCACCCCGAACGCCACCGTCATCGAAGCGATCGATTCGCCGGCCTTCTTCGACCTGCTTGCCGGGTTACTGCGCACGCCGACCGTCCCGAGTGCGCCGATCTCGGGTCTGCCCTGAACCATCCACCGGTCCACCGATCGGCTGGTCGAGCTTGTCAAGACCGCGGCGTCAGTTCGCGCTGGGCAGTTGGTCGAGCAGGTGGTTCAGGGTGGCCACCACGCCGAGGGCGAGGTTGGACGGCGCCACGTAGGCGGCGGTGTCGATAGCTTCGGGGTGGGCGTTGGCCATGGCGAAGGAGTGCTCGGCCTGGGCGAGCATCTCCAGGTCGTTGAGATAATCGCCGAAGGCCACGGTCTGGGCCGGCGTGACCCCCAGGGCAGCCTGCAGCTGGGCGAGGGCCACACCCTTGTTCACGCCCACGTTCATCACGTCCACCCAGTCCTCGCTGGCGACCACCACTTGCGCGTCGGGGCAGAGGGCTGCCACCGAGTCCGCGCTGGCGTGCGAATCGCCGAAGTCGTAGATCGACAGCTTCAGCGCGTCGTGGGTGTGGGTGAGCAGGTCCGCCACCGAACGAAGGTTGGTGTAGAAGCGGCCGGCTGCATCCAGAAAGCGCGGATCCTTGCGCTCGGCGTAGGCCCAGTCGTGACAGGAGACGATCAGCCCGAGGTCGAACCGTCCGGACGCGACCAGCTGCCGCACGCCGTGCACGACTGCCGCGACGGTTTCGCTGGGCAGCACGCTGGAGGTGATGTCGACACCGTGGTGGACGACCAGGCCGCCGTTCTCGGCGATATAGCCGTCGATGCGCTCGGCGAGCGGGCCCAGCGTGCGCTGCAGGGACGGCAGCTGGCGTCCGCTGGCCGGTGCGAAGACGATGCCGCGCTCCAACAACCGTTGCAGCACGCCGGCCATCTCCGGCGGCACGCGCCCGTCGCCGTCGAGCAGGGTCCCGTCCATGTCCGCGACCACCAGCCGAAGGTCGATCGGCTCGTCGGGGAGGGTTGGATCGGGCAGGCGCTCGGGCTCTAGCGACACAGGTTTGGTCCCTTCGACTGGCGGCATGACCGGGCGCGGCCCCGCAGCTTCGACTCTATCCCCGCTCGGCTGGGGCTATCGGTGACCACCGTTCGGCGGGCATACTCGCCGCCATGGGTCGGGATGTGACAGCGGTGACCTACACCCGCGAGCAGCGGCAGCGCTACCGCGACAAGGTGAAGGTCTGCCTGGACGTGTTCGAACAGATGCTCTCGACCGATTCCTTCGACTTCGACCGGGCGCTGGCCGGGATGGAGATCGAGCTCAACCTGGTGGACGCCGACTACCGTCCGCGTCTGGCCAACGCCGAGGTGCTCGCAGCGATCGCCGACCCGGAGTACCAGACCGAACTCGCCCGGTTCAACATCGAGTTCAATGTGGCGCCCTATCCCTTGGGCGGTGACGCCACCGCGAAACTCGAAGCCAGCCTTCGAGCGTCCCTGAATGAGGCCGAGCGGCGCTCAGCCGAGCTCGGGGCCCACATCATCATGATCGGCATCCTGCCGACGGTGATGCCGGAGACCTTCGAGGGCGAGTGGATGAGTGCGAACGCCCGCTACCAGGCCCTCAATGATGCGGTGCTGGCCGCCCGCGGTGAGGACATCCACCTGGACATCACCGGTCCGAGTGGCGAGCACCTGTTGCGCTACGCCGATTCACTGGCGCCGGAATCGGCGTGCACCTCTATGCAACTGCACCTGCAGGTGAAGCCACAGGAGTTCGCCGCGCACTGGAACGCCGCCCAGGTGCTCGCCGGACCGCAACTCGCCCTAGGCGCGAACAGCCCGTACTTCATGGGTCGCCAGCTGTGGGCCGAGACCCGGATCGAGCTGTTCACCCAAGCGGCGGACACCCGTCCGGAGGAGCTGAGGAACCAGGGTGTTCGGCCGCGGGTGTTCTTCGGTGAGCGCTGGATCACCTCGATCTTCGACCTTTTCGAGGAGAACACCCGGTACTTCCAGGCGATGTTGCCCGAGCTTGACGACGAGGACCCGCAGGCCGCCTTCGACGCCGGCCGCGCCCCGAAGCTGGAGGAGATGCGACTGCACAACGGCACCATCTACCGCTGGAACCGTCCGATCTACGACCTCGTGGACGGCCGGGCGCACCTGCGCGTGGAGAACCGGGTGCTGCCGGCCGGGCCGACGATCGTAGACACCCTCGCCAACGCCGCCTTCTACTACGGCGCATTGCGGACGCTGGCCGGCGAGGACCGTCCGGTCTGGTCGCGGATGGCCTTCGCGACGGCGGCCGAGAACTTCCACAACGGCGCCCGGGACGGCATCGACGCGGTGTTGTTCTGGCCCGGAAGGGGCGAGATCCCGGCCAGCGAGTTGGTGCTGCGCGAGCTGTTACCGATGGCCTATCAGGGCCTGGCCGCCTGGGGCGTGGACGCGGAAGTGCGCGGACGCCTGCTCGGAGTGATCGAGGGACGCTGCCTGACCGGCCAGAACGGCGCCGACTGGCAGGTTGCGACCGTCCGCCGGCTGGAGGCCCGCGGGCTGTCCCGTGCCGAAGCATTGCGCGAGATGGTGGCCGCCTACGCGGTGAACATGCACTCCAACGAGCCGGTGCACACCTGGGAACTGCCCCGCTGAACGAGGGATCCAGGCGCGCTCCGGTTCAGTGGGGGCTGTCTTCGCCCGCCGCGGTGAGCGGCAGATACTAGGGGTGTCGCTCGATCCAGGTGCGGATGAACGGGCACTCATGACGGCCGGGTCGGGCATGCCGAGATCATCGCGATGTGGGCCGGGGGTCGCGTCGGGGCGGGGATCCATGCAGGCCGAGGAGGAGCAGCAGCAAGGGGATCGGGACCAGGAAGGCCCACCTCAGATCGACCTGGCTGGCCACCGCGGCCAGCACCACTGGTGCGGACACGATGGCGGTGCCGGAGGCCAGCGCGCCGAGGGAGGCGCCGTGAGCAGGATTCAGTCGCGGGGTGGCCATCAGGCTGGACAGGGTCACTGGGTAGAGGGTTGCCACCCCCACACCGGCGGTGACAAGCCCAGCGGCCACCAACCACCAGTGCGAACCCACCACTACCAACAGCGTGCCGACGACGGCGACCGTCGCCCCGAACAGGACGGCAGGCAGGCGGCGAATCACCCACGGACCGACGAATCGGCCCGCGGTCATGCCGACCGGGAAAGCGATCCCGACGATCGCGGCAAGGCTGGTGTCCAGACCGGCGTCGCGCAGTCGGGAGACGCCCCAGACGACGTAGCAGAACTCCACAGACACTGCCATCACCACGGCGAGCCACCGCCGAAGAGCCGTCCGCCGGCGTGGGCGGGTCGCGGGTGTGGTTGCGGGCGGGGCTGTGTCCGGCATGGTCGGCCCGGTCGGGCCCGACGCTGTCGGACGCTGTCGGAGTAGTAACCAGAGCAGCCAGGCCAGCATCGGCACCAGGATCAGCAACGGCAGCCGTCCGCCGATGCCTAGCCCTGCCGCTACGCCGAGCAGAACCGGTGCGGCCACTCCCACCAGGCTGGCCACGGCGTTCACCTTGGTCAGGCGGATGTCGGCGGACTCAGCGAGGATCACCGGTGCGACCAGGACCATCACGGCTGCGCCCAGGCCCTGCAGCACCGCTCCGACGAAGACGAGGACGAGGCTGGGCGCGACGGCGACCAGCAGGGCGCCGATGCCGAGGGTGAGCGCACTGGCCGCGAGGGCGACTCGGGCTCCGGGGCGCAGCACCAGCCGTCCGAGGGCGGCCACGACCACGAGTCCGACGCCGAATGTCGAGCCGACCCAGCTCAGCGACTGCGGGGCTACCCCGAACTCGGTGGCGAGGATGGCGAGCACCGAACCCATGCTCGCCACATAGAAGCCCACCATGGCCATGGCGATGCCGACCTGGAGGTCGTCCGAACGATCCAGGTTGGGCCCTGCGGTGTGGTCGGTCCGCTCAGCGATCACAGCAACGGTTCTCTCATGGCCCGCCCAGCCTATCGACGTCACAGTGACCCCCTCTGCGGCCAACGGGGCGTCACGCAGGCGCGGCTCCCGTACCGTCCTGGCCGGCTGCACCCGGCCGCCCTGCTCACAAGGTGGTCACTTTGGCCCCGTCTCGGGACGTAACTGTCCACCTTGTGGGGGATGGGGGTGTGTGGGAGGGGTTGGTAGGGAGGGGGTGGGGTGGGGTGGGGTGGGACGGGGGTGGGTGTGGGAAGGGGAGCCGGGGAGCGGCGGCTAGCCGGTCACCTGGACGAAGCCGTGGGCGCCGCGCTCGGCGTCCGCCATGGCGTGGGTGACCATCGGGTAGCGTCCAGCTTCGGGGAAGACGGCTTCGACGAAACCACCCTGGGCGGGTTGCAGGCCGAGCGCCTGGGAGCCGCCGGATTCGGACCCGAAGGCGTCGCGTCCGTTCTTCAGCAGGTAGGCGCCCTCGCTGTAGACGGTGTCGAATTGGCTGCCGACGATGTGGAAGCTCGACGGCAGGTTTGGCCCGTTGTCCAGCACCCAGAAGCGCACCCGTTCGCCGACCTTGGCGGTCAGCGGGTGGGTGTCGTAGCCGTTGGCGATGCCGTTGAAGACCACGTAGTCGGCCTGCCCGGACGCGGCCGCGTCCGCGTTCACCTCCTGGGCGCCGGCCTGGTCGTGGGCCCCGGGGGAGAGGTACACCTCGGACTGCACCACGACGTAGGACCGGTCCACGTCGGGCAGGTCGTCCGGCTCGATCACGACGGCTCCGGCCATGCCGGCGGCGATGTGTGCGCTCATCGGCATGGTCGAGCAGTGGTACATCCAGATGCCGGCCTTGGTGGCGGTGAACCGGTAGGTCAGGCTCTCGCCGGGCTCGATGGTGCGCATCGGCTTGTCCGGGGCCAGCGAGCCGGCGTGGAAGTCGATCGAGTGCCCCATCGACCCGTCGTTGACCAGGGTGATGTCGAAAACGTCGCCGACCCGGCCGTGCAGGATGGGTCCGGGCGCGCGGCCGTTGAAGGTCCAGCGCCGTTGCCAGACCCCTGGCGCCACCTCGAGGGTCACCTCCGCAACGGTCAGGGTCAGCCGATGCACGCGCTCGTCAGTGAGCGCCGGTAGCACCGGGTCGATCACCTCGCCCACCGTTGCGTTCGCGGTGTTGTGGTCGGCGTGGTCGTGACCCTCCATCGTCGCTGCGGACGGACTCGGCTGCGCCGGCGCGGACGGCGATCCGGATACCACCACGTCGAAGGTCATGCCCATCTGCCGATGCCCGGCGACCGAGCAATAGCCCTGCGCGGACTCACCGATCACGCCGGCGTCCAGTTCGGTGGCGGCACCGGGTGCGATCCGAGCGCTGCGTGCGGCGCCGATCACCAGGTCGTGGGTGGTGGTGTCGTTGTTGACGAGTTCGACGATCAGGTGATCGCCGGGGTTCACCGTCACCTGGGCCGGGGTGAAGCGCATGTCCTGCATGATCACCTGCAGCCGAACCACCTGGCCGGTGGCCGTGACGGACGCCACCGACGGCGCCGGAGGAACCGCACCGGCCGCAGCCGGGTCGACGCCCACGCCCACCACCACGGCGGTGGCGATGGCGGTGAGCCCGGCGATCAACTGGCCGGAGGTGAACACGGTGGTCCGCTCGACGGCCGGACGCCCGGAGCTCGCCGGCTCGGCAGCTGCGTCCGCCTGCGCCTTGCGGACGCGGAGGCTTGCCCGCAGCCCCAACGCCATGAGCGGCAGGAAGCTCGCCGCCGCGACCAGCGCCAACGACGACCCAGTCACCTTGACCCAACTCGGGGTGGGCAGCAGCCACAACAACAGGCCGCCGTTGGTGGCGATCAGCCGGAAGCCTCCGGCGGCGTTGAACCAGCGCTGACCGGCGCGGACGGCCGACGGCCCGCCCCCGAGTACGGAAGGCAGCAGGTACGACAGCGCCCCGATCAATACCTGCGCCCCGAACCCGGCGCCGAGCACCGAAGCCGGCCAGACGAAGCCTTCGCGGACGCCGGCCCAGTCGGGAGCATACGCCAGGATGACCGCGGCCCACACCAGCCCGACCAAGAGCCAGATGATCGCCGCGCCCACCGATCCCGGCGCGAACTCGCGTGGTGGGCTCTTCCGCAGCGGGCTCCACAACGCCCTGGCCCAGAGCAGCAGGGCGGCGGCGTAGCCGAGCACTCCGAGGCCGGCGAGCCAACTCACGCCCAGCAGTGCGCCGGTGATGCCGAGGGCGATCGAGCCGAGAAACCCGGGCAGTGCTTGGCGGGTCCACAGATCGGCCCGCGGCTCCATCGACGTGCGCAGCAGGGTTGGCCAGAGAGTGAGCAGAGTGCCGACCACGGTGAGCCCGATCCAGCCGAGCGCGTTGGCGATAGCGTGGGCGACCAGCAGCCGCCCGTGCCAGGGGTCGGGCCACTCGATGGCGAGGGTTACGCCCAAGGTGACGCCGACCAGCAGACAGACCCCAGCGGCGAGGTAGTAGCGGACGGTCACGCGGAATCGCGCCGGAAGCGCCTTGCGGAGCATCTGCAGGAGCGTCCAGCTGTGCCAACCGACCGCCGAAGCGATCAGGATTCCGCCGGTCAGGGTCAGCCACCACCAAGTGGTCGGCACCCCGACCAGCACCCCGGCAGCGCCGACCGCCAGCAGCAGCAGCCGCACCTGCTGGCGCTTGTTCGTGGCCTCGGTCGCGGGTGCGCGCAGGATGGTCAGCGCGAAGTGGAAGCTCCACACCAGGATCGCGTGGGTCGCCGCGCCCAGCAGCACCAGGTGCAGCATCAGCCAGTTCGCGTCCGGCAGCCAGCGGTGGCCGAGCGCGGTCACCACAGCGGCAAGCAGCCAGCCCGCCAGGGGCACGTCGCGCACGGGGGAGGTGCCCCTGGACAGTTGGCGGGTCACTGCCGCACCGCCAGCGTTGCGGCGGTGGCGACGAAGGCCAGCATGGCCACCACCGTCACCACTCCGCCGGCGCGCCATAGTCCGTCCGCGCCGCCGAGGGCGCCGGCGAACCGCAGGAGCAACCCGGCGTGCAGGGCGGCGAACGGCACCCAGAGCACCGGACGGTAGGGCAGGTCGCGTCCCAGCACCGCGGGCAGGATCACCGGGGCGTGTGCCATGACCATCGAAACAGCGAAGCCGAGGAAGACCGCGTGGACGACCACGTCGTAACTACCCCGATCGGCACTGATCCCGCGGACGGCGAGCACGGCGCCGGCCAGAATCAGGTTGAGGTAACCGGCCAGCAGCGCCGAAGCGATGTAGCGGCGCAGCCCGGTCAGCCGCAGTTGATGGCGCACCACGTCATGGGCAAGCAACCAGGCCGCACAGGCCAGGATCGCCACGCCCACCGGCCGTCCGGCGAGAGCGGGAAAGGCCAGGCTGGCCAGGATGGCGCAGGTCAGGGCGGTGGCGAGACCGAGCAGGGTCGAATCGGCGCGCGGGCCCATCACCAGGTGGGCGAGTTCGGCTCGTTCGGCCGCGATCGTGAGCAGCACGAAGCCGATCAGCCACGGCAGCGCGGTTGGCGCGTCGAACCGGGCAGCCACCACGGCGCCGCCCAGGGCGAGTACCGCGGAGAGCACCTGAACCGCGACCAGCGGACGGGGTGCGCGCAGCCACAGTCCGACGTAGACCGCGGTGAACAGGACGCCGGCCTCGATCAGCAGGAGTTGGCCGAGCAGGACTGGCGCCGGGGTTACCAGCGAGAGCGCGCCGACGCCGTAGAGGGCGGGTGCGAGGTAGCCCCAAGCCTTGCCGAGGGACTGAGCACGTTCGAGCGAGATCAGGGTGCCGAGGAAGCCGTAGACCATGACCATTCCATGCACGTCGCCGGCCCGTTCGGAGGCGACCGGTGACCACACGTCGAGGCGGATCAGGGCCGCGTTCAGCCCGACCATCAGCGACGCGCCGCCGAGCATGAGCAACGCGAGCCGGCCGCGCACGACCAATCGGGGGGCTGGCGGCGCCGGCCGGCTCACGACCATGGAGGGTGGGTGCACGGCGTTCCTATTCTACATAGCGATGTGTAAAAAATAGCATTAGGCTAGTCACGTGACCATTCCAGCCCCCCTCGGACCGCGTCCTGCGCCCACCGGTCGCCCGAGTGTCGCGGCCTTGCGCGTGCTGGAATGCCTGGCCGAGGCGAGTGAGCCGCTCACGGTCAGCGGTCTGACCCAGCGACTGGGTGGACACCAGAACACCGTCCGGCTGCACCTGGAACGCCTGCTGCGCGACGGCTTCGCGGAAGAGCAGCGCACGACCGCCCTCGGGCGAGGACGTCCCGCCAGGGTGTACGTGATCTCCGCGGACGGACGCCAGGTGGCCGGCGTGGACCCGGGCACCCTGGAACAGGGTGCGCTGATGGCCGCGCTCGTCGACCAGCTGCTGGAAGACATCGACCCGGCCGCTGCGGCGGTAGCTTTCGGACGCCGTTGGGGACGGCGTCTGGACTCGACCCCGCCGGCGCCCCCCGAAGAGGACGGTCTGCTGGGCACCCTCACCCGCCAAGGCTTCGCACCGGCCGTGACCGAAGAGGGCCTGGAACTGCGCACCTGCCCGTTGGTGCACGAGGCCCGCGCACACCCCGAGGTGGTCTGCGGCATTCACGCAGGCATGATCCGCGAGGTTGCCGGCGAAGAACTCCACCTGATCCCGTTCGCCCGACCCGGCGCGTGCCTGGTGGTGCCCACCGAGCTCGGCTGATGGCCGCTCAGGGCCAGCGACCCGCAGCCTTCAGGACGCGCAGGGCGGCCAGACTGACCAGAGGATTGCTGCGCCCGCGTCCGCTCGGACCCCAATCGGCGTAGGTACCGCGGCTGATCACCCGATCGGAAGTCACAGCCGTCGGCAGCTCCACCGGAAAGCCGCCGTCGGGCAGGTGCTTCGCCTCCAGGAGATCCAAGGCGTCAGCGCAACGAGGGTCGTCGATCCGGCCGAGTTCGGTCATGACCTGCAGGGCGAACAGCACGTCGTAGAACTGGATCGGGTATTGGATCAGGTCGGCACGGCCACCCCAATCCGGCACGATCAGAGCGCCGTCGCGCCGACGCCATAGCAGTCGCCGAGATAGCAGGAGTTCGGCAGCCCGCTGCGCGCCGTCCAGCGCCGCCTGATGGTTGTGGAGCCGTCCGAAGGCCGCCAATCCGCGCGCGGGGATGAGCGTCTCCTGGAACGAGGAAGCCGTGGCCTCCTGTCGCTTGTCGCAGTTCCAACCGCCGTCAGGCCACTGCCAGCCGATCAGCCGATCAACCACGGCAGCGGTGCGGTCTTCTTCCAGCCCCAGCCGCACGGAGTACCAGATCGCGTTGCCGTCCATCGATGCACAGTGCCGGACGCGATCCGCCTGCCCGGGGTGGATCTGGGTCGACGGCGGCTCCAGGAAGCGTTTGGAGAACAGCCAGTCGTGTACCCGGCCCACCAGCGGACGCAGCGCCTCGTCGCCGCTGGGGTAGTCGATCAGGGCGAGGCAGGTCAGCGTCCAGTGGGCTCCCTGGCACTTGCGATAGACGTGCCGAAGGGTCTTCTCGTCTTGCTCGACGATGCGCAAGAGCGCCTTCGCCATGGGTGCGGTCGAGATCCGCGCCCGCAGTTCGCGCGCTTCGTCCGAGTTGGGTGACACGCCGAGCAGGGTACGAGCCTGGTAGGCAAGCACCGCGTCGCCGGATTCGGCCAACCGCTCAGCCAGAGGAACGGACGATTCGTCCATGACTGCAGCGTAGCCGCGAGCGTGCGTGACCGCTTCGGGCTACTGCGCGTGACCCGCGGAGAAGTGACGGACGTAGGAGTGCTTCACGACTTCGTTGGTGGCGAGGTAAGCGATCGCGATGACGGCCACGGCGAACACCACCGCAGGGCCGAGTGGGGCGAGGCCGAGCAGCCCCGCAAGCGGCGGTAGGTAAGGGATCGCGATCACCACGACGCCGACCAATCCGCTCAGGATCAGCAGCAACCTTGCCGGCCGCGAGCTGAACATCGACCGTGAGGTGCGCAGCGAGAACAGCACCAGCAGTTCGGTCACGGTCGATTCGACGAACCAGGCGCTCCGGAACCCGGTCGCATCCACCTGCAGAATCCAGATCAGCACGGCGAAGGTCGCCAGGTCGAACACGGTGGAAACGGCACCGAAGACCAGCAGGAAGCGTCGCGCCTCGGCGATGTCCCACGTGGCCGGACGCTCGCTGTCCTCGGGGTCGACCTGGTCGGCGGCAATGGCCAACGAAGGTATGTCGGACAGGAAGTTGAGCAGCAGGATCTGCAACGGCAACAGCGGCAGGAAGGGCAGGAAGATCGAGGCCACGGCCATCGAGAGCATGTTGCCGAAATTCGCGCTTGTGGTGAGCCGGGTGTATTTGCGGGTGTTCGCGAACGTCCGCCGGCCGAGCCGGACGCCGTCGATGACGACTTCGAGGTTCTTCTGCAGCAGGACGACCGCTGCCGCCTCCTTGGCGACATCGACCGCGGTGTCCACCGAGATGCCGACATCGGCGGCGTGCAGAGCCGGCGCGTCGTTGATGCCGTCGCCGAGGAAGCCGACGCCGGCTCCCGCTGCACGGAAGGCCATCACGATGCGTCGCTTGGTGTGTGGTTCGACCTCGGCGAAGACCTCGACGTCTCCCACCGCCGCGGCCAGTGCCGCGTCGTCGAGCAGGTCGATCTGCGCGCCGGTGAGGGTGTCATCGACGAAGAGACCGACGTTGCGAGCGGCCGCCTGGGCGGCGGGCAGGCTGTCACCGGTGACCAGCCGAAGCGAGACGCCGAGCCGGGAGAGGTCGCGCACCGCCTGCGCTGCGGTGTCCTTGGTGGGGTCGTGGAAGGCGAGCAGCCCGCGCAGGGTGAGTTCCCGCTCCGCGTCGGGAGCCAGTCGGGCGGCCTGCCCCGAGAACGGACGGGTGGCCAGGCCGAGTACCCGATAGCCGTCGGCGCTGAGTTGCTCGAAGCGTCGTCGCAGGGCCGGGCGAACCTCGCTGATCGGCACCAGGGTGCCGTTCAGCTCGGCGTGACTGCAGCAGCCGAGCACGCCGTCGACTGCGCCCTTGACGATCAGGACGGGCGACTGGTCGACCTTGGTGAGCACGGCCAGGCGCTTGCGGGTGAAGTCGTAGGGGATCTCTCCCAGCGCGACACTGCCTGAAGCCGGGGTGAGCCGGGCGAGGATGGCGGCGTCCATCGGGTTGGCGAACCCGGCCTGCAACCCCGCGTTCAGGCTGGCCAGGCGAAGCACCTCCGCCGATTCGGCACCGGTCAGATCAAGGGCGAGGTCGAGCTTCGGCGCGCCCTGGGTGAGGGTGCCGGTCTTGTCGGTGCACAGGATGCTCATCGAGCCGAAATCCTCGATCACTTCGAGTCGCTTCACGATCACCTGTTCGCGAGCCATCAGCCGGGCGCCCGCCGACAGGCTCAAGGTGACGATCGCGGGCAGCATCTGCGGGGTGAGGCCGACAGCCAGCGCGAGCGAGAACAGCAGGGATTCCAGCAGCGGACGGCCGAGCACGGTGTTCACCACGAAGATGAACCCGGTGAGCAGGACCATCAGCCGCACCAGCAGGTACCCGAACCGGCTCAGGCCGCGCTCGTAGGCGGTGGTGGACTGGCGCGCGCGGAGATCGCGGTTGATCCGGCCGAGTTCGGTGCGCTCACCGACGCCGAACGCGACCGCCTCGGCATCGCCGCTGGCCACGTGAGTGCCGAAGAACACCGAGTTGATCCGTTGCGCGATCGGCGCCGACTCGCCCAGCACAGCGTCCGCGTCCTTCTCCACCGGGAACGACTCTCCGGTGAGTACGGATTCGTCGACCAGGAGCGAGTTGGCAGTCAGGAGCCGGCAGTCGGACGGGATGACGCTGCCTGCCGACAGCACCACAACATCGCCGCATACGACCTGGCTGACAGGCACCTCGATGCGCTGTCCGTCGCGGAGCACGGTCGCGGTTACCTGTACCCGGGCGAGCAGGGCCGCGACATCGCGTCCGGCCCGATAGTCCTGGGCGAAGCCCAGCAGGCCGGACGCGACGATGATCGCCACGACGATGGACCCGTCGGTGACGTCACCGACCACCATCGAGATGATGGTCGCGACCAGCAGGACGAGGACGAACGGGCTGGTGAACTGCTTGATCAGAACCTGAACCCAGCTGGCTTGGTGCCGGTGGGTCGGGGGAGTGGCTGCGAGCCGCGTCCGGGCCTCGACCGCAGACAGTCCCTCTCGTGCAGAGCCGACACTGCGCAGCGCGTCCGCGAGCGAGAGCGACCAAGGGCTAGGGGGCCGATCGTGGCCCGTCGAGACGGCTTCAGGCCTCACAGGGTGAGCCTAGCCAGATAGCTCCTCCCGGGTCGGTCAGCCTCCGACAACAGCAGCGCGGCTGTGTTTGTCGATCACGGTGTCCACCCAGTCGCTGTAGCGGCGCACGACGTCCGGGTCTCGCAGCGTCAGCGAGATCTCGTCGTTGACACCTTCGTCGTTGCCGGCCAGGGCTCGTCCAGTCAGGTTGTGGGTGCCCACCATCGCGACCTGAAGCCGGTTGCCGGACGCGTCCCACCCGTCGATGGTGGTGATCTTGGTGTGCAGCGCGGCGCCGACCGAATCCCGAAGGTCGATCTGCCCGGCCCCGGGTTTCACCAGGATCTTCTCTGCCTTGTCCACCCACACGCTGAGGTGCCCCACCACCCGCACATCGCAGCCGGACTCCTTCAGCTCACGCAGCTCCTGCGCCACATAGAGGCGTTCGATGGTGAGGAACAGGTGGCCCAGCCGGACGACCGTCCGCTCGTTGTTGTGGACGCACGTCACGTCGTCGAGCAGGGTCATGACGGGATCGTTGGCTGCACCGCCGTCCGGGATCGGGTAACTGCGCACGATCGTTGCGGCCGTGGTCGCCACCCGGCCGAGGCGGACGGGGTCAGTGACGCCCGAGCGCATGAGCTCGAACTGCTCGGCCAGGAAGTCGTACAGCGGCTGATCGCCCCGGAGTGTCAGGGCTTCGT
The DNA here is from genome assembly GCA_035433085.1 of Propionicimonas sp. GTDB lineage: Bacteria > Actinomycetota > Actinomycetes > Propionibacteriales > Propionibacteriaceae > Propionicimonas. The sequence continues at coordinate 7,804 of DAORUI010000038.1, read as the reverse complement.
TGGCCTGACCCGCTCCGCTGGCCGTGGTCAGGTTGCCCGAGGACACCCACACCACGGGAGGCTCGCTGTCGGTCGGCGAGATCAGGAGGAACTTCGCGTGCATTCGCAAGCCACCGGGACGCACGACCACCCAGGAGCGTGCGTCGGTGTTGTGGCCGAGTGCCTTCTGTACGATCCGCAGTTGCTCGGGGCGGCGGATCTCGCTGTTCAACAGCACATGGACGTCGACTCCACGCTTGTGGGCCCGGGCCAGGGCGTCCCCAGTGCCAGGAAAGGTGAAGTTGAACATGGAGAGAGTGAGGGTCTGACCGGCGACGGTGCTGTCGATGAGGTCGATCGCCGACTCTGTGACCGCGTTGACCCGGTGGCTGTTCTTCGACCAGGGGTTGCCGAACACGATCTCGTGGGTGACCGTCGCCTCTACCGGGTCGCCCGACGAGGGCGCGGCGGGGGTCGGCGTCGCGGTTCGGGTTGCGGTGGAGCCCGAGGTCGGCGCGGGGACAGGGCTTGGCGTGGTGGTGCAAGCCGCCAGAACAAGGCCGCACGCGAGCAATGCGGCGGTGCACAACGTGCTCGGCGCTCGCTCGGGTCTCACCCAGCCGATGCTACGTCGAGGACGTGTCAGCCGCTGAAATCTTCGGGTTCCACCGAGTCGAGGAACTCGTGGAAGGCGGCGAGTTGCGACTCTTCTCCGCCCGCCGATTCGCTGTCCAGAACCTCGGCGGCAGCGAACACGGGCTCGGCGACGAAGATCGGAGCACCGGTACGGGCGGCCAGAGCGATGGAGTCGGACGGACGGGCGTCGATGACTTCCTCGCCGTCCTTGGTGAGCAGGGTGATCTCGGCGTGGAAGGTACCCTCCTCGAGCTTGGTGATCGCCACCCTGGCGACGCTCACCCCGAGCCGGGTGAGCAGAGTGGTCATCAGGTCATAGACGAGCGGACGAGGCGGTGTCGCCCCCTCGGCGGCGAGCATGATCGCGGTGGCCTCAGGGGTGCCGATCCAGATCGGCAGCACGCGGCGGGCCTCGCCGGCCGGTGCTACCGGTTCGAGGATCACCACCGGCAGACCGCGCGAATCAACCGCAAGGCTGGTCAGGGTGACCTCGATCATGGCTTCCTCACTCTTGCTCGGGATGTTCGGATGCACCCTCATGCTATTCGGGTGGGCCGAGTGGGTTACGATCCGCCGGCAGCGCAAGAAGCGCCGGAGCGCGTCGTTGAGAGGATGCGGAGTGGGAGCAGGAGAGATCGCAAGGGTGGCCGGTCAGGTCGCCTTCGGGGCATTCATGCTGGCTGCGGGGGTGGCGCACTTCCGCCAGCCCACCCGCGAAGGGTTCCAGACGGCGGTGCCCGACTGGTTGCCCGCCGACAAGGACGCGGTCGTGGTGGCGTCCGGAGCGATCGAACTGGCGCTCGGCGCCGCGCTGCTCGCGACCTGGACGCAGCCCGCGCGAGCGTGGGTGGGTTCGGCGACCGCAGCTTTCCTGGTGGGAGTACTACCCGGCAATGTGTGGATGTACACCGCGCGAAAGAGCGTGCCCGGCTTCGACACGGACGCGAAACGACTGGCCCGGCTGCCGATGCAGGTGCCGCTGATTCTTGGCGCGCTGGCGGCCACGGACGCGATCCGCACCTTACTTAGGGCGCCGGCTGACAGTTAGCACCGCCTCGGCTCTCCGTTCCGGGTCGAACGTACAAGTACCACCGCAACCTGGCCGGCTCGGTCTGGTCTTGTCGGTGTTCGTGGTGGACGCTGGGCTATGGGTGCGTGTCCGGCCTGACCGGTGCCGCCCGGCCGAACGCGAGTCGGAGGTTGTCATGAGCGATCCGATCACTACCAACCCGGACCTGTATCACGTGGTCTTCGAGAACGAGCGCGTCCGTGTGCTGGAGTACCTCGACCAGCCGGGGGACGCGACCAAGCCGCACTCCCATCCGGACAGCGTGATGATCACCTTGAGTCGGTTCCAGCGTCGGCTCAGCTCGGGCGGACAGGAAGTCGAGGTTGAAATACCGGCTTTCGCCACGCGCTGGCTCGACGCTCAGGAGCATTCGGGGACGAACATCGGAGCCACGCCCACGCACACGATGTTCATCGAGCTGAAGGAGCCCCGGGCCGGGGACCCTGGGGAGGGAAGGCTTGGACCGTCCGGATCTTGACCTTCCGGTCAGCGGCTCGGCATCGCGAGTAGCTGGCGCACCCCCGCGCGGGACACAAGCAGGATCAGGATCAGTCCGGTCACCGCGAAGAACCCGCCGAGCTTCACCTGATCGGCGAAGAGCAGAGCGACGAGCTCGAGCACGACGAACTTGCTGCCGATCAGCACGGCCCAGAGCAGCAGCCCGGCACCCACCTTGCCGGGGAGGCTCTTCGCGGCTTTGAAGCGGCGTTTGACGCGGTCCTTGACCGCTACCACGACTTCGAGCACCACCTTGAGCAGGATCGCGGTGAGCAGCGAGAGGGTGAAGGTCTCGGTGATCACCAGCGGCAGGTACTCGGCGGCCAGGTTGAGCACGACCACGTACACGAACACGTCCACGACGTCTGCTGGGCTGATGGCGAAGCGACGTATGTTCGGCGACTCGGCCATCTGCGTCCGATCCTGGTGCTGAGTGCTGGTGCTGGTGCTGGCAATCCTGCTATCGGAACGGCGCCGCGTCGAGCCCGGTATCGTCCTGGACAACAGTCTCGCAGGAGGACGGCATGTCGTACGACGGGCGGACGGGCTGGGAGCAGCCGGACTTCCAGAGCTCCCTCGAAGCGATCGCGGTCGACCTCATCACTGCGCGGGCGCAGCAGGTGTTCCGCGAGTTGGATTCGCTCGGGTTGGTGAGCGCTGCGCACCCCGAACTGTCCCCAGAGGAGCGGACGC
>DAORUI010000038.1:0-4829 GCA_035433085.1 Propionicimonas sp. | reverse complement strand
TGGTCGAGCTTGTCGAGACCCATTCCCGCGTCGATCCAGGCTGCCCGCTGATTCCGCGGCACTGGTTGCGACAGACTGACGGCATGACGCACCAGAACCTGCTGCCCGGACCCGACCCGACGTTCCTGCCCGCCGAGGGCCCGGACGCAATCGCGCGCGCGGCTTTGGCCGCAGGTTCACCAGCCGGCGACGTGGTGCCCGCAGCGCCGGCGTCCTCGCTGCTGTGGGCGCTGCTGGCCGAGGCGGCGCTGGCACAGCCCGACCCGGTGTCGGCCTACGCGTTCGCACGAACCGGCTACCACCGCGGCCTGGACGCGCTGCGCCGCGCCGGCTGGCGCGGGCAGGGCCCGATCCCCGCCGCGCACGAGCCGAACCAGGGCTTCCTGCGCTCCCTCCTGGCGCTGGCCGAAGCTGCGGCCGCTATCGGCGAGCAGGACGAGTCCGACCGCTGCCTGAAGTTCCTGAGCGACTCCGCGACGTCCGCCGAAGAGGTCGCCGCCCTGCGTCCCTGAGGAGCCCGCGAGGAACGCTCAACGGTCCCTGAGCCTCGATACAGCGAATGAGCGCGGTCTCGACAGGCTCGACCAGCCGATCGGTGGAGCCCGCGAGGGACGAGCGGTGTCTTTCCAACGGTCCCTGAGGAGCCCGCGAGGGACGAGCGGTGTCCTTCTAACGGTCCCTGAGGAGCCCGCGAGGGACGAGCGGGCGTCACGAAGGGCCGCCGTCACAACTATCAACACCTCACTGCTGGTAACGAAGCACAGCCCTCGGTCGTCGTCCGGAAGAGGAAGGCGACCGAGGGCTGCACGATCAGATCAGAGATGCCCGTTGAGGTACTTCTGAAGGTGCTTGGTGGTGTCCGGACCCCACTCGCCGTCGACCTTCGCATCGATCTTGGACTGCAAGGCCTTGATGGTGATCGGGCCGAGTTCGCCGTCCTCCCTGACCCCGAGCTTGTCCTGCAGTGCCCGCTTGGTCTGCACACCCATGACGCCGTCCACCTTGGCGCCGACCCAGCGCTGGAGGGCTGCGATCGTGCGCGGACCGAGCTTGCCGTCAACCGCGAGGTCGGGACCGTCGCTCTTCTTCTCCGGCTTGGCCTGCGCCTTGGCAGCCTCAACCGGTGCGGCGGCCGCCGGAGCCTCGACCTCGGGCGCCGGGGCAACCGGCGGAGCGGACGGAGCGATGTTCGGGGTTTCGAGCGCGATGGGCTCCTCGGCCGGCACCACCGGGGCGGCAGGCGCCTGGACGCCATTCAGCTCGTCGGCCTTGGCCCGAGCATCGGCGGCGGTCTTGCGGGCGGCGTCGATCTGCACCTGCAGGTCGGCCTTGGTCTTGGCAGCAGCAGCCTCGGCCTGGTCGGCGGCCTTGCGGGCGGCTTCGGCGCGTTCGGCGTCGTCGACGGTGAGCGCGTCCTGGATGGAGTCGAGGACGTTCTTGCTTGCCGCTTCGGGATTGGCGGTGGCCTTGGCGGTGAGTTCGTCGGCCTTCGCCCGGGCGTCGGCCGCGGTCTTGGCAGCCGCGTCGATGCGGGTCTGCAGGTCGCGCGCGGTCGCGTCCGCCTTGGCCTGAGCGTCGTCCGCGGCCTTGCGGACGGCTTCGGCGCGTTCGGCGTCATCGACGGTCAGGGCGTCCTTGATGTTGTCGAAAAGTCCCATGTGATCCTCCTGTTCAGCCGATGCGGTTCGTCCGCGGTTTTCACCAGCTGCCGATTGGAGTCTAGAGAGCGTCCCGCGTCGCGTCGACGAACGACGCGAGGGATTCACTCCCAAGGGCTCCCGGACTCGGCCGCTGACTGAAGCCGGTACTCACCTGTTTGCGGAATAGCGAAACCTCTGCCCAGGTAGGCGTGAGCAACGTTCTTGCCGCCCCGCGGGGGCGGGACGAGCCGCTTCAGGTTGGGTCGCGAGGGGCGGAGGACCTCCTGTGCACAAACCAAAGCGACCGATCCATTACCGTCCGCCTTACATGCGACCGAAGGCAAGGACGGGACTGCTTCAGGTCAATGTTCATCATGTTGGATTTCAATAGAAAGCTTGTCCAAGCTCCTAGCATGAAGTAGAATAGGTTGCATGAGCAACGGCGGTTCAGCGGTGGAGCGGCTTCGGGCCGCAGCGCGAGCACGTGCGCTGGCGGAGGCCGAAGAGGCCGCAGCCATCGCCGCGCTGGCCGCTGAACACGAATGGACGGGGGAGGCGTGCTACGACGTCGTCGGGACCCGTCCGGTACGTCTTGGGGCCGATGGCACCGCGCTGTTTGATGAGTTCGTAGCCTTGGAGGTTGCCGCCGCGAAAGGCATCTCAGTGGCGGCTGCGACTTGGCTGGTGCGCGACATTGTGAACCTGCAGGCGCGACATCCGCGGTTGTGGCATCAGGCGCTGCAGGGCAGGCTGCCGGTGTTTCGGGCTTGCCAATTGACTGCCGAGATGGCCGAGTACGACTTGACCGCGGCGGAGGCCGGCGAAGTCGACGACCTGCTGGCGCCGAAGGTGGGCGGGGTGCCCTGGCGGCGTTTGCTGCAGCGTTGTCGCGGGCTGATCACCACGGTTGCGCCAGGCAAGGCACGTGCGGCGACGCAGCGCGCGCGGGTCGATCGCTTCGTCCGCAAGGAGGCGACCCGGGATGCGAGCGTGGCGCTGATCACGGCCAGGGTGGACACCGCCGACGCCATCTTCTTCGACGGCATGGTGGATCGGATCGCCGATCTGCTGGGAGCGCAGGGCGACGAAGACCCGAAGGAGATCAGGCGGGCCAAGGCGCTCGGCATCCTGGCGACCCCGTCGCGGGCGAACCTGATGCTGCGAGAGGCGGTCGGCCTGGTTGGCGAAGTTAGGGCCGATGACCCGAAGTTGCTGCCCGAGGCGGAGGTCTTCGTCCACATCGCCGAGGATTCCTTGCTGCTCGGACGCGGCCCCGCGCGGGTTGAGGGCCACGGACCGCTGGAAGCCACCCTGCTGGGTTGCCTGCTCGGCCACCACCGGGTGCGGGTGACGCCGGTGATCCGTCCGTTCGCCGAGACCAGCGCCGATAGCTACGAGATCCCCGCAGGGATGCGGCGGCAGGTGCTGGCGCGGGACGTGTTCGAGGTCTTCCCGTTCTCGGCGAGGTCTTCGAGGCGACAGGATCTCGACCACACGATCCCGTTCGTGCCAGGAGTGCCCGGGCAGACGCGTCCGGACAACCTCGGACCGCTCTCTCGAAAGGCGCACCGAGCGAAGACCCATGGCGGCTGGGGTCTGGCGCAGCCGCGTCCGGGGGTCTTCCACTGGACCACGCCCAGCGGGCACCGCTATCGAGTCACCCAACATGGCACCACCACGTCCCCGGACACCGATGTCGGTGGTCGGCTGTTCGACATCCTGTGGGACGCGGAGGAGCGCGAGCGGGACGCTGATGCCGAGCGCTGAGCGCAACAGCTGTTCTGGGCTGGCTGGTCGGTCGGTCGGCTCAGGCGGCAGGCGCGGCGGGCGTGTAGACGGCGGACACGGACTCGACTACGGACAGGTCGAGGAGCGTGGTGGCGCCCAGCCAGCCGATCCGGAGTTGCAGCGGGTCCGCCGAGCCGACCACCGGCAGTTCATTCGCGGTGCCGGACGGGTCGGTGCGGGCGACGCCGATCGCCGTCAGTGCAGAATCCACGCCGGACGCGAGCAGTTGGCCGGGACAACTGGAGGCACTCGCGAAGGCCACGCTGACGATCGTCGCGTAGGTGGTCTCCCGCTCGCTGTCGACGCCCGAGTCGGCGTCTGCCTGGACCAAGGCGCCCGGCACGCCATCGCAGAGCATGATCGCCTGCACCTTGCTGCCCCACCCCTGGTTCGGGCCCGCAGTGCCGGGCACTCCGGGGGAGTCCTTCGCCACCTCGATGGTGTCGGCGACCCGCATGCCGGTGGCCTCGGCCACGACCCAGAAGCTCGTCACTGACCCGGCGCCCTCATGCTTGGCCCAGCTTTGACCGGAGCCGACGACCACCCGATCGCCGAGAATCGAGACCGACCTCACGAAGGATTCGACGTCGCGCGTTCCGCGTTTCAAGCCCAGGCTGGATCGGGTCACCTTGACCGCATCGAACGTCAACCCTGAGCGGAGCCGCAACACCCACAGAGCGCCATCCTGCGGTGTTCGCTCGTCCCGAGGGCGAGGACCGGTTCGGGGAGTGCGACCACGGCGAGCCGTCCGCTCCAGGCCGGGGCGGAGCCGACCACCTCGGCCCGATCTGCCGAAACGCCGTCCGTGCTGCCCCAGCGCACCCAGATCGCAGTGACGTCCTGGTCGCCCGCGCTGGCGCTGGCATCGGTGGTCACGACGTCGGTGAAGCCATCGCGATTCAGGTCGCCGACCGCGATCGCGCTGCCGAACGCGGTGACCCCGTCCGCGCCGCCGGTGAGCCCCAAGTCGACCGCGGTCACCGATTGCACCTCGCCGTTGGCGTAGGCCACCGCAACGGCGTCCGTTGAGGCCCAGACCACGTCGGGCCGTCCGTCGCCGTCGACATCGGTGATCCGGGTGGCTCGGCCCCGCACCGGGGCGGTCGTGGGCATGGCCGTCGTCGCGATCGCCAGAGATGAGTCGGACGGCTGTGGTGTGGTTGGGTTCGAGGCCGGCGCCTTCACCGTGGCCGGAGCGGACGCGGAGGTGGCGACCTGCGCGGGCGCCGAGCATGCAGTAGCCATGCCGAGTGCCATTACGACCGCCAGCATGGACAGTCGTCGCCGTCCCATTGCACCTCCTCGGTCGATCAAATTCAGTCTCGCAGCCGGTGGGAGGAAATCGAAACGATTTCGGCCGCGTTCCCGCGGTAGCTGCGGAGGGTGATCGAAGCCTCTGAC
>DAORUI010000037.1:0-21124 GCA_035433085.1 Propionicimonas sp. | reverse complement strand
GCCTTCTTGCGCTCCTTGACCCGGGCGTCGCGGGTCAGCAGGCCGGCCTTCTTCAATGCCGGACGGCTGGCTTCGACGTCGACGGCGTTCAGCGAACGGGCGATGCCCAGGCGCAGCGCGCCGGCCTGGCCGGTCACGCCACCGCCGACGATCGTGGCGATCACGTCGTAGGAGCCCATCACCGCAGCGGTCACGAAAGGCTCGTTTACGGTCTGCTGGTGCAGCTTGTTCGGGAAGTAATCTTCGAGGCTGCGGCCGTTGATCGAGAACTTGCCGGTGCCGGGAACGATGCGCACGCGGGCGATCGCTTCCTTGCGGCGACCGGTGGCAGCACTCGGGGCGACGAGCGCCGGGCGGCCGCCCGGAAGCGCGGCGCTGGCGACGGCCTCGGCGCGGTAGGCGATCTCACGATCGTCCTCAACGAACGGGACGACCTCGTCGACGACGGTCTCTTCCACGGAATCGGTCACTGTGTTTCCTCGGCTCACTGAGCGATCTGGGTGATCTGGTACGACTGCGGCATCTGCGCCTTGTGGGGATGCTCGGGGCCGGAGTAGACCTTGAGCTTCTTGATCAGCTGATGGCTCAGCTTGTTCTTGGGCAGCATGCCCCAGACCGCACGCTCGACCGCCTTGCGGGGGTCTTTCGCGAGCAGCTCGCCGTACGGCACGGCTTTCAGACCGCCCGGACGACCGGAGTGGCGATAGGCCATCTTGTCGGTGGCCTTGCTCCCGGTGAGGGCGATCTTGGACGCGTTCACGACGATGACGAAGTCACCGGTGTCGACGTGCGGTGCGAACTGCGGCTTGTGCTTGCCGCGCAGCAGGGTCGCCGCAGTGACGGCCAGCCGGCCCAGGACGATGTCCTCGGCATCAATGACGTGCCAATTCCTGGTGATCTCACCAGGCTTGGGGCTGTACGTAGACACGGGTCGATTCCCTGCTTCCATAAGTTGTATCAACGGCTAGTGCGGGATCGACCACGGCAGGCAGACCACAGCGCAACAGCGGTTTAGATTACCCTGCCCTCGGCTGGAGGGTCAAAACGACCTCGCCCGGGGGCCTTCCGACAGACGGCGATATCACCACCGGCTCACCCCTGGGCAGCACCACAGCCCGCGAGACGGCCCGGTGCCGGCCCCCGGTTCAACCTAGGGTTCGGTCATGGCAGACATCCTCCAGGTCCGACATCCCGCCAGTGGTAACGAGGCGGAGCTGGCTATCACCGATGCCACCATCCGCGCCCCAGAGCTGCGCCAGTTCGTGATCGACGGGGAGCCGTTGGCCACCTACGACCCCGGGTTCATGAACACCGCGTCCTGCCGTTCGTCCATCACCTACATCGACGGCGAGGCCGGCGTGCTGGAGTACCGGGGCTACCCGATCGCCGAGCTGGCCGAGAAGTCCACCTACCTCGAAGTCGCCTGGCTGCTGCTGAACGGCGAACTGCCCACGGCCGCGGAACTCGCGTCCTGGGAGGAGCTGATCACCACTCACCGCAGCCTTCCCGACAAGCTCAAGACCGTGCTGTCCGGGTTCCCGTACGACGCCCACCCGATGACGATCCTGATGGCGTCCACCGCCGCGTTCTACTCGTTCTACCCGGACGCCCGGAACTTCGACGACCCGGAGTCGCGGGCCCTGAACATCGCTCGGCTGATCGGCAAGATGCCCACCCTGGCCGCATTCGCATACCGCAAGGGCAAGGCCAAGCCGTACATCAACCCAGATGACTCCTACGGGTACTGCCACAACTTCCTGCAGATGCTGTTCAAGCAGGCCGAGCGGCGCTACCAGGCCGACGAGCGACTGATCCGGGCGGTCGAAGTGCTGTTCATCCTGCACGCCGACCACGAGCAGAACTGCTCGACGAACGCCGTCCGCTCGGTGGCGTCTTCGGGCAACGATCTGTACACCTGCTGCTCGGCGGGCATCGGCGCGTTGCACGGACCGCTGCACGGCGGCGCCAACGAAGCAGTTCTGAAGATGCTGCGCGAGATCGGGACTGTGGACCGCGTCCCCGAGTTCATCGAGGGCGTGAAGGCCGGCAAGGTGCGGATGATGGGCTTCGGCCACCGCGTCTACAAGAACTACGACCCACGGGCGAAGATCATCAAGAAATCGGTGGAGGACGTCTTCGAGGTGACCGGGGTGAACCCGTTGCTGGAGATCGCCTTGGAGCTGGAGAAGTACGGGCTCACCGACGACTACTTCGTGAAGCGCCGGCTCTACCCCAACGTCGACTTCTACTCGGGCCTGATCTACGAGGCCCTCGGCTTTCCTCCGGAGATGTTCACCGTGCTGTTCGCCATCCCGCGCTCGTCGGGGTGGGCAGCCCAGTACCAGGAGTTCATCACCGACCCGGAGAACCGGATCGCCCGACCCAAGCAGATCTTCACCGGCTACCGGAACCGCGCCTACGTCCCGATGGACGAACGCGGCTGACCCGTTCTCGGCGAGGAACGGAGGCCCTCGGCAACGTCCGTCGGAGCAATCGGGCAAAGTCGGTTGCAGGCCTTGTCGGTGCGTAGTTAGGTAGTGCCCATGAGTTCAAAGTTGAGCGCTGCCTCGCTGCAGGTGACCAGTCCCGACGACGTCCGCAATGTGGTCTTGATCGGAAACGCCGGTTCGGGAAAGACGTCACTGTTCGAGCAGTTGCTCAAGGCGCGGTTGGTCGGTTACCGCGGCGAGAAGGAGGACGCCGAGCGCGCTGCCCAGCTCTACCTGGCCTCGCTGGTGACCGGCGATGTGCTGGTCAACCTGCTGGACGCGCCCGGGCACCCCGACTTCGTCGGCGAGCTTCGGGCCGGTATTCGGGCGGCCGATGCGGCCATCTTCGTGATCTCGGCAGCGGACGGGATCGACGGCGCAGCGGTCACCCTCTGGGAGGAGTGCGCCGCCGCGAAGCTCCCCCGGATCATCGCTCTGACCAAACTCGACGCCGGCCACAGCGACTTCGACACCTCGGTGGCCGAGGCGCAGGACAAGTTCGGCGAGGGAGTGCTGCCCACCCATGTACCCACGCTCAGCGCCCCCGGTGTGATCAGCGGCAACATCGGCCTGCTCAGCCTGGAGGAGCACGACTACTCCGGCGGCGAGGTCGTCAACCGCAAGCTCACCGCCGACGACTCCCACGTCGAGACCTACCGCGGGCCGCTGATCGAGGCGATCATCCAGGAGGCCGAGGACGACTCCTTGATGGACCGCTACCTCGGCGGCGAGGAGCTGGACACCGAATACCTGCTCGACGACCTTCGCAAGGCTGTCGCCACCGCCAACCTCTACCCCGTGGTGCCGGTCGCGTCCAACACCGGCGTCGGCGTGGAGGAACTGCTCCGGCTGATCGAGCACGGTTTCCCCACCCCGTCCCTGCACCCGAACCCGGAGGCCACCAGCCCGTCCGGCGATCCGCTGCCCAACCCTGCCACCGACCCGTCCGCACCGCTGGTGGCGCAGGTGATCCGTACCACGACCGACCCGTTCGCCGGCCGACTCTCGATGGTGCGTGTCTTCTCCGGCACGCTGTCCGCCGAGAGCGTGGTGCACGTTTCCGGCCACCGACCCAAGGCGGACGATGCCCATCCCGACCATGACACCGACGAGCGGGTCGGCCTGATCCAAGCAGCCGTCGGCACCGAACTGAAGCCGCGGCCGTCCGCCATCGCCGGTGAGATCGTGATGGTGCCGAAACTCACCACAGCTGAGACCGGCGACACCCTCTCGGCGAAGGAACGTCCCGCCCTGGTGGTGCCGTGGAACCTGCCCGAACCGCTGCTGCCGCTGGCCATCCGTGCCGCCACCCGCAACGACGAGGACAAGCTGGCCGGAGCCCTGGCTCGGCTGGCGGTCGAGGACACCACCGTCCGTCTCGACCGGGGTGGACGCGACCAGCTGGTGCTGTGGACCACCGGCCAGGCCCACGCCGACCTGCTGATCGCCCGGCTCGTCGAGCGCTACGGCGTGAAGGTGGAGCAGGAAGAACTCAAGATCCCGCTGCGCGAGACCTTCATCGCCAAGGCCACTGCGCTGGGACGCCACGTCAAGCAGTCGGGTGGCCACGGTCAGTACGCGGTCTGCAACATCGAGGTCGAGCCGCTGCCCCGGGGTTCCGGGTTCGAGTTCGTCGACAAGGTGGTCGGCGGTGCGGTGCCGCGGCAGTTCATCCCCAGCGTTGAGAAGGGCGTTCGCAACCAGTTGGAGAAGGGCGTCTTCAGCGGCTACCCGATGGTCGACATCCGCGTGACGCTCTACGACGGCAAGTCGCACTCGGTCGACTCCTCCGACATGGCGTTCCAGATGGCGGGTTCACTCGCGATCAAGGAGGCCGCGACGCCGAAGACGGTGGCGCTGCTGGAGCCGCTCGATCTGGTGACCGTGACCGTGGGCGAGGAGTACCTGGGTGCGGCGATGACCGATCTCACCGGACGCCGCGGCCAGCTGCTCGGCTCGGACTCGGAGAACCACAAGGCGATCATCCGCGCTCTGGTGCCGCAGACCGAACTCGCCCGATACGCCATCGACCTTCGCGGGATCGCCCACGGCTCCGGCACGTTCACCCGCGAGTTCCACGGCTACGAGCTGCTCCCGTCCACCCTGATGGACAAATACGCCAAGTCCAACTGACTCCGTCCGCCGGCTGGGTCAGCGCTTACGAGCGGCCTTCACGACCTTCTTGGGGAGCTTCTTGCTCACCTTGTAGGTGGCCTTGGCCTTGGCATGTCGCTCGCAGCACTCGGCCCAGCCCTCACGTTCCAGGCGCAACAGCAGCACCGGGCAGCGTTGGCAACGCTCGTTCTTGCGGCAGCACTTGCTCTTCGTGGTCACGGTCGGCACCACCCAACAATAAGGCAAGGCAAGCCTTACCTAAATCCCCCCGATGCGGAAGTGGACGGCGCGCGCACCCTCAGTGCAGTTCGATGAACCCGAATACGCCGTCTGCGACCATCTGAACGGCGATGGCCGAGAGCAGCAGGCCGGCGATGCGGGAGGCCAGGACAGTGCCGGACTCGCGTAGCACCGAACGGATCAGGCCGGCGTAGCGCAGGAACACCCAGACCAGCGCCATCACCACGACCAACGCGGCCGCGACCGTGAGGTATCCGCTCAGATAGGGCGCCCGCTGCACCGCGAGCATGGTTGCGACGATCGCACCCGGGCCGGCCATCAGCGGCGTCCCGAGGGGAACGATCGCGACGTTCACCCCGTCGTGGCTGACCGGGTCTTCGCTGCGTCCCATCAGCAGGTCGAGTGCGACGAGGAGCAGCAGCAGGCCGCCCGAGACCTGCATCGCCGGCACCGACACCTGCAGGTAGTCGAGGATCTGCCTGCCGAAGAGCGCGAAGCCCGCGATCACCCCGAACGCAACCGCGGACGCGCGATTGGCCGCGCGTCGGCGCAGCTTCTCGTCCAGGGAGTTGGTCAGGCCGAGGAACACCGGCAGCAGTCCGGGCGGATCGACGATGACGAACAGGGTTACCGCGGTTGTGATGAAGAGATTCGGATCGAAGAACTGGCCCACCGAGCCAGCCTAGAGCCTCACAGGCTGTGCAATGGACGCGTGCCCGGGGGCATCGTGCGGGAGTCGACGATCTCCTTGCCGAACGGGAAGCAGGTGACCGGGATCATCTTCAGGTTCGCGATCGCCAGCGGGATACCGACGATCGTGATCGCCTGTGCCACGGCGGTGGTGACGTGCCCGACCGCCAGCCACACACCGGCGATCAGGAACCAGATCACGTTGCCGATGCCGGAGCCCACACCTGCATTGGGCTTGGCGATCACTGCGCGTCCGAACGGCCAGAGCGCGTAGCCGGCCATGCGGAACGACGCGATGCCGAACGGGATGGTGATGATCAGGATGCAGGCCAGCACGCCTGCGAAGAAGTAACCGACGGCCAACCAGAAGCCGCCGAGGATGAGCCAGATGAGATTAAGGATCGTTCGCACGGTTCAATGAAAGCGGGTCAGGGCCGGTTTCCGGATGGTCCTCCACCCTGATCTCACCCTGAGCCGCGCTCTCGACCAGCTCGGCCCAGCCGACCAGCTCGACCCGCAGGACCACCCGACCCGCACGATCCCTGAGCCCCGATACACCGAGTGAGCGCGGTCTCGACAGGCTCGACCAGCCGATCGGTGGATCATGGCTGAGCCGACCCTTACGCTCCCTGAGCCCACCCGCACGCTCCCTGAGCCCACCCGCACGCTCCCTGAGCCCACCCGCACGCTCCCTGAGCCTGTCGAAGGGTCGGGCCATGGTCGCTGCAGGAGCGACCCGTAGGAGTGACCTCGATCAGACCGTTGGCGGCGCCGCCGCTAAAGTTGCCGCCATGCCAGCCGCCGAACGCGTCAATCGCGATGTCGTGTCCTACGTGCGGCGCAGCGCGCGAATGAACGAGTCGCAGCAGCGTGCGTGGGACACCCACCGCGAAGCCTGGGTGGTGCAGGTACCGTCCGGTCAACGCAGTACCTCGGTGGCCGCGGACGCCAGCGTGGACTGGGCGGCCGCCTTCGGCCGGGAGGCTCCCCTGTGCGTCGAGATCGGCTCTGGCACCGGGCACGCGATCACCGCGCTGGCCCTGGCTAGGCCGGACGCCAACCTGGTCGCCTTCGAGGTGTTCGCGCCCGCGGTCGCATCCACGCTCGGTCGGCTCGCCCGGAATGTGGCGACCAATGTGCGGGTAGTGGTCGCGGACGGTGCCCAGGCGCTCTCTACCGTGTTCGGCCCAGAGACGATCACCGAGTTGTGGACGTTCTTCCCCGACCCGTGGCACAAGGCGCGGCACCACAAACGTCGGCTGGTGAGCGCTGCGTTCGCCGAGTTGGTCGCGTCCCGACTCACCCCTGGCGGAGTCTGGCGGCTTGCCACCGATTGGGCCGACTACGCCGAAGCCATGCGCGAGGTTCTGGATGCGTCTCCGGGACTGACCAACTGTCACGGCGGCTGGGCACCGCGGTTCGAGCTGCGTCCCACAACGAAGTACGAACAGCGCGGTCTGGATGCGGGCCGCACGATCTATGACCTCGCGTATCGACGTTCAACAGCTTTCCCGACCAACGGTGTCCGAGCCAGTCGAAGGGCGCGGACGGCCCTTCGTGACGGCCTGCTCGTTCCTCAAAGGCCTCCTCAGGGATCGGGTGTCGGGGGCGATTCGTGACTCGATACCGCCTCGACCTCGGCTACGACGGCGCAGCCTTCCATGGCTGGGCCGCGCAGACCGGCCTGCGCACCGTCCAGGGTGAACTCGAGACGTGGATCGGCCGCGTGCTGCGCCTGCCAGCTTCTCCGGTGCTCACGTGCGCCGGCCGCACCGACGCCGGCGTCCATGCCCGCGGCCAGGTGGCCCACGTCGACCTCGACCTGCCCGAGCCTGGCACCGTTGCCGAAACGCTCGCCCGCCGCCTGCGGCGAGCGCTGCCCGAGGACCTCGCGGTGTTCGGCGTGAGCATTGCCCCGCCCGGCTTCGACGCCCGCTTCTCGGCGATCTGGCGGCGCTACGCCTACCGGCTCAGCACCGGCGTGCTCGATCCCCTGCTGCGGGGCACGACGGCATCGGTGAGGACCCGCCTCGACCTCGAACTGCTGAACAGCGGAGCGGACGTGCTGCTCGGTCTTCACGACTTCGCCGCCTTCTGCCGGGCGCGTGAAGGCGCGACCACCGTCCGTGAACTGCAGTGGCTGCGGGCCGTCGAGTTGCCTGACGGGCGCGTGGAGGTCGGCGTCCGCGCGGACGCGTTCTGCCACTCGATGGTGCGCTCACTCGTTGGCGCGCTGGTCGAGGTGGGCAGCGGACGCCGCAACCTTGACTGGCTGGCCGGGCTGCTCAGCAGTTCCAGCCGCGTCGGAGAAGTACCGGTGATGCCGGCGCGCGGCCTCGTGCTGGAGGAGGTGGGCTACCCGCCTGACGACCGGCTCGCCGACCGGGCCCTGGAGGCCCGGGCCGTCCGTGAACTACCCCAGGAGTGCTGAGTGAACCACTACTTCCACACCCCGGACGGGGACGAGAACCGTCGCGAGTTGAAGTTCCGGTTCTGGGACACCGACTGGGAGTTCACCGCTGCATCCGGCGTGTTCTCCGCTGACGGGCTCGACCTGGGCACCGCCGTGCTGTTGCGGGAGTCCGTGCCCCCGTCCGGTGCGAAGCGACTGCTCGACCTGGGTTGCGGCTACGGCGTGATCGCCGTGGGACTCGCGTCCGCCTGCGCTGAAGCCGAGGTCGACGCGATCGACACCAACGAGCGCGCCCTGGCCATGTGCGGGCTGAACGCTGAGCGGCACGCGGTAGGCGCCCGGGTGCACCCCCTGCTGCCCGAGCAGGTCGACCCGGACGCGCGCTATGACGAGATCTGGTCAAACCCGCCGATCCGCGTCGGTAAGGCGGCACTGCACGAACTGCTGCTCACCTGGCTGCCGCGGCTGGTGCCTGGCGGGGTGGCGCGGCTGGTGGTCGGCCGCAACCTCGGCGCCGACTCCCTGCAGGCCTGGTTGAACACGCAGGGTTATCGCTGCGAGCGGGTGGCCAGCGCGAAGGGGTTCAGGGTGTTTTCAGTGTCTGCTGAAACGCGGTGATCCTCCCAGAATCCGCGGCCACGTCCTAAGCTGATCATGATCGTTCCATCGCACAGAATGAGGATCCACATGACCGAAGGGAACACCACCCCCGCAGCGGGCGGCGGCGGCTTCTTTGACGAGCTGCTCGACAAGGCCAAGGAGTTCGGCGAGAAGGCGAAGGACTTCGCTGAGGACGCTTTCGAGAAGGCAAAGGACTTCACCGAGGACGCCGTCGAGGCCGTCAAGGACTTCGCCGAAGACCTCCCGGAGAACGCCAAGAAGGTCGCTGACGACACCACCGCAGCGGTGAAGGACTTCACCGAAGACCTCCCCGAGAACGCCAAGAAGTTCGCCGACGACACCACCGCAGCGGTCAAGGACTTCACCGAAGACCTCCCCGAGAACGCCAAGAAGCTGGCCGACGAAGCCAAGTCGGCCGTTTCCGACTTGGTCGACGACAAGCCCGCCGACCCGCAGGCCTGACCTTCACCTATCCAACAGCGGGGCACCTCCTTGTCGAGGTGTCCCGCTGTTGTGCGTGGGTAGGCCGAAAGCCCGCGATGCCTTAGGCTTGCCCCACCTGAACCTTTGCAGGGGAAGCCGGTGCAAGTCCGGCACTGACCCGCAACCGTGACGGCGACCGAGCGTCGCCCAAGTCGGAATGCCTGCACAAGTTCTGGCTCGAAAACCCGTCGTGGCACGCGGGGAGCCGGACCCGCGCAGTTGGCCCGGAACCTAACCGCTTGCCCGCGCGAAAGGAACCGGAATGCTCACAAACCTCAAACGACTGCTCGCCGTCGGGACCGCGGCCGCCGTCGCTCTCGTCGGCTACGTCCCCGCCCCGGCGGTGGCCCAAGCCCCTGCCGTCCACCCGGTCGCGGTCAGCGCGCCCGCCCCGAAGGCGGCCAACTGGCTCGCAGTCAACCCAGCAACCGTCGATGACGGCTTCAGCGGTCAGATCAGCAACGCCCTCGGCCTCGCCGTCCTGGACACCAAGGCAACCCGGGACGAACTCCGCGAGCGCGTGGCCGTGCTCCGCGCCGAAGCCGCGACCAAGACCGCGGGCCAGGTGGGGGCGGCCGCCAATCTGGCGATCCTGGTACGGATCCTCAAACTCGACCCGGAGAACTTCGGCGGCGCCGACCTGATCCGCACGATCCTCGCGGCGAAGAAGACCGACGGTCAGATCGGCGACTTCGGCTCGGCCTACGCTCAGGCGCTCGCGATCATCGCGCTGCACCGATCGGGCAAGGCGGTTCCGGAGGAGATCGTCAGCAAACTGCTCAGCTTCCAGGCCAAGGACGGCATCAATGCCGGCGCTTTCGGCTACGAGTGGGACGGCTTCGTAGCCGACCCGGACAGCACCGGGTTGGCGCTCCAAGCCCTGAAACTGGTCAAGGGCGACAAAGCCGTCATCGCCAACGCCGTCAACTGGGCCAAGGCGAATCAGAACGCAGAGGGCTACTGGACCTCCTACTCCCCGGTGGACAGCACCGCGTTGATGGCCACCGCTCTGAAGCAGGTGCACCCCTCCGGCTGGGCCAAGGTCTACACCAAGGCGCGGACGTGGCTGCGCAGTCAGCAGTTGGCCAACGGTGGATTCCCGGCTTCGCTGAGCGGCACGGACGCGAACCTGCTCGCCACTTCGAACGCGGCCTTCCTTATTGCCGGCGAATCCCTTGCCACGGCTCGCTACGACCTGAAGCCGTTCAAGAAGTCGCCGCGTCCGGTGGTCGCCGGAGCGCGCAAGGTGGGCCAGACCCTCACCGCCAACACCCGCACATGGTCACCCGCAGCCGAGTTCAGCTACCAGTGGTACCGGAACGGCAGGGCCATCGCGGGGGCGACCGCGTCCACCTACCTGCTGACCGCTGCTGACAAGGGCAAGAAGATCCGGGTTCGGGTGCTGGCGAGCGCGATCGGGATGAAGCCCGATTACGAACGCTCCAAGGCCACCGGCAAGATCAAGAAGGGCTGAGTCGGTCAATGCGGCGTGCCTCGCTGCTCGGCGCCGTGCTCGCCGTCCTCGCCCCGTTGTGGGTGGGGACGGCCGGCCCGGCGGTCGCCGAGAGCCTCAAGAGCTGCGACGGGGTCTGGGTGGTGGTGGACGCCGGCAGCCTCGGTGGGGTGACCACTGAGTGTGCCACCGACTTCGGCACCGGCACCGCCGCCCTGAAGAGCGCCGGGTTCGCACCAACGCTCGAGTCCGGAATGATCACGAAGATCGCCGGAAAGCCCGAGACCCCGGACATCAGCAAGTCCTACTGGTCGTACTGGCATGCCACCCGCAAGGCGGACGGCAGCTTCGGCGACTGGGCCTACTCCGATCTGGGCGCCAACAGCTACCACCCCGCCAAAGGCAACGCAGAGGGCTGGCGCTACCAGTCGCTCGCCGACGGCAAGGTGGCGCCCGGCGCCACACCCCCGTCCGGGCCGACCCCGACCGAGAAGCCCAGCGAGTCGGCCAAGCCCCCGGCTACGCCGACCGCCAAACCCACGGCCAAACCGACCGCGACCAAGACCGTGACCAAGTCGCCCACGGCAACAGCCACGGCAACAGCGACGGCCACGGTCACCAAGACTCCGACCAAGAGTCCCAGTGCCACGGCTACCGCTACCGCTACCGCTACCGCTACCGCAGAGCCGACCACCCCGTCCGCGACGACCAGCGAATCGGGCGAGCCAACCTCTTGGCCGTCCTCCACCGGGACCCCGCCGCCGGGTGCCATCAACTCACCCGGAGCGCCCTCATCGAGCGGTGCTCCGGTCGGCGCCTTAGTGGCCGGTGGCCTGGTGGTCGCCGGAGCGGCCGGACTCGGCGGCTGGTGGTGGCTGAAGGGACGGCACCGCTGACCTCACTGCACCCGTGGGCGTGGTGGTGCTGGGCGATCGGAATCGGGCTCGCCGTCAGCGGCACCACCAATCCGTTGCTGCTCACACTCATCGCCACGGCCATGGTCGCGGTGGTGATGTTGCGACGCAGTTCGGCACCCTGGGCACGTTCGGTGCGGGCGTACCTTCTGCTCAGCGTGTTCGTGATCGGTATGCGGGTGTTCTTCCAGGTATTGATCGGAGCGGGCACCGGTGAGACTGTGCTCTTCGCCTTACCCGAAATCCCGCTGCCCGAGTGGGCGGCCGGCATTCGGCTCGGCGGGCCGGTGACCGCCGAAGGGCTCGTCTACACGATCTACGACGCACTGCGGCTCGCGGTGATGCTGCTCTGCATCGGCGCAGCCAACGCCCTGGCCAACCCGCGCCAGGCCCTGCGCTCCGTGCCCGCCGCGCTGTACGAGGCCTCCGTGGCTGTGGTGATCGCGTTGAGCGTCGCGCCTCAGCTGATCGAGAGCGCGCAGCGGGTGCGCAAGGCCCGACGGCTGCGCGGCGACTCCGCCAAGGGCCTTCGCGCTTCGGGTGCCATCGCGCTCCCGGTGCTCGCGGATGCGATCGAACGCTCGATGTCTCTGGCCGCAGGCATGGAGTCGCGCGGGTTCGCCCGCACCCAGGGACTGCCGGTGAAGCGGACGCTGCCGGTGATGCTGGTTTCTGTCGTCATCGCCACCCTGGGCGCATTCCTGCTGCTGAGCACGACGTATTGGCAACTAGCCCTGGGTCTGCTGGTCGTCGGACTGGTCGGAACCGGTCTCGGCCTGCGCGCGGCCGGAGCCCGCCTCCAGGTGACCCACTACCGTCCCCACCCATGGGGTTGGCGGGCCACCGCAGTAGGCGCTTCCGGGCTGCTGACCGCGGCGCTCGTGCTCGGCGCGGGCTGGCTCGACCCGAGCGGTGGCGGCTTGTTCCCCTCAACCGACCCGCTGGCGTGGCCCGACCTGACCTGGCCGATGTTGCTCGCGGTCACCCTTGTGCTGGTTCCGATCCCGCTGACCGTCACGCCGCGCCTGGCCACCGTGAAGAGCGTGCGCACCGATGTTCGCGTGCGGGCGTTGCGGCCGCGAGCCGAGTCAGTGAGTCGATTTGCACTGAAGTCGCCCGAAAACGTCCCAGATCGGGCCGTTGAGCCCGAATCCAGTGCAAATCGACTCACCCACGTCGGGGTGCCGAGATGATCACGTTTGAGAACGTGAGCGTTACGTACCCCGGCGCCACCCGCCCGACGCTCCGCGACGTCTCTCTGAACCTGCCTGAAGGTGACCTGTGCCTGGTGGTCGGCGCCACCGGCAGCGGCAAGTCCACCCTTCTGGGTGCCATCAACGGCCTGGTGCCGCATTTCTCTGGCGGCACCCTGAGCGGACGGGTGCTCCTGCACGGCCGCGACACCGCCCAGCACCGGCCGCGCGATCTCGCCGACGTGGTCGGCTACGTCGGCCAGGACCCGCTGCGCGGCTTCGTCACCGACACCGTCGAGGACGAGATCGCCTACGGCATGGAGCAACTCGGCATCGACCCGGTCGCCATGCGCAAGCGGGTCGAGGAGACCCTTGATCTGCTGGGCATCGCCGACCTGCGCCGGCGTCCGCTGGTGGAACTCTCCGGAGGCCAGCAACAACGGGTCGCCATCGCCGCGGTGCTCGCCGCGCACCCGCTGGTGCTGGTGCTGGACGAACCGACCTCGGCCCTCGATCCGACCGCGGCCCAGGACGTGCTCGCTGCCATCTCGACCCTGGTGCACGAAGTGGGCCTGACCGTCGTGCTCGCCGAGCATCGCCTCGAACGGGTGATGCACGCGGCCGACTCGATGATCTGGCTGCCCGGCGACGGCAGCGCCCACTACGGCAGCCCGGCCGACGTGCTGGCCGTCGCCGATGTCACTCCCCCGCTGGCCGCGCTGGCCCGGACGGCGGGCTGGGCGCGGGTACCGCTCAGCGTCCGCGAGGCGCGCCGGCGGGCGCTGAGCGAGGGACTGTTGCCGACCGCTCCCGAAGCCGCGCGACCGCCCGAAACCGCCGTCGCGTTGAGCGCCAGCGACGTCGAGGTGCGCTTCGGTGAGATCACCGCCGTCCGCGGCGTGACCCTCGACCTGCGCCGCGGTGACGTGGTCGCGCTGCTCGGCCGCAACGGCGCTGGGAAGTCGTCGCTGCTGTGGGCATTGCAGGGGGCGCTGAGCTGCGCCGGCGAGATTCGGGTGGGCGGCGCCGACCCGCGAGCGCTGTCGGCCGCCGACGCCCGGCGGTTGGTCACCCTTGTGCCCCAGACCGCGGCCGACCTGCTCTACCTGCCGACCGTTGCCGCCGAATGCGCGCAGGCGGATGTCGAGAGCGGGGCCGACCCCGGGACGGCGGTCGCGTTGTTGCGACGACTGGGTGTAGAGGTAGAGGACGATCGCGACCCGCGTGACCTCTCCGAGGGCCAGCGACTGGCGCTGGTGCTGGCGATCCAACTCACCGCGCAGCCCCAGGTGCTACTCCTGGACGAGCCCACCCGTGGCCTCGACTACCGATCGAAGGCGGAACTGCACGGCATCGTGTCTGCGCTTGCCGACTCCGGCGTCGCCGTCGTGATCAGCACCCACGACGTGGAGTTCGCCGCCCTGGCCACCCGGCACCTACTGCTGATGGCAGACGGCGAAGTGATCGCGTCCGGTTCGACCGGCGACCTGCTCACCTCCTCCCCCGCCTACGCCCCGCAGATGGCCAAGGTCTTCGCGCCCGTCCCCGTCCTCACGCCTCAAGATGTAGCTAGGGGCTTGGCATGACAGCGGACCTCTCCTTCGGCCTGACCAAGCGTCACCCACCCAGCAGGGTGGCATCCGGACGGGTCAGCGCGAGCCTCGTGGTAGCCCTGGGAGTCGGCGCAGTGGCGTTCACCTGGCCGCTGTTCCTCAGTCACGACTCCTCGATGTCGGCCGCTCAGGCACCGATCGTGTTCGCGTCAGTGCTGCCGTTGGTGCTGGCCGTGGTCATCTCCGAGCTGACCGGCGGCCGCATGGACGTGAAGGCGCTCGCGATGCTGGGCGTCTTGGCCGCGGTGGGCACTATCCTGCGTCCGCTGAGCGCGGGGACCGCGGGCTTCGAATTAATCTTCTTCCTCATGATCCTCGCCGGCCGCGTTTTCGGCCCGGGCTTCGGATTCGCGCTGGGCTCGATCACGCTGTTCACGTCCGCACTGATCACCTCCGGGGTGGGCCCGTGGCTGCCGTTCCAGATGCTCAGCGCCGGCTTCGTCGGCCTGTTCGCCGGGCTGCTCCCCCGGGCCGCCGGACGCGCGGAGCTCGCACTGCTGGCGAGCTACGGCATGCTGTCGGCCTTCGCCTACGGCTGGCTGATGGACTTCTCCTTCTGGCCGTTCGCCATCGGTGAGGGTACCCAACTCTCCTTCGACCCGGCGGCCACGCCGTGGGAGAACCTGCACCGGTTCGTCCTGTTCAACCTGGCCACGTCAATGGGCTGGAACCTGGGCCGGGCGCTGACAAACGCCGTGCTGATCGTGCTGCTGGGGGCTCCGCTGCTTCGCCTGCTGCGCCGGGCGGCACGGAAGGCGAACTTCGTGCCGGTAAGTGTTGGTACAGCACTGGCGGAATAGGGCACCGAGGGGGCAGGTTGGACCTGACAAGCTAAGCACCGACGAAGGGAAACCTCATGGCCTACACGCTGCCCGATCTCGACTACGACTACAGCGCCCTCGAACCGCACATCTCGGCGCAGATCATGGAGCTGCACCACAGCAAGCACCACGCCGCCTACGTGGCCGGCGCGAACACTGCGCTGGAGAAGCTGGCTGAAGCCCGTGACAAGGCCGACTTCGCTTCCGTCCCCAAGCTGGAGAAGGATCTCGCCTTCCACCTGGGTGGCCACATCAACCACTCGGTCTTCTGGAAGAACCTCTCCCCGGAGGGTGGCGGCGAGCCCACCGGCGAGGTCGCGTCCGCGATCGACGAGTTCTTCGGCTCCTTCACCGGTTTCAAGGGACAGTTCGAGGCCTCGGCGAACTCGCTGCAGGGCTCCGGCTGGGCGCTCCTGGTGTGGGACGCGTTGGGTCAGCGCCTCAACATCAACCAGCTCTATGACCAGCAGAACAACCTGCCCGTGGGTCAGCTGCCCGTACTGCAGCTCGACATGTGGGAGCACGCGTTCTACCTGCAGTACAAGAACGTCAAGGCCGACTACGTGAAGGCCTGGTGGAACGTCGTCAACTGGACCGACGTCGCCGACCGTCTGGCGAAGGCACGCGCAGCCGTCATCTTCTGAGCTGCTGAACTTGACGAAGGGTCCTCCGAGGACAAAACCTGAGAGAACTTGACCTATCTCTCAGAATAAGGCAGAGTTTTCTCAGGAAACTCCAACCCAGACCTCGGGGGACTTCGTTTGAACAAGGCAATCACCGCAGTGGCGCTTTCCGCGACGCTCCTGATTGGTGGCGCGACTATCGCCACCGGCCTGCACAAGGACGTCCGCGTGAGCGTCGACGGCGAGGCCCTCCTTGGCGGCGCCTTCGCCCTGACCGTCGCAGATGTTCTTGCAGCGAAGGGTGTCGTGCTCAGCGCCGGCGATGAGGTCAGCCCAGCACTGAACAGCACGATCAAGGACGGTGACGAGGTCACCGTCCGATACAACAAGCCGGTCGTCCTCAACGTGGACGGTACCGAGCGCAAGTTCTTCACCACCGCTACCACCCTGCACGCGGCCCTCACGAGCGCCGCACTCACGAGCGAACTCAACGGTGCGGAGATGTCCGTGCTGCCCAGCGCCGACGTACCTCGCGACGGCCTGGAAGTCACAGTGAGCACCCCCAAACAGGTGAAACTCGAAGTGGGCGGCGAGAAGTCCGAGCTCACCACCACCGCGGCCACCGTGGCTGAACTCCTCACCGAGAAGGGGCTCAGCGTCGACAGCGACGACAAGCTCTCGCCATCGACCGGCACGCTCCTTGAAGAGGGACAGAGGATCACCCTCGACCGGGTGGACGTCACCACCAAGGTGAAGACCGAAGTCGTGAAGTTCGACACCGTGGAGAAGAAGGACTCGAGCTTGTGGAAGGGCGAATCCCGCGTCCTTACCGCAGGCAAGAACGGCAAGGCGAAGCGCACCTACGCGATCACCAAGGTCAATGGCAAGGTGACCGACAAAGACGTCATCGACGAGGAGATCCTCACCAAGCCGGTCGACCAGGTGAGCAAGGTGGGCACCAAGACGTCCGCGAACGGCGTCGGCATCAATCTCGCCCGGGCGTCGATGTGGGATCGCATCGCGCGCTGTGAATCGGGCAACAACTGGAGCATCAACACCGGCAACGGCTACTACGGCGGCCTGCAGTTCAACCGCGCCTCCTGGAACGCGAACGGCGGACGCGACTTCGCGTCCCTTCCGCACCAGGCCAGCCGCGCCGAGCAGATCACCGTGGCCAACCGGTACTACGCAAAGGCCGGAACCCGGCCCTGGAGCTGCGCGTAGACTTGTTCCAACCCCCAAACGACGGCCCTGCAACCAATCCCCTCCCTCGGCCCCCGGTTGCAGGGCCGTTCGGGCTTCGCATCCGGACGGGCGCCGCCCAGCTGCTGGCATGGACGCGCTAGCCTCTCGTCCATGCTGCTCTCCGACCGAGATATCCGCGCCCAGATCGCTGCCGGACGGGTCGTGCTCGACCCGTGGGACGAGACCATGGTGCAGCCCTCAAGCGTGGACGTGCGCCTGGACCGGTACTTCCGGATCTTCGAGAACCACCGCTACCTGTTCATCGATCCGGCCGAGAACCAGCCCGACCTCACCAGAGAGGTCACTCCCGACGCCGACGAGCCGTTCGTCCTGCACCCCGGGGAGTTCGTCCTCGGTGCCACCTACGAGCACATCTCGCTACCCGACGACGTCGCAGCCCGACTGGAGGGCAAGTCGAGCCTCGGTCGACTGGGCCTGCTCACCCACTCCACGGCGGGCTTCGTCGACCCTGGGTTCAGCGGGCACGTGACGTTGGAGCTCTCCAACGTGGCCACACTTCCGATCAAGCTGTACCCCGGCATGAAGATCGGGCAATTGTGCTTCTTCAGGCTCAGCTCGCCCGCCGAGCATCCGTACGGCACTTCTGCCGCAGGCTCCCACTACCAGGACCAGCATGGGCCGACGCCGAGTCGTTCGCACCTCGGGTTCACCCGCACCAGGTTGCCTTCTTGAGCATCGGGTAATTCACCGCTGAATTCTGACCCCCGAGACTGAGTCTTCCTGAGAACTCTTGACTATATTCTCAGCTTGCGTCAAGCTTTTCTTAAGTAAGTCGAGTCTTGGCAAGGGGAACATCGTATGAAGATCGCAGCTACCGCTTTGCTGACCTTGGCGCTGGTCGCTGGTGCCGGCACCACAACGGTGGACGCAGCACCCGTCCCGGCAGCGCCCGCGGTGGCCGCAGTGGCGACTGCAGCACCAGCCTCCGTGGCTTCGCTCACCCGCAAGGTCACTCTGAAGGACGGCACCGCGAAGGCAGTCAAGTTGCGCACATCCGCGGCCACGGTTGCCGACCTGCTCACCGAGCGCGGCCTCACCCTAGGTGAGTTCGACTACGTGAAGCCGGCGCTGACCGTGAAGCTCAAGAAGGGTCTGAGGGTCAAGATCTACCGGGTGACCGTCACCACCAGCACCGTCACCGAAGCCGTCCGCTTCGACGTGGTGAAGCAGAAGAACCCGGATCTCGCCCGCGGCAAGAAGAACATTCTCGTGGCAGGTGTGGACGGTTCGGCTGAGCGCACCTACCAGATCACGACGATCAACTCGAAGGTATCGAAGAAGCAGCTGCTCGCTGAGACCGTGCTGCTCGCACCGGTCACCCAGGTGGTCGAGGTCGGGACGAAGGGCAAGGCGCTGAACCTGGCCCGCCTGAAGATGTGGAACCGCATCGCCAAGTGCGAGTCGGGCGGACGCTGGCACATCAACACGGGCAACGGCTACTACGGCGGCCTGCAGTTCAGCCTGGCCACCTGGCGCAGCGTCGGTGGGCGCGACTTCGCGTCCCGCCCCCACAAGGCCAGTAAGGCTGAGCAGATCACCGTGGCCAACCGGCTCTACGCCAAGCGTGGCACGCGGCCCTGGGGCTGCGCATAGGAGCTCCGTCCCAGACCACCGGCGTTCCTGGTCCCCCCGATCGAGCCGGTGAGCGGAGACAGGAAACCGCCCGCCCCCATTGAGGGGACGGGCGGTTTCTCAGGTTCTGCGAGAGAACTCAGGCCTTGGCCTCACCCTTACCGGCGAGGACGTTGACGAAGCCGGCGGCCTCAGCGGCCTCGACCGAGTTGAACCAGACTTCGGCTTCGGTCTGGCCGTACCACTGCGATTCCGGCGTGTGGAACTTCATCGAGTCCCGGTTGCCCTTGATGTCGTAGCCCTTCGGCGGCTCGGCGCCCACGAAGGAGCCCTCGCCGAACTCGGCAGCCTCGGCGTCCACTGCACCAGCAGCGGTCACCGCGACCTCACCGATCGCGTCGTCAGCGGCGTCCGCCTCAGCGAGGATTTCGGCGACCACGTCGTCCGCGTCGCCGGGATCGCCGGCGACAACCTCGGTCTCGACAGGCTCGACGGCCTCGGCAGCCTTGGCCTTCTTCGCCGGCGCCTTCTTGGCAGCAGCCTTGGGCTCGGCCTTGGCGGGCTCAGCCTTCTTGGCACCCTTCGCCTTGGCCTTGCGGGACTCCTCGACGGTCTCGGTGACGAGCTCGATCACGGCCATCGGGGCGTTGTCGCCCTTGCGGGGGCCGATCTTCGTGATTCGGGTGTAGCCACCCTCACGCTCGGCGACCCGCGGGGCGATCTCGGTGAACAGCACGTGCACCACACCCTTGTCGGTGATGGTCTGCAGCACGATCCGGCGGTTGTGCAGGTCGCCCCGCTTGGCCTTGCTGATCAGCCGCTCGGCCAGCGGCTGGACGCGCTTGGCCTTGGCCTCGGTCGTGGTGATCTTGCCATGCTGGAACAACTGCGAGGCCAGGTTGGCCAGGATGATCCGCTGGTGTGCCGGGCTACCGCCGAAGCGGGGACCCTTCGTTGGCTTGGGCATGGTTGGTTGTCTCCTGTATGGCTATGGATCAGTACGAGTCGTCGTAGTCGACGTCGGTGTCGTAGTTGGACAGAGCGCTCAGCGGGTCGAAGCCCGGGGAGCTGTCCTTGAGCGAGAGGCCCATCTCGTGCAGGCGCAGCTTGACCTCTTCGATCGACTTCGAGCCGAAGTTGCGGATGTCGAGCAGATCCTGCTCCGAGCGCGAGACCAGCTCGCTGACGGTGTGGATACCCTCGCGCTTGAGGCAGTTGTACGAGCGCATCGTGAGCTTCAGTTCCTCGACCGGCAGGGCCAGGTCGGCGGCGAGCTGCTCGTCCACCGGCGACGGGCCGATCTCGATGCCCTCGGCGTCCACGTTCAGCTCACGGGCCAGGCCGAACAGCTCGACCAGGGTCTTGCCGGAGGATGCCATCGCGTCCCGCGGCTTCATCGAGGCCTTGGTCTCGACGTCCACGATCAGCTTGTCGAAGTCCGTCCGCTGCTCGACGCGGGTGGCCTCGACGCGGTAGGTGACCTTGAGCACCGGGGAGTAGACCGAGTCGACCGGGATCCGGCCGATCTCGGCGTCCGGGTTCTTGTTCTGGACGGCGGAGACGTAGCCACGGCCACGCTCGACGACCAGTTCCATCTCGATCTTGCCGGAGTCGTTCAGGGTGGCGATGTGCAGCTCGGGGTTGTGCACCTCGACGCCCGCGGGCGGGGCGATGTCGGCAGCGGTGACCGCGCCGGCGCCGGCCTTGCGCAGGTACATCACCACGGGCTCGTCCTCCTCGGAGGAGAGCACGAGCGACTTCAGGTTCAAGATGATCTCGGTGACGTCCTCGACCACCCCGGGGATGGTGGAGAACTCGTGCTGGTTGCCCTCGATCTTGATGCTGGTGACCGCGGCACCCGGGATCGACGACAGCAGCGTGCGCCGCATCGAGTTGCCCAGGGTGTAGCCGAAGCCGGGCTCCAGCGGTTCGATCACGAACCGGGAGCGGAACTCGTCGACGACCTCTTCAGTAAGGATCGGACGCTGTGCGATGAGCATTCTGGTGTTCTTCCTCTCCACCGCCCGCTATTTGACGGTGATCAATGTGCTGACCTGTCAGAATCTCACGGCGCCATGACGCCGTGAGATTCTGACAAGTCGGCTGGAACTACTTGGAGTAAAGCTCGACGATCAGCTGTTCGCTGACGTCGATGACGATCTGCTCGCGGACGGGCAGCTGGTGCACCAGGATCCGGCCCTTGTTGGGACGGACGGTGAGCCAACCCGGCACGACCTTCTCGTTGTGGGTCTCACGAGCCACCACGACCGGGTACAGGTTCATCGACTTCTCGCGAATGTCGATCACGTCGTACGCGCTCACCCGGTAGCTGGGCACGTTCACCTTCTTGCCGTTGACCAGCAGGTGGCCATGGACGACCAACTGCCGGGCCTGGCGCCGGGTGGTCGCAAGACCGGCCCGGTAGACGACGTTGTCGAGCCGCGACTCGAGGATGATCAGCAGGTTGTCACCAGTCTTGCCGGAGAGGCGCACGGCCTCTTCGTAGTAGCGACGGAACTGCTTCTCGAGCACGCCGTAGGCGAAGCGGGCCTTCTGCTTCTCGCGAAGCTGGAGCAGGTACTCGCTCTCCTTGGTGCGGCCGCGGCCGTGCATGCCCG
>DAORUI010000036.1:0-21274 GCA_035433085.1 Propionicimonas sp. | reverse complement strand
TGCACATCGTGAAGAACTACACCGGTGACGTGCTGAACTTCGAGACCGCCGCCGAGATGGCCGAGATGGAAGGCATCAACGTCAAGGCGATCGTCGTCAACGACGACGTCGCGGTAGAGGACTCGACCTGGACGGCCGGACGCCGCGGCGTCGCGGGCACCGTCCTGGTGGAGAAGATCGCGGGCGCCGCCGCTGAGCGCGGTGACGACCTGGACGCCGTCCTCGCCGTCGCAGAGAAGGTGAACGCCCAGGTGCGCTCGATGGGTGTCGCGCTCACCGCCTGCACCGTCCCGCACGCAGGCAAGCCGTCCTTCGACCTCACCGAGGAAGAGATCGAGATCGGCATCGGCATCCACGGCGAGCCCGGACGCCACCGCATTCCGATGGCCCCCGCGGACTCGATCACCGACCAGCTGGTCGATCCGATCCTGACCGACCTGAAGCCGGCGGCCGGCTCGAAGGTGCTGCTGTTCGTCAACGGCATGGGCGGCACGCCCGAGGCCGAGCTCTACATCGTCTACAACCACGCCCGTCAGCGCCTGATCGACGCCGGGCTGGACGTCACCCGTTCGCTGGTCGGCAACTACATCACCTCGCTGGAGATGCAGGGCTGCTCGATCACCGTCCTGGTGCTCGACGACGAGCTCACCGCGCTGTGGGACGCCCCGGTGCTCACCCCCGCCTTCCGTCGTGGGATCTGAGCCGGTGAGCGACTCCTTGTCGGTGGCCTGGGCGCTCGCGTGGATCCGCGACGCCCAGGCCGTCCTGGCCGAGCACCGGATGGAACTGATCGACCTCGACCGGGCCATCGGTGACGGCGACCACGGCGAGAACATGGACCGTGGTTTCAAGGCCGTCGTGGCCAAGCTCGACGCCGCCGAGCCGGACGACGTGCAGGGGGTGCTGAAGCTGGTGGCGTCCACTCTGATGTCCACCGTCGGCGGTGCCGCCGGGCCGTTGTACGGGACGGCGTTCCTGCGGGCGGCCAAGGCCGTCGAGGGTGACGTGGAAGCGTCCGCAGTGGTTGCACTGATCGCCGGGGGATTGGACGGGATCGTCGCCCGCGGCAAGGCGACCACTGGCGAGAAGACCATGGTGGACGCCTGGACGCCGGCCCTCGAAGCGGCCAAGGCCGCGGCCGATGCCGGGGCGACTCCGGCCGTCACTCTGCGCGCGGCAGCGGATGCAGCCGCGGCCGGTGCCGAGGCGACCATTCCGCTGCAGGCCACGAAGGGGCGGGCGTCCTACCTGGGCGAACGCTCGATCGGGCACAAGGACCCCGGCGCAACCTCGAGCGCGTACCTGCTGGACGCGGCCGCGAGAGCAGCCGGCGCATGACCCTTCGTCAAGCTCAGGGGTCGGAGGAGGGCGCTCAGGGGTCGGAGGAGGGCGCTCAGGGGTCGGTCGCGTTCGTGATCGTCTCCCATTCGGAGAAGCTCGCCGAGGGAGTGGTGGAACTCGCCGCCCAGATGGCCCGTGACGTGCAGTTGCGGGCCGCTGGGGGCACCGACGACGACCGCATCGGCACCTCGTTCGACAAGGTGTCTGCGGCCATCGCGGAGTTGCGCGCCGCAGGTCACGACGTGGCGGTCCTGACCGACCTCGGTTCGGCCAACATGACCGTTGAGGCCGTGCTCGACTTCCTCGACGAGGACGACGCCGCGCACGTCCGCTTCTGCGACGGCCCGTTGGTCGAGGGTGCGGTCTCCGCTGCGGTCACGGCCCAGGTCGGCGGTGACCTGGACGCCGTCCAGGCCGCCGCGCGGGCCCGCGAGCTGTTCGCGTAAGCCTCCTCGGGCCTCGTTCCTCACGCCACCTCGCTGCTGAGAGCCTCCCTTCGGCACCGAGAGCCACCCTTCCCGCAACTGCCTGTGCGCAGGTACGGGCCCTCGACCGAAACGGGGGCTCTCGACGGCGAAGGGTGGCTCTCGATGCGGATGGACGGGGGTGGGAACTCTCCCAGCCCCAACCGGGCTCGGGGAGCCTTCCGATAAGCTGGCCAAAAGGGGGCGCGCGTGGGGCTGGACCAGGTTCTGTTGCTCGGTTCGGTCGTCCTGCTCGCCTCCATCGGCGCGGCTCGGTTGGGTGCGCGGTTCGGGCTACCTTCGCTGCTTCTCTTCCTCGGCCTCGGCGTGCTCGTCGGCGAACTCGGGCTCGACTTCAACGACGCCGACCTTGCGCATTCACTCGGTTTCGCGGCCCTCGTCCTGATCCTCGCCGAAGGTGGTTTCACCACTCGGTGGGTGGAGATCAAGGGCGCGCTGCCGGCCGCGATCCTCCTAGCCACAGTGGGCGTGGGCGTCTCGGTGGCGGTGGTCGCGGTGTTCGCTCACTTCGTCCTGGGGCTCAGCCCGGCCACCGCGATCCTGCTGGGCGCGATCACCTCACCAACCGACGCGGCCGCGATCTTCTCCGTACTCCGAAAAGTGCCGCTCCCGGCGAAGCTACGGGCGACGATCGAAGCCGAATCGGGCCTCAACGACGCCCCGATCGTGCTCCTGGTGGCCACCGCCACCAGCTGGGCGCTCGGCGAGGGAGTCGAGGGCGGCCCGGTCTGGATGGTCGCCCTGATCTTCCTTGAGTTGGTCGGCGGCGTGGTTCTCGGTGCGGTGGTCGGGTGGCTCGGCGTCCAGGTGCTGCGCAGTATTGCGCTGCCCGCGTCCGGTCTCTACCCGCTCGCCGGACTGGGCTGGGCGGTGCTCTCGTACGCGCTGGGCAGTTCGCTGCACCTGTCCGGGTTCGCCGCTGTCTACGTGACCGCGCTTGTGCTCGGCAACGGGGAACTGCCACACCGGCACGCCACCAGATCCTTCGCTGAGGGGGTCGGCTGGATCTCCCAGATCGGGCTGTTCGTGATGCTCGGCATGCTTGCCGACCCGTTCCGGGTCTCCATGCCGTCCGCTCTCGCCGGGGTGGCCGCCGGCGCAGTGCTCACCTTCATCGCCAGACCGCTGTCGGTGCTGATCTGCATGGTCTGGTTCCGGACGCCGTGGCGCGAACAGGTCTTCATCTCCTGGGCCGGGCTGCGCGGCGCCGTCCCGATCATCATGGCGACCGTCCCCTTGGCCGCCGGCGCACCCGGTGCCAGCGAGGTCTTCGACATGGTGTTCGCGTTCGTGGTGGTGTTCACGCTGCTGCAGTCGCCGACGCTGCCCTGGGCGTCCCGGCTCTTGCGGGTCTCAACCGGTGAGGACGCCACCGACGTGGAGGTGGAGTTCGCGCCCCTGGACAACATCCGCGCCGACATGATGCAGGTGCACGTGCCGGAGGGCTCTCGACTGCACGGCGTGACCATTCGTGAACTCCGGATGCCAAAGAATTCAGTGGTTTCGCTGATCATCCGCGACAACGAACCGTTCACACCCAGCGGGGAGCACATCGTCCGCGTGGGGGACGACCTGCTGATCGTCACCAACTCCCATGATCGTCGCAAGGTCGAGCAGCGGCTGCGAAGTATCTCCAGCGGTGGCCGGCTGGCGCGCTGGCAGGACGGCTGAGAGCTACCTCTTCTTGGTCGGCGTGGGCGAAGAGCTGGGCGTTGCCGAGTCGATCCGCGGTAGGCACACCGGCCCGTCCACTGGGACAGTCTTGACCGGATCGGCCTGCTGCTTGCTGGTGTCGGTGAGGATCACATCCACGACGTGGTCCTCGCGTCCGTCGCCCTCGGCCACCGCGTCCACGAAGAACTGCTGGAGTAGCTTCACTTCGGGATCGTTCGCCGAGTTGCCGACGATCACGGTGGTCGCGACCCTGCGCTCACTGTTGTTCGTCTTGATGACGCGGAAGTCGTGGCTGTTCAGGAAGAGCTTGGTGAGGCTCGCCATTTTCGGGGTGTTGCCGCCGTTGTAGACGCGAACCGTCACCTTGGCGGGGGTGAGTTCCTTGCCGACGTCCGTCATCACGCAGGCGTTGTTGACGACCTTGCCGTCGGACACGTTGATCTGCTCAAAACCCCATTTGGCACCGAAGCCGAGGATCGCCAGCAACGCGATCAGCGTAACCGGGGTCTTGATGACCCGGATGAACTGCCGCACGTGTGCTCCTGAACTATTCGGCAACAACTACCGCACAAGCCTACTTGAGTTCCAGAACGCGGGCATGCACGGTCTGGCGCTGCTGCAGAGCGGCTCGCAGCGCGCGGTGCAGTCCGTCCTCGAGGAACAACTCGCCCTGGAACGACACGACGTGCGCGAACAAGTCTCCGTAGAAGGTCGAATCCTCCTCGAGCAACGCCTCCAGATCGAGGTTTCGCTTGGTCGTGACCAGTTGGTCGAGCCGCACCTGCTGTGGCGCGATCGCAGCCCATTGCTTGGTCACGTAACCATGCTCAGGGTATGGACGGGAGTCGCCGACGCGCTTGAAGATCACGCCGCCAGCTTACGTCCCGCGTCCGGGCCCGGTTGAACGAAGGGGGACGGTTCCTTTTCGTTCACGTTATCCACAGACACCCGCCGGCAGGCGTCCGATCTGTGGAAAAGCTGAACGGAAAGGGGACTGTCCCCTTTCCGTTCACCGGACGCGACGTCCGGCGCCCCCGGTGGTCCAGGAGCTACTTCCAGAGGGTGGCCAGAGCGAAGGCGGCGGCCATCAGGCCCATACCGATGACGACGTTCCAGCCGCCGAGGGCGGTCAGGAAGGGAACCACGATCGAGGTGGCCGAGGTGATGTAGTAGACGACCAGCCAGAGCACGCCGACCAGACCGACGGTGATGAACGTGGGCGCCACCCACTGGCGGCTGCCGGGAGCGGCGACCTTGCTCTCGGCGCGCTTCTCGGCGACCTGCGCGCG
The DNA here is from genome assembly GCA_035433085.1 of Propionicimonas sp. Lineage (GTDB taxonomy): Bacteria > Actinomycetota > Actinomycetes > Propionibacteriales > Propionibacteriaceae > Propionicimonas. Next base: position 16,485 of record DAORUI010000036.1, on the reverse strand, counting down.
TTCGGCCTGCTTCTTCTTCTCAGCGGCGGCCTTGCGAACGTTGGACTCGGGCACCGGACACTCCTACTGGCGGGTTGGACAACCCCAACAGGATAGCCGGGTGGGGGAGAATGGACGACATGGCGCGAATCCTGGTGGTCGACAACTACGACTCGTTCGTCTACAACCTCGTGCAGTACCTGGGCCAGATCGGGGCCGAGGTCGAGGTGTGGCGCAACGATGACCCGCGGTTCGCGCTGGACGGCTGGGCCAAAGGATTCGACGGCATCCTGCTGTCGCCGGGCCCCGGGACGCCCGAGGACGCCGGTGTCTGCATCGATGTGGTGCGCACCCAGGCCGGCTTGCTGCCCATCTTCGGCGTGTGCCTCGGCCTGCAGTCGATCTCGGTCGCGTTCGGGGGCGTGGTCAACCGGGCTCCGGAACTGTTGCACGGCAAGACCTCACTCGTGCACCACGACGGACGCGGTGTCTTCGCCGGTCTGCCAAACCCGTTCACCGCGACCCGCTACCACTCGCTCGCGCTCGATCCGGACACAGTGCCGGACGCGCTGGAGGTCACCGCGACCACCGAATCGGGGGTGATCATGGCGGTGCGGCACAAGGAACTGGCGATCGAATGCGTCCAGTTCCATCCCGAATCGGTGCTCACCGAGGGCGGCTATCAGATGCTTGCCAATTGGCTGGTTGTCTGCGGTGACGCGGACGCGCCCGCGCGTGCGGTCGGGCTCACTCCATTGATGGCTGTTCGGGGCTGAGCGCGGCCCCACTTCTTGCGTCCGGCCCTCACTGAGGGCCTCCGTTCCCCACCGAGAGCCTCAGGTTCGGTCGAGGGCCTGCGCGCTCGTACGGGCGAATGACCGAAACGGTGGCTCTCGGCGATGAGGGGTGGCCCTCGGCGTGCGGCGGGGGATCTGGTCAGCGCTTGGGCTGGCGATTGACGAGCCCGCCCACTAGCCGGTTGGCTCCACGCTGGGTTCTCCAGTGGGGTCGGTCGGGACGGTCTCTTCGGGGACTGTGGGCGTCTCGGTGGGCGTGACCGCCTTGGCCAGGGTCAAAGTGATCTCCTGAGTGTAGTTCACCGTACTACCCGCCATCGGGTCCTGGTCGATCACCGTACCTGGGATGGCGTTGGACTCCTGCTCCTTGAACTTGATGTCCTTGGTGAAACCGCTCGACTTGGCGATGTTGATCGCCTCCTCGCGGGTCATGTTCCGCAAGGTCGGCATCGTGGTCGTGCCGCTAGCCACCGAAAGGGTCACCTCGGTGGCCAGTGCGACCTTGGCTCCCTCGGCCGGGGAGACCCCGGTCACCTCGCCGGACTTCGCGGTGTTGGGGGCGTCCCGATCTTCGACGACGACGACCGTCGTGAAGCCGGTGTCCTTCAGCAACTGCTTCGCGGCCTCCTGGTCCAGACCCTTCACCGGCGGGATGACGGCCTTGGTCGGTCCCTTGTTCACCCGGATGACCACCTCGCTGCCGACCGGCACCTCGACGTTCTGGGGGTTCTGGGCGGTCACGCGGCCCACGGTCAGGTCGTCCGGCCCGGGGAAGTTCTCCACGCGCGGCTGTAGGCGGGCGTTGATCAGCATCTGCTCTGCCGAGGCTTGAAGCTGGTCGACCACGAACGGCACTGACACGGTCTCCACCCGGTTCGCATTCACCAGGTAGTAGATGCCGACGCCCGCTGCGGCGACGATCAGAGTCACGAGGAAGGCGACCAGCCCCCAGTGTCGGCGGCGGGGCGCTTCATAGGCACGCGCCGCCGTCCGCGTATCGTCGGGTGCGAGGACGGTGGTCGCGTCGTGGGCCGAGGCCGGGACCACCGGCGGCGGCGGGGCGGGGACGCGAGCGGTCACCTCCTGGCCGGCCAGCAGCCGTCCGATGTCGGCGCGCATCGCTGCGGCGGTCTGGTACCGATCAGCGGGGTCCTTGGCGAGGGCCTTCAGTGTGATCGCGTCCATGGCAGGCGTGATCTCGGGGTCCAGCTGGCTCGGCGGCACCGGGGCCTCGCGGACGTGCTGGTACGCGACGCTCACCGGCGAATCGCCCTGGAACGGCGGACGTCCGACCAGCAGTTCGTAAAGCAGGCAGCCGGCCGAGTAGATGTCGGAGCGCGAGTCGACGTGCTCGCCGCGGGCCTGCTCCGGGGAGAGGTACTGGGCCGTCCCGATCACCGCCGCGGTCTGGGTCATGGTCGCGGACGTGTCGGCCACCGCGCGAGCGATGCCGAAGTCCATCACCTTCACCTGGCCGTTCGGCGTGAGCATGACGTTGGCCGGCTTGATGTCGCGGTGCACGATGCCGGCCTTGTGGCTGTAGCTCAGCGCCTCAAGCACGCCCATGGAGAACTCGAGCGCCTTGGCCGGCATGATCTGGCGTCCAGTACGCAGGAGTTCGCGAAGGGTGTGGCCCTCCACCAGTTCCATGACGATGAACGGCACCATCACGCCGGTGTTCGGGTCGGCCTCCTCACCCGTGTCGTAGACGGCGACGATGTTCGGGTGGTTCAGGCCGGCTGCCGCCTTGGCCTCACGTCCGAAGCGCGCCTGGAAGGTCGGGTCGGACGCAAGGTCGACCCGCAGTTGCTTGATCGCCACGTCGCGGCTGAGCCGCAGGTCGCGGGCGCGACGCACCTCCGCCATGCCGCCCCGGCCGAGCACAGGGCCAAGCTGATAACGACCGCCGAGAAGCCTCGGCTCATCAGTCATCGGTTGCATCCTGTGTTCCTCCTGGGTCTGGCGATGCCAACTCTCCCAAACTTTGCTTGGTGTTCCAACCTGAAGACAGGTCTCATCGCAGCGCCTCGATCACCGCTTTGGCGATGGGGGCGGCCACCGCGCCGCCGGCGATGTCGGTCGCCGGAATCTCCGCGTCCTCGACGAAGGCGCAGACCGCGACGTTCGGATCGTCGGCCCAGGCGGTGAACCAGGCATAGGGACGGCGCTCATTGTCGGAGTGCGCGGTGCCGGTCTTGCCACCCACGGTGACGCCGGTGATCTGCGCGCGGCCGCCGGTGCCGCGCTCGACCACGTCGACCATCATCTGCTGCATGGCTCGGGCGTTCTCCGTGCTCAGGGCCACCGAGTGCTTCTGCGGACTGGTCTGGGTGGTCACTTTGAGGTCGCGGTCGAGCACCCGGTTGACGATGTAGGGCTCCATGACGACGCCGTCGTTGGCGATCGCCGCGGAGACCATCGCCATCTGCAATGGGGACGCGGCCACCTCGAACTCGCCGATGGCGCTCATCGCGGTCTGCGCGGCGTCCAGCTCTGCGGGGAACTTGCTCGCGGCCGTCCGCAGGTCGGTGAGGAACTTGGTGCCGAAGCCGAACGCTTCGGCCTGCTCGCGCAGGGCGGTGTCGCCGAGTTCAGCACCGAGGCGGGCGAAGCCGGGGTTGCACGACACCATCAGCGCCTGGGTCATGGTGACTTCACTGCCGCCGCAGTTGCCCGAGATCACCCGGGTCGAGCCAGGCAGGCGGTACGCGGTCGCGTCCAGCTTGGAATCGGAGTTCATCCCGGCGGTGAGCGCGGCCGCCGCGGTGACCAGCTTGAAGGTCGAGCCCGGCGGATAGATCTCGGCGGTGGCACGGTTGGCCATCGGCTTGTCCGGATCGGCGTTTAGCTTCTTCCACGCCGCAGTGGACGCGGCCAGGTCGTGCGTGGCCAGGTCGTTGGGGTCGTAGCTCGGATAGGTGACCAGGGCCTTCACGGCTCCGGTCTTCACGTCGATGGCGACGACCGCGCCCTTGCGTCCGGCGAGCGCGTCCCAGGCCGCCTTCTGAGCCTTCGCGTCGAGCGTGGTCTCGACCGTGCCGCCGGGGAGCGTTCTGCCTGCAGCCAGGTTGATCAGGCGCTGCAGGAACTGGGAATCGTCCTGGCCGGAAAGCTCGGCAGAGCGCGAGGCCTCGAGATCGGACGTGTGGTAGAGGTAGGAGTAGAACCCGGTGACCGGGGCGTAGAGCTCGCCGTTGCTGTAGGACCGCTGGAACTTGTAGCGGTCACTGACGGCTTTGGACTCAGCGACCGGAGTGTTGCCCACCATGATCGGCCCGCGATCCTGGGCGAACCGGGCATCGGTCACCCGACGATTCTCCGGACGCTCGTTCAGGAAGCTCTGTTGCCCCACAAAGAGGTAGCTGACATTCACCAGCAGCGCGGCGAACATGACCATCGCAGCCACCGCGACCCCACGAATCGGACGGTTCATGCCGACCCTCCGTCCGTGGGAATGTGCTGGGTCGGTTCGTCATCTGCAACGTTCCCTGAGCCCCCCACGTTCCCTGAGCCTGTCGAAGGGCCCGAGATTCCCGCCACGTTCCCTGAGCTTGTCGAAGGGCCCGAGCCCCCCACCAGGTTCCCTGAGCCCACCACGTTCCCTGAGCCCCCCACCACGTTCCCTGAGCCCCCCACCACGTTCCCTGAGCCTGTCGAAGGGTCGGGACGACGGCCCGCGTCCGCCTGAGCGGACACCGAAGCTCCGACCGGAATCATCTGCGTGGTCTCGTGCTCAAGCCATTGCTCGGGTTCGACGATAACCTGGCTGGCCGGGCTGCGCACCTGGTGAGTGATCACCAGCAGCAGCCCGAGCATCACCCAGTTGGCCACCAGAGACGACCCGCCCTGCGACATGAAGGGCGTAGTCAGACCGGTCAGCGGCAGCAACCGGGTGACGCCGCCGAGAATGGCGAACACCTGGATCGCGAACACGAAGGAGAGACCGGCAGCCAACAGCTTGCCGAACGGCTCCTTCGCCACCAGGGACGCGCGCAGCCCGCGGGCGACCACGATGCCGTACACCAGAACGATCGCGCTGAGCCCGGCGATGCCCAGCTCCTCGCCGAGCGCCGCGGCGATGAAGTCGGTCTTGGCCAGTGGAATCAGGCTCGGCCGTCCGAGCCCCCAGCCCGCGCCGAACGCGCCGCCCCAGGCGAGGCCGAACTGGGCCTGGATCACCTGGTAGTTCTGGTCGTAGTTCTCGAACGGGTTCAGCCAGGCGGCGACGCGCACCTGCACGTGGCTGAACAGCAGGAACGCGGCGTACGCACCGGACGCGAACAGCAACCCGCCCAGAATCGGCCAGCTCGGTTTCTCGGTGGCGACGTAGAGCATCATCACGAACAGTCCGAAGAACAGCAGTGACGTGCCCAGGTCCTTCTGGAAAACCAGGACGGCCAGGCTGGCCAACCACATCACCAGGATGGGGCCGAGGTCGCGAGGACGGGGCAACTCGATGCCCAGGACGCGGCGTCCGGCGAGGGCGAGGACCTCGCGCTTGTCCACGAGGTAGGCGGCGAAGGCGACGGTGAGCACGAGCTTAGCGAGTTCAGCCGGCTGGAAGCTGTACGGGCCGAGGTGGATCCAGATGCGCGAGCCGTTCTTCTCCTGCCCGATCAGCGGCAGAAGCGGCAGCATCAGCAAGGTGATGCCGGCCAGGAACATGAGGTAGGGATAGCGGTTCAGCACGCGGTAGTCGCGCAGGAAGACGATCACCAGGGCGCAGGCCACCGAGGCGATCACCAGCCACATCAGCTGCAGTTCCGCCGAGTGCATCTGCGGATCGGACGCCAGGTCGAGCCGATGGATCATCGCCAACCCGAGCCCGTTGAGCAGCATCACCAGCGGCAGGATCAGCGGGTCGGCGTAGGGAATGCGCACCCGGATGACGATGTGCAGCAGCAGCGCGATGCCGGCGATGATGCCGACCGCCCACGGCCATACGTCCGGCAGTCTTGCGTCCCGATTGAGGTGGGTGAGCAGGTAGCCGCCGATGCCGAGGCCGACGGCGAAGACGAGCATGACCAGTTCGGTGCCACGCCGCTTGCGATAGCTGATGACGTCGTCCATCAGCACTCCATGGGCGCCGCGGGGGTGGCCGAGTCGGACGGTGTGGGGATTGCCGATGGGGTGGCGGACGCGGCCGGGCTCTCAGTCGGTGCGGACGTCCCTGTTTCGGCTGGTCGAGCGGTGCCAGTGTCGGCTGGTCGAGCGGTGCCAGTGTCGGCTGGTCGAGCCTGTCGAGACCCTGACGGCGTCCCCGACCCGGACGGCGTCCCGGACGCCGAGGGTGTGGACGGCACGGCCGTTGCGGTCTGGTGCGCCGCGCGGGCGGCGATGCACTGTGCTGCCTTGGCGCGCAGGGTGTCCAGGGTGGCCTGCGCGTCGCTGAGCGAATCGGCGGGCATGGTCTCGATGACCTTCTCCTGGTAGTACGGCGGCAGGTCGGCCACGCGGGTGTCGTCGGTCTGAACCACGTGAGAGAGCGGAAGGTTGAACACCGGCTCGGGAATGCCCTGGAAGATGGCGACGTGCTCGGCGGCGGCTCCGAGGAAGTACTGCTGCTGGGTGTAGGCGTACCAGAGCGCACCGCCGCCGCCGATGGCCAGCAGGGGGATAAGCACGCCGAGCACCACCTTCACCCAGGTGGACGCGCGCCGCTTGGCCACCGGGGCGTAGCGCAGGCGCTCGGTGGCAGCGGGGTCGATAGTGGAGGTCTCTGACAGCATGGGCACGGGCGCGGTGTTCTCGAGGGTATCCAGGTCGAGGTTGGACGCGGCCCCGAGCACCTGGGTGCTTCCCTCCGGTTCACCTTCGACGACGTCGGCCAGGATGATCGTGATGTTGTCGTGGCCGCCGGCCCGGTGCGCGAGGGTGAGGAGCTCGTCGAGGGAGTGTTCGCGGGTGCCGGTGAGATTGGCGGCGATGGCGGTGTCGGTGACTAGGCCGCAAAGGCCGTCCGAGCAGACCAGCAGGCGGTCGCCGGCCTGGACGTCGATGAGTTCGAGGTCGGGCACGTGCTGCGGCTGGCCGTTGATGACCTTGAGGATGAGTGAGCGGTGGGGGTGTTCGAGGGCCTCGGCCTCGGTGATGCGCCCTTCGTCCACGAGGGTCTGCACCCAGGAGTGGTCGCGGGTGATGCGGCTCAGCTTGCCATCCCGGAAGCGGTAGGCGCGGGAGTCGCCGATGTTGGCCATACCGAGGTGGGAGCCGTCGAACATGAAGCCGCAAACGGTGCTGCCCATGCCGTCGAGCTTGGGGTCGGCGTCGATGAGTTCGCTCATGGCGTCCGCGGCGCGGTCGATGGCGCCGGAGAGTACTTCGAGCATCTCCTCGCCTGCGTGGGCCCCGTCCGCTGCCTTGAGCTCCCGGATGGCCACGGCGGACGCGAGGTCGCCGGCGGCGGCGCCGCCCATACCGTCCGCCACGACGAGCATCGTGGGGGACACATAGGCGGAGTCCTGGTTGTTCTTGCGGACCAGGCCGATCTCGGAGTGGGCGACGTAGCGCAGCGCCAAGGGCATCTACTTCTCCACGCTCATCAGGGTGCGGCCGATGCGCAGGGTGTCACCAACGCCGAACGGGGTGGGGGCGGTGATGCGCTGGTTGTTGACGAGGCTGCCGTTGGTGGAGCCGAGGTCCTCGACCTGGAAGCCGGTGGCGGTGCGGGTGACGCGGGCGTGCCGGGTGGAGACGTAGTCGTCGTCGAGGACGAGCTGGCAGTCGGGAGCGCGTCCGATGAGCAGGGAGTCGCCGAGGGGAAGGGTTAGCCCGGCCTGGCGGCCGTGGGTGATGACGAGGGACTTGGGCATCCGTTTGGCCTCGCGACGGGAGAGCTTCACCGGTTTGGCCGACGGGACGGCGGACGGTGACCCTGGAGGCGCGAGTTCGGCGGCGGAGACCTTGCGTCCGAAGAGGTCGGTGCGGATGACGTTGCCGGTGAAGAGGATGAAGAGCCAGAGCAGGGCGATGAAGCCGAGCTTGAGCCCGAGGACGACGAGGTCAGACATCGTGCACCGGGGACACGATGGCCAACCGTGTGGTGCCGATCTCGATGCGGCTGCCGAGGGCGAGGTTGGCGTGGCGGGTGCGCTGGCCGTCCACGACGATGCCGTTGGTGGAGCCGAGGTCCTCGATGTCGAGGCGTTGGCCCTCACCGGTGCCGTTCACGTTGATGCGCGCGTGCACTCGGGAGACGCCGGGGTCGTTGATGCGCAGGTCGGCGTCGGTGCCGCGTCCGATGGTGACGCCCGGTGGGGTCAGCGGGTGGCGGACGCCGTTGACTTCGACCACGAGGTTGGCCGCGCGAATCTCGCTCGGGGATGCGTCCTCAGTGGCGTCGACGCCGGCGACGGCGGACGAGGTGACGGTGAACCGTCCGACTGGCAGGGCGCTGTCGAGGTAGTAGTCGATGGTGACCGGGCCGTTGAAGATGTAGCCGGCGTCGGCGGCGTAGGTGCGCAGCTGCGGGATGATCTCGGAGTTGAGGGTCTTGGAATAGGGCGTCAGCCGGTCGTGGTCGTGCTGGGAGAAGCCGACGCGGAAGTCGTTGGGCACGAGCTTGCGGTCGCGACTGAGCAGCTTGGCCTCTGAGTCGAGTTCGCGCTGCAGCCGCGCGGTGATCTCCACGGGCTGGACGTCGCCCTTGAAAGCGCGGGCGAAAGCACCGCTGACGGCGTTCTCGAGCTTCTTCTCGACGCGGTCGAAGACCCCCATCCGCCCTCCTTCCAGACATGGTTCAGCGCCGTCAAGCCTATCCAGCGCCGAACTAGCAGCCTACGCGACGGGCCTGAGCCGACTACAGGCCTGTAGTGCAGGGTGAGGTTGTGCGGTGTCCGCACCTCGGTTGGTCGGCGTTCCCCTTCGGTTGATCGAGCCTCCCCTTCGGTTGGTGGAGCGTCCCCTTCGGTTGGTCGAGCCTGTCGAGACCACTCATGCCGCGATCTGGACCCGTGAGCGTCCGGAACGCCCCGACACGCGACCCGAACGACGTTGCGGGTCCGGATCGCATCAGCGGCTCGTTGACGGATCTCGGTTCGGGCCAGAACCACTGCCTGTGCTAATCTCTCCGGGCTGGCTCCTGCGGGAGTCGGGCGCGAGTGGCGGAATGGCAGACGCGCACGGTTCAGGTCCGTGTGTCCGAAAGGACGTGGAGGTTCAACTCCTCTCTCGCGCACATATTGGCTATGTGCCCCTGACGAGGGTAAACAGCATCTGACTAGGACTTATGAGCCGATCTGGCTCGGTTCAGGTGTGCTCACAAAGTGCCATCGAGGGCCCTTCGTGCCCCACGTTTGCCCCACGCTGCCCCACGTATGCCCCACGGGAATGGTACGGAATGGCATACCGGGCGGGGTATCGCCTCACATACCTCTCTCATATACCTCTCTCATGTTGGATACCCCCGGGGTCTTGGCGTAGGGACGGCCATTTCCGCGCAGCCTATGGGTGGTCCTGGTGTCCTCGGGACAGCTTCCTGCAAGTTCTTGGCTCCCGCCTGTCCGGATCGACGCCGTTGCCGGGCTTAAGGAGCACGGAAGGAGCAGCCATGCCCACCCAGCGTTACGAGACCATCGCCCAGGCCTGTGAGCGGACCGGGATCAGCCGCAACACGCTGCGCAGACGGATCGCCAGCGGTGAGTTGCCCGCGTTCATGACCGGTCGCCGCATCCTGCGCCTGCGACCTGAGGACGTCGACCGGCTACTCAAGCCACGCTACGCCCGTCCGATCGCGGTCTGAGGCTGGGCGACGATGGCCGGGAAGCGCGCGCGGGTGAAGCGCACCTTCGGGGAGATCTCGCCTCTGCCGAGCGGGCGGTATCGGGCGCGATATCGCGGCCCCGACGGCGAGCGGCACACGGCACCGGTGACCTTCTTGTCCCGGATGGACGCCGAGACCTGGTTGTCGGGCCAGGCGCGCAAGGTCAGCTCCGGGGACTGGACCGCACCCAGCGAGGCCGTCCTCGAGGGTGTCCGGTTCGAAGCTCTCGCCCGGACTGCGGGCGGCCATCGTTGTCGCGGATCGGCTCACCGGTCATGCGGTCGACCAGCTCAACCTTACGAGTCACCGGGCCGAGGATCTCGACGCCCTGCTCGGTATCGCAATGCGGTCCGGGGATGTGGTTTGGGACAGCCCCGGACAAGGAAGAACGGTGAGCCCCGAATCGAACAGCGCCGTCCACGTGGGGGGCCTGTTCAGCGTGGGACGCCCCATGACAACCTCGGCTGGGGGGGGCCGCTCCAGCGGTTCCTGGCCATTCATCGATCACAGGGTGGACGATGATTCCAAATTCCAGCGCGCATTCAGCTTGGCGGCGGCCCGCCCCTGAGACGCGCCACGACGTGAACCGGCGTGGTCTGGCCAATCATGCTGACGATGGCCTCCACCGAATCGGGATGACAGCTGAACAGCACGCAGCTCGCGGGTCCGCCTGAGGCGGTGAGTGAGACCTCGGTGGCGGCGAGCCATTCGTGCTCGAGTCCTGCGGACGCGGCGAGTTGAGCGACTTCCCACGCGACTCCCCTGGATCCGACCGGCAGGGAATCGTGCACCAGCCCGAACGCGATGACCGCTGATGTCACGGCCACTGTGATCTGGTCAGGGTGCCCGATCCACACCTCGTCACGGGGGGCGGACAGCGGCAGGCCCGCGCAGATCACGACGTCCCCGCCATGCGACCCGCCGCTCAACAGGTCGTCCGGCCCAACCCGGCCGATGACGGTCACACCGATGCCGGTGGCCCGCGTCGTGACGTTCTCCTCCGTGCTTCCGGTGACAGCGTTCGGTTGGACGCCGGCCTCCGCTGCGAGTCGCCGGATCTCCTCGATCATCGGGATGCCGGTGGGTTCCAGTTCGACGCACAGGTTGTCGATCACAGCGATCGGACGCGCCCCGGCGCAGATCACTTCGAGGAGCGGCACCCGGAGCGCGAAGTGGGCAACAGTCCTGGCGTCGGAGTAGACCGTGTCCGCGGGCTTGGGACCGATCCCGCCGATGGAGTCCGCCGCGATCACGAGCGTGCCGTCGAGGATCAGGAGGTCCCGGATCCGCCTTACTGCTTCCACGTCACACCGCTCCATAGCCGAGGCCGAACCGCAGCCAAGTGGCGGCGGACACAAGCAGGATGACAGCACCGAGGACAAGCGCGTCGCAGCGCCGGAAGGTGAGGTCGCGCATTTCTGTCATCGTGCGGGCGGCCCCGTACCCGCGGTTGGTCAGGGCGATGGCGAGGTTGTCTGCCATCAGGATTGCGTTGGTGATCAGCGGCACCATGATCGCGACGCCGGCGACGAGTTGGCTCACCGGTCCGGTGTTGTTCACTTGGGCCCCGCGGGCGCGCTGGGCCTCGACGATCAGATCCCTGCGGCGCGCCATCGTCGGGACGAAGGAGAGTGCGGTCGTCACGAGGATCGAGAACCATGCAGGGGCGTGCAGTCCTGCGAGGAGGGCCACCAGGTCGTCGATGGGTGTGCTGATGGCGAAGGCGTAGGTGGCAACGACCATGACGACGATCCGGACGACGAAGGTGAGTCCCACCAGTAGCCCGCCGAGGGTGGCCTCAAGGCCAAGGAACGTGAACAGCACCCAGGTGTTCTCCGGCTGGGTGATCCGGGTGGTCGTGACCGTGGTGACCGTGACGATCAGCACGAACACCAGCAGCAGGGGTTGCAGCATCGGCCACACGCCGCCGAGCGGGGTCCGCGACGCGAGGAGCGTGCACAGCAGGACCGCCAGCAGCACAAGGTTGCCCACCGGATGGGTGATCACGAACAGGGCGGCCATGATCGCGACGAAGGTGGCGAGCTTCACCCTCACGTCGAGTCGTTCAAGCAGCACCCGGCACCCCCAGGGCGAGCGCGCCCGCGAGGTGGCGCCCCAGTTCGGCAGCGTTCAGCAGTGGGACGGAGTCTGGCCAGAGCCGGAGCGACAAGGCGACGGTCTGGGTGGTGTGCACGCCGGCGGCGGCCAGGAGGTCGGCTCTGCCGAGGACCTCTGCCGTGGGGCCGTCGGCGACAATCAGCCCATCGTCAAGGACCACGACACGACGAGCGTGTTCTGCGACGAGGTCGAGGTCGTGGGTGACCATGACGATCGTCGTTCCCTCGGCGTTCAACCGCTCGACGAGCGCCATCATGGCCTGCACTCCGGCCCAGTCCTGGCCGGTGGTGGGCTCGTCAACGACAAGGACCGCCGGCCGCAGGGCCAGGATCGAAGCGACCGCGATGAGCTGCCGCAGCCCCTTCGCCAGCGAGAAGGGATGCTCGGCGCGGACGTCGGCCAGCCCGGTGAGCTGCAGCACCTCGTCGAGCCGCTGCTCGATCTCCGCTGCGGGAAGTCCTGCCAGCCGCAGGCCGTAACGAACCTCGTCCGCGACGGTGGCGTTGAAGATCTGGTGGTCGGGGTTCTGGAACACGTACCCCACCTGGCGGGCGAGTTCCCAGGGCTGGCTGCTCGCCGTGTCCTTGCCGTTGACCAGCACTGTGCCCGAGGTAGGAGCGAGCAGCCGGTTCAGGTGCTTGAGGAGCGTGGTCTTTCCGGCTCCGTTCCGGCCGACGAGCGCGACGAAGTCGCCGCGGCGCACGGTCAGGTTCACCCCGGCGAGGCCGCGGTGCCCACCCCGATAGCTGTGCACCAGGTCGCGGAGCTCGATCGCCGGGTCTCCGGAGGGCTCCGTAGACGCGCTCGTGGTCACGGGCGCAGGGAGTGGTTGTCCGTTGCCCAGTCCACGGATGAGGACCTCGGCCGCGTCGACGTGCAGTGGCACCTCGCCGATCCCGATCAGCCCGACTGTGGCAAGTTCTGCTCCGACCACAGCCATGGCGAGCGGCTTCACGCGGTGGTTCCTCACCGCCGCGGCATCCCGGAAGAAGTCGACGGGAGCGCCCTGCCAGCTCACTCGTCCGTGATCCAGTACCACGAGATGGTTGGCGCGACCGATGACGTCCCTGCCGTCATGCTCCACGGCAACGATCGTGGTGTCGCGGCTGTGACGCAGGGCGTCGACCGCTGCATAGAGCTCGGACCGGCCGTGGGGGTCGAGTTCGGAGGCGGGCTCGTCGAGGCAGAGCACCTGGGGCTGCAGGGCGAGGATCCCCGCGATGGCCACCCGCTGCCGCTGCCCACCGGAGAGCTGCGCTGTGTTCCGTGTCTCGTATCCGGACAGTCCGACGGTGGCAAGACAGTCGCGGGTGCGGCGCTGGATGTCGGCACGCGGCACCCGGTAGTTGCGCGGCCCGAACGCCACGTCCTCCGCGACGGTGCGGCCGAGCAGCTGGGTGTCGGAGTCCTGCAGCACCAGCCCGACGAATTCGGTGATCGTCTGCACCCTGAAGCCGGCGAGATCGGCGCCGTCCAGCTGCACGCGGCCGTCGAGCGTCCCGGCCTTGAGGTGTGGGATCACGCCGTTGAGCGTCATCAGCAGGGTCGACTTGCCGGCCCCCGCGGAGCCCATCACGACGGTGAAACTCCCCCTCGGAAGGCTGAGGTCGACGGCGTGCAGCGCCCTGGCGTGAGCCTTCGGGTAGGTGTAGCTGACGCCGACGACGTCGAGGGAGTTCTCCATCAGCTCAATCGAGCAGCTTGCTGGTGCGCAAGGCGCGGTAGGCGACGGCTGCGAGTACGAGGTTGATCGCTGCTCCGAGGAGAAGGGACGGGACGGAGGCCAGGTACATGCCCCAGCCGCCGATCGGCACGACGATCAGGCCGAGGCCGAAGCTGTTCAGCAGCGAGGTCGTGATCACGCTCACCACGAGCCAGGCCGTGCCGCGGCGCCCCACCCAGCGGAAGGCCAGTGCGCACAGTCCCATGCCGGCGGCGATGGCAAGGTGCACCGGAAGGGTGAGCGGGAAGCCGACGATCCCTGACCCGAGCAGGTGGCCGACGGCGATGACGATGAAGCCCATCCAGCCGCCGAAGGCGATGGCGGTGAAGAAGCCGGGAGCAGAGTCGAGCCCGACCGAACCGAGCGGGCTGGGGATCTTCACGAAGGATCCGGCGGCGCTCAGGGCGATGAAGACTGCCATGATCGCGAGCTTGCGGGCGGAGAGGGGTGCGTTCGTCGCCTGGTCGGGGGTGCGTTCGGAGATGGACATCGCTATTCCTTTGTCGGTGCGGGTGGGACGGCGGGGCCGAGGTCGAGGCCGACAACGGCACCGATCACGATGAGGGCAGGCGGCTCGATGCTGGCAGCCGCTGCGATGCCGGGAAGGGTGGCGACGGTGCCGCGAACCACCCGCTGGTCGGGGGTCGCAGCCTTGGCGACCACGGCCGCGGGGGTGGCGGCGTCGAGGCCACGGCTGGTCAGCCCGGTGCAGATCTCCCGCAGGTGGGCGACGCCCATGAGGATCACGATCGTCCCTGAGCTCTTCGCGAGAGCGTCCCAGTTCACCGTGGACGCAGGGTGCTCTGGCCCGACGTGGCCGGAGATGACCGAGAAGTTCTGGGTGAGGCCGCGGTGGGTCAGCGGGATCCCGGCGAGCTCCGGACCGGCGATGGCAGAAGACACGCCCGGAATGACGCGGACCGGGATTCCGGCGCTGGCGCAGGCGAGCCATTCCTCGCTGCCGCGGCCCAGCACGAACGGGTCGCCGCCCTTGAACCGGACGACGTTCGCACCGTTGCCGGCGTGCTCGATGAGCAGGGCGTTGATGTCGGTCTGGGCGGTCTGGCAGCCGCGCGGGATCTTGCCGACATCGATCAAGATGGCGCCGGCCTTGGTCTCGTCCAGACAGGACAGCGGCGCGAGGTGGTCGTAGAGCACGACGTCGGCTTCGCGGAGCGCTCGTAGGCCGCCGACCGTGAGCAGGTCGGGGTCGCCCGGTCCGCCCCCGACGAGGATGACCTGTCCGGTCCTTGCCGCAGCGAACATCGACGTCCCTTCTGTTGGCCGGACGACGCCGGCGATCTCGCTAGCCACCGGTGCGCCCGTCCGTGCCGCACAGGGCATTGACCGCAGCGCTGGTGACGGCGCTGCCACCGCGACGCCCGTGTACGACGACGTAGTCCAGGCCGAGCTCGTTAGCTGCGAGGGCCAGCTTCGACTCGGCAGCCCCGATGAAGCCGACCGGGATCCCGATCACGGCCGCTGGCGCGAGGGACGGGTCGTCTGCGACGACCTCGAGCAGGTGGAACAGGGCGGTGGGTGCATTGCCGATCGCGACGATCGACCCTGCCAGCAGCGGGCGCCACAGCTCGACGGCTGCTGCCGTCTTGGTGGTGCCGAGCTCTGCGGCGAGGCCGGATAGGCGCGGGTCGTCGAGCAGGCACACCACGTCGTTGTTGCGTGGGAGTCGTGAACGGATGATGCCGCTGGCCACCATCCTGGAGTCGCACAGGATCGGAGCTCCGGCCAGCAGGGCTGCGGTTGCTGCCGTGTACAGCCCGTCCGACCAGGTGAGGTCGTCGAGCAGGTCGATCTGCCCGCTGGCGTGGATCATCCGGATCGCGAGCGGACGCAGCTCTGCCGGCACCGCGGCTAGGTCGGCCTCTGCCTGGATGGTGGCAAAGGACTGCCGGTAGATCTCCGCGCCGTCCTTCGTGTACTCGTAGCGCTCAGTCATCTGCGGCCTCCATCAGCTCGACCAGCCTGTCGCGCAGCGTGGCGGAGCGGCGCGGGTTGTGGCTGGCGAGAACCGCGATCGTCGCCCCGGGGATGTCGCCGGTGGCCGGCGTCCAGGCGGAGCCGAGGTCGGCCTGATCGGCACGGACGCAGAAGGTGTGACGCGCCTCCGCGGCTGCCACGACCCGGGCGTTGGTGGCGGGATCGTCGGTGGTGGCCAGTATGTACCAGGCGCCGTCGAGGTCGGATTCCTGGAAGTCGCGCTCCCGCCAGGTGATGCTGCCGGCCGCGACCAGCTCGGCGAGGGCCGGGTGGAGTTCGGGGGCAACCACGGTGACGTCGGCCCCGGCGGCCAGCAGCTTCGGCACCCTGCGCCGGTTGACGCAGCCACCACCGACGGCCACCACCTTGCGGCCGGTCAGCAGGAGGCCGGTCAGGTAGGCGGGTGAGCCCAGGTCGGTGCGGGCCCGGAGCGTGCCCTCCCGGTAGCGCTTGGCCACCACCTCTGCGAGTTCCGGGCAGTCGCCGATCGGGCCGGCGACCCGCACCTCGGCGTCCGGGTGGGCGCCGGACCACTTGTCCACTGCGGCCTGCACCCAGGCGGTGAGCCGGCCGGGGAACAGGTAGTGCGGCATCACGACGATCCGGCGACTGCCGGTGAGAAGGGCCACGTCCAATGCTTCGGCGACGGTCGGCTGTGCCACCTGGATGAAGGCCGGCACCACCGCGGCGTAGCTGCCGGTTTCCAGCAGCACGCGGCCGAGCCGGATGTGGTCAGCGTTGGCATCGGTGACGCTGCAGCCGCGGCCGACAAACACGACGGTGACGTCGCCGGCGGCCCAGTCGTCGCAGGCGGTGGCGATGCGCTTGCGGACGGCGGAGATGAGCGGGGCAGGCGAGCCGAGGTGTCGGGTGTAGACGACGGTCGCACCTTCGTGGGCGCTCTTGCCTGCCGCGATGGCTTGGGGGATGTCTTCACGGACGTGGCCGCCGGAGCCGATCATGAGCGGCACGACGACAGCGCTTGCCGCACCGTCGAGGACGTCGGAGAGAGCCTTGTCGATGGTGGGCGGCGTGAGTTCCACGAACCCTGCCTCGACCCGAACCCCCGGCAGAAGGCCGCGTACCCGATCCACGAGCGCAAGGCAGAC
>DAORUI010000035.1:9941-22170 GCA_035433085.1 Propionicimonas sp. | reverse complement strand
TCGCCGCGGATGCCTTCGGTGCGCGCGGCCCGTCCCAGGCGCTGGCTGACGGCGGGAGCACTGATGCCGAGCCGTTCGGCAGCCCTGGCGTTGCTCAGGCCCTCGTCGAGCAGATCCATCAGCTCCCATCCTTCCGCACTACGCCTGGTGAGGATCGAGCGCCACAGCCAGAGTGCCGTCTCGGCGTCCGCTGCGGCGTCCGCCAAATCAGGGTACTGGGCACCACTGACAGCCTCCGGCAGCGCGAGGGCGAGCTGGACGGGGGAGTTGCGCGCCCTCGCGATCGCGATGCGCGCAGCCAGGTAGGCGGCTCCGCGGGCCGCCCTGGTGGAATCCGGCAGCGGCAGGTCCACGCTGCCGACGCCGATGCCAATGCGCCAGTCGCCGAGCCTGGTCAGTTTGCAGACTGTCCGGGAGATTGCGGCGGGATCATCGGTGAGTCCCTGGATCTCGTCGCCCGCGGTGCGCTCGAAAGGCAGCAGCATCGGGATTGCGCTCAACGCCGCCAATGCGGTCGGCACCGCGTCCGCCGCCGACCTGCTGGACACCTGGTCCGCGATCAGGACCGCAGTAAAGGCATTAGGCTTCATTTAGCCAGAGTAAGTCGTTAGGCTTTAGCAGGCAAGCCCCGAACGGAGTCAGCCCAGCGCGAGCTCGGGTCGCAACGACGTCCTGATGGGGACCAGCTCGCGAGTTGGGCTCAGGTCCGGACGGGACTCGTAGACGGCCACGGAGCTGAACTCGGGATGACAACGAAGGATGTGCTCGACACCCATCGCCTGGTGGAGGAAACGGTCGTCACAGACGCCACAGACATATCGCTGGTCCGCCTTCATCAGGCGATCGAACCAGGCGCTCAGCCGGTTCATCATTGAGCTCCTCGGGAGGGGGTGCGAAGCTGTGGCAAGCCTATCCCAAATGACCAGCATCTGAAACGCCATGGCTTCCACTTTCCTCAATTGGGGAGAGGCGGGTCTGGCAAGCCGAAATCCTAAGTGACATAATGGCCGTTATCGGATATGCCGAACTGACCCGGCACCACGCCTATTCGGACCGCTCGGTTGGCCGTGGGTTCAGATCGGGATGGGTTACCGCGACCAGCGAATATGCGTCCCCATCAGCGTCCGGACCGCGTTCGCGGAACTCGTTGGCAAGTTCGGCGAGGCGTCGCTCCAGTTCGGCTCGATGCTCCCGGTTCAACCGCAGGCCGAGCCAGATCACGTCGACATCATCCGGGTCGACGCCCTCCAGCTGCTGGCGCATGGTCTCGATCAGCACCACCGACTGGCTGGGTATCCGCGTGTTCCACGACAGCCCTGTGGACTTGTACGGAACTTCACGGGAGCCGCGCGCACCTTCACGTTCGGGCTGGGCGGCGAGCATCTCTGCCGCAACCAGGGTGCGGACGTGGTGCAGCATCGTCCCCGGGTTCACGTCGAGCAGCCCCGCCAACTCCTTGTTGGTACGCGCGTCGAAGGCGCACAGCCGCAGGATGCGCAAGCGCAACGGCGAACTGAGCGCGCGCGCCATTACGGTCGCTCGCTCGCTGTCCTCCGTGGCGTGTTCCACGGCACCACTCTAGTGTGATTGACAAGTCCCAACTACTACAGGCAAACTGATTGGCATGTCCCAATCAGTCGATCCGGCACCGACCGCGTCCCCGGAGCCGCTTTGGCGGGACCGCAACTTCCGCACCATGTGGACCGGCCAGGCGTTGAGCCAACTCGGTGAGGAGATCCCTCGGCTGGCGCTTCCGGTGCTCGCCGTCCTACTACTGAACGCCACTGAATTCGAGGTGGGCGTGCTGAACGCGGCCAGCCTCATCGCCTTCCTGGTGGTCGGGCTGCCTGCGGGTGCGTGGATCGATCGGCTCCGCAAGCGCCGGGTGATGATCGCCGCGGACATCATCCGTGCCGCCGCTCTGCTGGTGCTGCCGGCGCTGTGGCTCACTGGCGGACTGCAGATGTGGCAGGTCTACCTCGTCGCGCTCGTCCTCGGTGTCGCTACCGTCTTCTTCGACGTCGCCTACCAGAGCATCGTGCCCTCGCTGGTACGCACCGACCAGATCGCCGAGGCCAACGCCAAGCTCGAATCCACCCAGCAGCTTTCCGGGATCGCCGGGCCGGCCATCGCCGGCTGGCTGATCGGCGTGCTGTCGGCGCCACTGGCCCTGCTCGCCACGGCCCTCACCTACGCCAGTTCGATCGTGGCGCTGCTGTTGACCACGGACGCCGAGCCGCGGCGAGCGGCGTCCGATCATGCTCCGATCCACCGCGAGGTCGCCGAAGGGCTGGGCTGGGTGTTCGGCAATCCGCTGCTGCGCCGGATCGTCGCCACCACCGCGGTGTCGAACCTGTCCAGCGTGCTGGTGTTCACCCTCCTGCCGCTGTTCTACCTGCGCGTGCTGGGCTTCACCCCTGAAACCATGGGACTCGTGCTGTCGCTGTCGGCTGCGGGCGGCCTGCTCGCGGCGGTGACCGCTCCCAGGATCACCAGGGCCGTCGGCGAGGCTCGGGCGATCCCGCTCAGCGCGATCATGTTCAGCCTGGCCACGCTCCTGCTTCCGCTGGCGGTGGCACTGCCGTCCGGCTGGGTGCTGCCTGCTCTGGTGGCGCAGGGTCTCGTCGGCAACTTCGCGGTACTGCTCTACAACATCACCCAGGTCAGTTTCCGGCAGCGGATCACGCCCGCCCGACTACTGGGACGCATGAACGCGTCCATCCGATTCGTGGTCTGGGGCATCATGCCGCCCGCCGCACTACTGGCCGGCTGGCTCGGCGAGACGATCGGGGTGGTCCCGACGCTGTGGTGGGGCGCAGGGTTCGGTCTGCTGGCTATCCTGCCGGTCGGGCTGGGGCCCTTCTGGCGGTTGCGCGCACTCCCCTCGCCCGAGCCGGAGGCTATGGGGAGCGTCACCGCTTGAGCACCGACTTCAACGTTCGCGGTCGGACGGACTCCAACTCGGCCACCTGCGCCAGGTACAGCTCAGCGCAGGCCAACGCGTCGGTGAGGGCCTCGTGGGCGGCGTAGCGCGGCAACCCGAACTGGCCACGGGCGTTCCACAGCCGCAGGCTGCCCTGCGGCGGTTCGTCGTCGAAGCCCTGGCTGAGCAGGCCGAACTGGATCGACATGGTGTCGACCACCGCGAACGGCGCTCCCATGCCGTAGACCTGTTCGCAGGCGCGGTTCAGGAACCCGGTCTCGATAGCCGCATGGTGCGCCAGCAGAACCCGGCCGCACAGTGCGGTGAACAGCGCATCCACGGCCTCCGCAACCGTGCTTCCGCCAGCGAGCGCATCATCGGTGAGTCCGTGGAATCGGGCGCTCTCCCCCACTGCCGCACTCTGGCGGACCAGCACCTGACCGGCACCGGCCAGCTGGATCTGGTACCCGTCCACCGGGACGAAACCGATGCTGAGCAGGTGGTCGATCTTGGGATCCAGCCCGGTCGTTTCGACGTCCACCGCCAGCAGGCGAGCCTCCCGCAAGGGGGTGTCGTCTGGCTGAACCGGTGTTTCCAGGTAGCGCCGCAGCGCCCCGTCCGGAGCCTTCGCGGCCAGTTTCGCACGCGCTGAGGCCGGCGAGCCGAACAGCTTCGACCAGGCGGCGTTCACGACATCAGGCGGGTCTGGTACGTGAGCGCGAGACCCTGCTGCTGGCGGCGCACTATCCCGAACGCGTCACGGAGGTGCTTCTTCTCAAGCGTCGAGAGCGAGTCCGGGGCCACGTGGTTGTCCGGTTGCCGACCCTCGGCGACCTGGCGCGACTGGTGGCGCAGCCTGAGGTAGGAGATGAACTCCCACGCGTCCACCAGGTCGTCGGCAGACTCGGAGCTCAACGCCCCCGCGTCCGCCGCTGCCCGGATGCGCTCGACAGTGTTTACCTCGGGTAGACCCCTTGCCAACGCGTAGACCCTGGCCAGTTCGATGATCGAGTGCACCCCGCCCGACTTCAGGTCGACTGTCGCCCGATGCTCGCCCTCGCGCTCCAGCACGAACCCACGGAAGAACCCCAGCGGAGGTTGCCGTTCGACGGCCTGCGTGGCCAGGTGGCCGAGGAAACGTGCCGCTGACGGGGTCTGTGCCAGGACGGACGCGCGCAGGGCCTCGGCGTACTCGGACGGCCCGAACACCGCACGCGCGTCGAAGAAGATCTGGGCATGCAGTACGGCTTCTGATCCGGGCTCGGCGATCCAGCGGTGGAAGTCGGCGCGCCAGGCGCTGAGGGTCTGCCGCCAGCGTGGGTTGGTGGCCATCACCTCCCCCGGGCACTTCGGGACGCCGCACAGTTCCAGCCCCGCGGACACCCTGGCGGCCAGGGCTTCGAAGTACCCGTGGTGCTCGGCCTGGAGTGAGTCATCGAGCACGAGGACGTGGTCCTGGTCGCTGCCCAAGCCGTGTTCGTGCCGCGCCTGGGAGCCGAGCACCAGCCAGGTGTAGCCGACCGGCGGCTTGCCCAGCTCGGCTTCGGCCAGCTGCAGCAGCCGCCGGCTGGCGGCGTCGCCGACGCCGGTGAGCACTCGGTGGATCTCGTCCGCGCTGGCGTCCTGCTCGATCATCCTGGTGACCAGCGCCGGGATTCGTGCGGTGATGGCCGCGATGCCGGCAGCCGTGGGCTGTTTGGCGATGTCGCCGACCAGGAAGACGGGGTTGGCGGTCTCCAGCCGCATCAGGTCGCCGGACGAGACCATTCCCACCAGCTGGCCATTGTCAACCACGGGCAGGTGGTGCACGTTGCGTCCGAGCATCTCCAGCATCGCCTCGAAGGCGAGCGCCGAACTCGGGACGGTGATCGGGTCGGCGGTCATGATCGTGGTGATCGGCAGGTTGACGTCGGTCCCCGCGGCGACCACCTTGCTGCGCAGATCACGGTCGGTCATGATGCCGAGAATCCGCTCCCCCTCGGCGACAAGCAGCGCCGAGACCCGGTGCTCGGCCATGATCGTGGCAGCTTCGCGAATCGACAGACTCGGGGCAGCCGTGATCGGGCGACGCTTGACCAGATCGGCGATGCGGGTCTTCAGGATGATCCGGCCGCTGGCGTCCTGGCGAAGTTCAGCCACTGCCCGCTTCAGTTGCTCGGGCTGACCGGCGCCGAAGAAACCCGCGAAACCAGCTTGCGTGGTGATCAACTGGTGAAATACCTCACCAGGCATCACCAGCACCAGCGCGTCTTCGATCGCGACGATCCGGTAGCCGGACGGCTGTCGGTTCAGTACGGAAGATGTGCCGAAGCAGGTGCCAACCTCGCCACGCTCGACCAGTTCGACCCCGTCCCGATAGATGTCGACGGCGCCCGAGCGTAGGATGAACAATGAATTATTGGGCGCACCCAGTTCGATGACAGTCGCGCCTCGACGGAAGTAGCGCACGTGCAGCCGGCTGGGAAGTCCGTCCAGAACGCGCGCGGGTAACTCGGCGAAGGGCGGGTGCGCGGCCAGGAAATCCCGGACCTCAGCCAGTTCGACGTCCATCTGCGGATTCTGGCAGAAGGCAGGGGCTGCGGTGGGCGAATCGGCTGCTTGCTCGGTTCGCCGTGGATCTTGGCCGCTACAGGTTGATCATGTGGCCCGCGATACCTTCCACGGCCTCCTTCAGGGCTTCGGAGAGGCTCGGGTGGGCGTGGATGTTGCGGGCCACCTCGTCCGCGGTGAGGTCCCACTGTTGGGCGAGCGTGAGTTCAGGAAGCAGCTCCGACACGTCGGGTCCGACCATGTGGGCACCGAGGATCTCGTTGTAGCGGGCGTCGGCGACGATCTTCACGAAGCCCACCCCCTGACCCAGACCGTTGGCCTTGGCGTTGGCGCTGAACGGGAACTTCGACACCTTCACCTCGTGGCCCTTGGCCTTGGCCTGCTCCTCGGTGTATCCGAACGAGCCGATCTGAGGCTGGCAGTAGGTGGCGCGCGGAATCATGTCGTAGTCGATCGGCATGGTCTCCACTCCTGCGATGGTCTCGGCCGCGACAACGCCCTGGGCCTCTGCGGTGTGCGCGAGCATGAGCTTGGCGGTCACGTCGCCGATGGCATAGATGCCGGCGACGTTGGTGCGCATGTAGTCGTCGATGGCGATGGCACCGCGGTCGGTGAGCGCAACTCCGGTGCGCTCCAGGCCGTAGCCCTCCACCCGGGGCGCGAACCCGACGGACTGCAGCACTCGGTCGGCCTCAAGCACCTTCGGATCGCCGCCCTTGGCAGGGCTGACCTGCACCCGGACGCCGTCCGCGTGCTCCTCGATCCCGTCCACCTTGGTACCGACCAGCACGGTGATGCCGAGCTTGCGATAAGCCTTGGCGATCTCTGCGGAGACCTCCGGATCCTCGTTCGGCACCATCCGGTCGAGGTACTCCACGATGGTCACCTGCACCCCGTAGTTGGCCATCACGAACGCGAACTCGGTGCCGATCGCGCCGGCGCCGCAGATGATGATCGTGCCCGGCAGCGTGCTGTCGAGGATCTGCTCCTCGTAGGTGACCACGCGCGCCGTCCGGGTCGTGCCGGGCAGCATCTTGGTGACCGAGCCGGTGGCGATGATGCAGTTCTCGAAGGTCACCGTTTCGGTGCCACTGCCGGTGGTGACGTTCAGCGTCCGTGCGTCCTGGAACTCGCCCCAGCCGTCGAAGGTGGTGATCTTGTTCTTCCGCATCAGGAAGCCGATCCCCTTGACCGAGCGCTCCGACACCTTCCGGCTGCGCTCGAAGGCCTTGGCGTAACTGAAGGTGACCTCGCCCTCGATGCCGAACAGTTCCTTCTCGTGGGTGAAGATGTGGGCGATCTCGGCATTACGCAACAGCGACTTGGTGGGCACGCAGCCCACGTTGAGGCACACCCCGCCCCACCATTGCTTCTCGATCACCGCGACGCTCTTGCCGAGCTGCGCTGCGCGAATGGCGGCCACGTATCCGCCGGGACCGGCACCAAGGACGACGACATCGAAGTGTTGGCTCATGGCGGTCACTCTATCCACTGTCCCCCGGCTCGGCGCAGAGGTCGTTTGCGGACTGGGCGGTCATCGCCAAGGCGCGTTCATATCCCATGTGAGATAAGGTGGCCGACGTGAAAGATCTCCTACCGAGCAGCCTCGGCACCCTCATCCGGGACGCCCGCAAGCAGCGCGGTCTCACCCAGCAGGAGTTGGCGGACGTCCTGGGCACCTCCCAGAGCGCGGTGCATCGCATCGAATCCGGTGGCCAGAACCTGTCGCTTGAGATGATCAACCGCATCGCCGGGGCACTCGACCATCCACTGATCACCGCCGGTGCCGGCGGGCCGACGCACCTACGAATCCAGGGTCCGGTCACGCTATCGGGGCAGATCGCCGTCCGGTCGTCCAAGAACGCCGCGGTCGCCTTGCTCTGCGCGTCCCTGATCAACCACGGACGGACGGTGCTGCACGGCATCGCACAGATCGAAGAGGTGAACCGCATCCTCGAGGTGCTCACCAGCATCGGCGTCCGTGCCACCTGGAGCGAGGACAAGTCCGAACTGGTGCTGGTGCGTCCCGCCCGCCTCGACCTTGCCAACATGGACGTCGCCGCGGCCCGGCGGACCCGCTCGATCATCATGTTCCTCGGTCCCCTGCTGCATTCGGAGGATTCGTTCGACCTGCCCTACGCGGGAGGCTGCAACCTCGGGGCGCGGACGGTCACCCCGCACCTGCAGGCGCTGCGGCACTTCGGGCTGAGCGTGCGCACCACCCAGGGGCTCTACCACGCGGACGTCGACCCGGCCTTCACTGGCGATCGCCGGATCACCCTCACCGAGCGCGGGGACACCGTCACCGAGAACGTGCTGATGGCAGCCGCACAGTTCCCAGGACGCACTGAGATCCGCAACGCGTCCAGCAACTACATGGTGCAGGATCTGTGCTTCTTCCTGCGCGAACTCGGGGTGCAGGTGGAAGGGATCGGCACCACCACGCTGACCGTCCACGGTCTCGACCGCATCGATGCCGACGTCGCCTACACCCCGTCCGAGGACCCGATCGAGGCGATGAGCCTGATCACGGCCGCCATCGTCACGGCGTCGGAGCTCACCGTCCAGCGCTGCCCGATCGAGTTTCTCGACATCGAGTTGGCGATTCTGGCCGAGATGGGCCTCAACTACGACCTGACCGACGAGTACGCGGCTTACAACGGCCAGACTCGCCTGGTGGACGTCACGGTCAAGCCGTCGAAGCTGCATTCCTCGGCCGACAAGATCCATCCGATGCCGTTCCCGGGGCTGAACATCGACAACCTGCCGTTCTTCGCTGTGATCGCCGCTGCCGCGGAGGGTCGGACGCTGATCCACGACTGGGTGTACGAGAACCGCGCGATCCACCTGATCGAGTTGAACAAGCTCGGAGCGGACGTGCAACTACTCGATCCGCACCGGATCGTCGTGAATGGTCCTACGCGGTGGCGCGGCCAGGAGCTTGTCTGCCCGCAGGCACTGCGTCCGGCGGTCTGCCTGTTGCTGGCGGCCCTCGCCGCACGCGGCACCAGCGTCCTACGCGACGTCTACGTGATCAATCGCGGCTACGAGGACCTGCCCAATCGCCTCAACGCCCTCGGCGCGAAGATCGAGGTCTTCCGCGACTGACCCTTGAACGAAAAGGGGGACGGTTCCTTTTCCGTTCAAGTTGAAGCTTCAACTTGAACGGAAAAGGAACCGTCCCCTTTTCGTTCAAGCCATCTGCTCCACCTCGAAGTGGTGGCTGGGGTCGACGAGCTCCTGCTGTGCTGCGACCAGGGACAACTCGGACGAGCCGAGGTCGCTCGTGCTGCGCAGCAGCGAGTACACCGCGTCTGCGGTTGCACCGACCGCATGCCCCGGAGTTTCGCTGTTCAGCAGGTGCGCGAGGAAGAGCGCGGCGGTCAGGTCTCCCGAGCCGGTGAAGTTCCGCTCCAGCCTCGGGGTGGTCACGCGCCAGGCGCCCTCGGACGAGACGGCGAGCATGTTGATCTGGTCGGGATGGTCGCCTTCGAGCACAGTCGAAGTCACCAGCACGACCTTGGGCCCGCGGGCCCGCAGGTCCTGCGCTGCGCCCAGCACCTCGGCAAGCGTCGAGGTCTCGCGTCCGGTGAGGTAGTCCAATTCGAAGTGGTTGGGAGTGACCACGTCCGCGGCGGGCACCACCTCGTCCCGCATGAACTCGGGGATTCCCGGACGAACGTAGATGCCGCGGCCGATGTCACCGATCACCGGGTCGCAGCAGTAGATCGCTGACGGGTTCGCCGCCCGCACCATGGCGACCGCGCGGAGGACCTCCGCACCCATCTCGGCCGCACCCTGGTAGCCCGACAGCACCGCATCGACGCGTCCGAGTACTCCCCGGTCGGCGATGCCCGCGACGACCTCGGCCACGTCGCTGGGCGCCAGCAGCGGGCCGCGCCAGGCGCCGTAGCCGGTGTGGTTGGAGAAGTGGACTGTGATCACCGGCCAGACCTCGACGCCCAGCCGCATCAGCGGAAAGGTGGCTGCGCTGTTCCCCACGTGGCCATAGGCCACTGAGGACTGGATCGACAGAATCGTGGTCACGCGCACCATTCTGCGGTTGATCGGCGCGGGTCGCGCGCTGCGTCCAGCTACCGCGGCCTTTAGAGTTCACCAATGGACGCAGCCGGCATTCCCTACCTCGACCAACGCTTCGTCGCGATGGCGCATCGGGGCGGATGGGCCAGGCCGCAGGACGCCGGACGCGAGAACACCGCGTACGCCTTGGAGCAAGCGGTTCGCCTCGGCTACAAGTACCTGGAGATCGACGTTCGTACGACCGCGGACGGCAGGCTGGTGCTGTTCCACGATGCCCAGTTGGATCGGCTGACCGGTGAATCAGGACTCGTTCGAGACCGCCGTTGGGACGAATTGAGCGGGCTGCGCATCAACGGTGCGGACCCAGTGCCTCTCCTTGAGGACGTGTTCGCACAGTTCCCGGAAGCCCGCTTCAACGTCGACCTGAAGGACGACGCCGCCGTCCCCGTGCTCGCCCGGCTGCTCACCCGGGTGGACATGACGGGCCGGATCGCAGTGGCGTCCTTCTCCACTGCTCGGACCCGGCGATTCGCCCGGCTCGCGCCTGACGTTCCGACCGGTGCAACTCCGCTCGGTGTCGCCTGGGACGGATTCGCGCCGTTCCTTCGGCGGTTGCGGATCGACCCGGCTCCGGTCCTGCAGGTTCCTTCGCGAGCGATCCGCGAACTGCTCCCGGTGGTTCGGCGCGATCTGGTGGAGTTCCTGCATGCCACCGGACGCAAGGTGCACGTGTGGACGATCGATGACCGCGCCGACATAGAGCGCCTCATCGACCTGGGAGTTGACGGCCTGATCTCCAACGACCTGGTCACGCTGAAGAACGTGCTGCAGGAACGTGGACTGTGGGAGTCGGCAGCATGAGAAGCACACCCGAGCAACGCTCCTGGTACTGGTACGACTGGGCCAACTCCGCTTACATCACCACCACCGCGACGGTGATCATCGGGCCGTACCTGACGAGCCTGGCCAACAACGCCGCCTGCCCCGACCTGCCCGCCGGCCAACTCTGCACCAACCCGGTGATGCTGCTGGGAGTGTTCCCCGTCCTGCCGGGGGCGCTGCATCCCTTCCTCGGCACCCTGAGCACCATCGTGTCCGCGGTGCTGCTGCTGTTCGTCGGGGCTGCCGCCGACCGCTCGACGAAGCCGCATCGCTGGCTCGCAGCCACGGCCTGGCTGGGCGCCATCGCGGCCGGCCTGATGTTCTTCCTGCAGGGAGACAATTGGCAACTCGGCGCGTGGCTGATGATCATCGCGGCCTTCTGTTTCGGTGCCTCGGCCGTGGTCTACGACTCGATCCTGGTGCGGATCGCAGGTCCCGATGAGCGTGACCGGGTGTCCAGCCGCGGCTGGGCCTTCGGGTATCTGGGTGGCGGCCTGTTGCTGGTGGCCAACTTCGCGCTGATGAGCCTGTACGACAGGCTGGGCATCACCTATGAACTGGCGATCCGGTTGAGCCTGCTCTCGGCCGGCCTGTGGTGGGGTCTCTTCACGATCATCCCCGTGCTCGGCCTGCGCAAGCTGCCCAGAGAGGTGGCCCCGCAGGTAGCGCGCCGGAACCCGGTCACCCAACTGTTCGCCACCTTCGCCAGCATGCGCAACTACCCGCAGACACTGTTGTTCCTGCTGGCATTCCTGTTCTTCAACGACGGCATCCAGACCGTCATCGTCTCGTCCAGCCTCTACGCCTCGTCCGAGTTGGGCATGGCCACCAGCCAGGTCATGATGACCTTCCTGGTCACCCAATTCGTCGCGTTCGGCGGTGCCCTGCTGTTCGGCCGGGTGGCCGCCCACATCGGCGCCAAGCGGACGGTGCTGGGCGGCATCGCGATCTGGTTGCTCGTCGTGATCAGCGGCTTCCTGCTGCCAGCGGGCAACTTCGGCGCGCTGATTGCCCTCGGGGCGGCCATCGGCTTGGTCATGGGTGGCACCCAGGCGCTCTCCCGCTCGATGTACAGCCAGTTGATCCCGCTCGGACGGGAGGCGGAGTACTTCAGCTTCTACCAGGCCATGGAACGCGGCACGAGTTGGTTGGGCACCCTAACCTTCGCCCTCGTGTTCCAGTTCACGCACTCCTATCGGCTCGCATTGGTGGCGCTGGTGATGTTCTTCGTCGTCGGCGGGGCGCTGCTCACCCGGGTGGACATGCGCCGGGGAATCACCGACGCCGGGAACGCGTTACCAAAGGTGATCTGAGGTGGGCCTCGCCGGGTGGTTGTCCGGCCCGGCTACCGTGGGGAGTGGAGGTAACGAGATGGCTGATCGAGCATTGCGCGGATTCGGACTGGGCGCGAAGAGTCACGCCGACCCCAGCGGGGTTGAACTGGCCCCGCGGCAGGAGATCGGATTCGAGTGCCCCAAGGGCCACCACTTCAACGTGGTCTTCGCCGAAGAGGCGGAGTTGCCAACCGAGTGGGAGTGCCCCCGTTGCGGCGCCACCTCCCGGCGAGCGGACGGTGTGCAGCCCGAGGCCAAGGAGACCAAGCCCCCCCGTACGCACTGGGACATGCTGCGCGAACGCCGGTCGATCGAAGAGCTCGAGGACCTGCTGGCCGAACGCCTGGAGGAGATCCGCGGCGACAGCCAGTAGCTGCGGTCCTCAAACGAACAGGCCTGGGCTTGACGAGCGAACCCTGAGCCCGACGAACGAACCCTGAGCTTGACGAACGAACCCTGAGCTTGACGAAGGGTCAAGGGCGGCTTCGTCAGGCTCAGC
>DAORUI010000035.1:0-9841 GCA_035433085.1 Propionicimonas sp. | reverse complement strand
GACGAACGAACCCTGAGCTTGACGAAGGGTCAAGGGCGGCTTCGTCAGGCTCAGCCGGCATCACACGACGATGCCGGCGTCACACGACGATCAGGGCTCGATCTCGCCCTGAACGACGACGTCCTTGGCGGTGGGCTCGGTAGACGCTGCGGGATCGTCCACCGTTTCGCCGCGAATCACTGTGCCCGGACCGTACTTGGCCTTGATCACGCTGAAGTCGACACCCGACTTGGCCGCCTGACGGGCGATCAGGAAGCCCAGGGACTTGCGGGCCAGCGGACGGGTGTACGGCAGCAGGAAGAACAACCCGATCACATCGGTGAAGAACCCCGGCAGGATCAGCATGATGCCTCCGAGCAGCACCAGGCCGGCATCGGCCAGCTCTCCGGTGGGCATACGACCGGTGGTGTAGGCCTGGGTCAGTGCCGTCCAGGCCTTGCTTCCTTCGCGGCGCAGCAGCCACGAACCGACCAGGGCCTCGACGATCAGGATCACGAGGGTGGGCAGCAGACCGATGCGCGACCCGACGAAGGTCAGCAGCCACACCTCGGCCACAGCGACCAGGATGAAAGCCGCCACAAGCGCGGGCAGCACCCAACGGGAGCCGGCGGTCGTCCGACTCATGCCTGATCACCCTTGCGTCGGCGCCACCATCTGGTGAGCTGCCCGCGGACGCGACCGACCTTCCGTCCGGCCTCCTGGGCGACCTCCCCGGCGGCCTCGCCGAGCTTCTCGGTGCCCTCCTTGGCCTGCCGCCAGCGGTACTTCAGGCCCCATTGGGTGGTCAGCAGCATCGCCTCGGCGACAATCTGACCGCTCATCTTGGAGTCCCCGTATTCGCGCTCGATGAACTCGATGGGCACCTCGGCCACCTTGAAGCCGTTGCGCAGGGCCCGCCAGACCAGATCCACCTGGAAGCCGTACCCAGCCGCTTCGACGCCGTCCAGGTCGATGCCGCGCAGGGTTGCGGCGCGCCACGCGGTGAAGCCGCCGGTGGCGTCCTTCACCTTCAGCCCGAGCATCATCCGCGTCCAGAGGTTTCCCCCACGCGAGAGGAGTTCGCGATGCAGCGGCCAGCCCTTGGTGGAGCCGCCCTTCACATAGCGCGAGCCCTTCACCGCGTCCGCGGTCTGCAGGCGGGCCAGCATGGCCGGCAGGTACTCGGGCTGGTGGGAGCCGTCCGCATCGTGTTCGACAAGCACGTCGTAACCCTCGGCCAGCCCCCAACGGAACCCGGCGATGTACGCCGCACCCAACCCCTCCTTGCCGGTTCGGTGGAGCACGTGGATCTGGTCGTCCGCGGCAGCCAACTCGTCGGCGATGGCGCCGGTGCCGTCGGGCGAGTTGTCATCGGCCACCAGGATGTGAGCACTCGGTACCGCCGCTCGGATTCGCGCGGTGATGGGCCGCAGGTTCTCCGCCTCGTTGAAGGTGGGGATGATTACGAGCACACGCTCAAGACCTGCCGAATCGGCCATTCGCTTCTCCAGATTGACGGAACACCGCATCCATTCTGCCGTACGACAATGACAACCCAAGTCCGGCGAGCGCCAGCAGGACGATCGCGGCCTCGAGCCAGGATGCGATCCAGGCGGCCGGGGTAACGCCATCGCGTACTGGTAGCTCGACGACGCCGGACGCGGACACGTGGTCGGGTTCGGTGAACGCGACCGTGCCGTCAGCGTTGATCAGGCCGGACACCCCGCTCGTGGTCACCACGAGCATCTCGCGGCGCAGTTCGAGCGCCCGGAC
This sequence comes from Propionicimonas sp., assembly GCA_035433085.1. Classification (GTDB taxonomy): domain Bacteria; phylum Actinomycetota; class Actinomycetes; order Propionibacteriales; family Propionibacteriaceae; genus Propionicimonas. The sequence goes on along the minus strand of DAORUI010000035.1, from coordinate 8,089 downwards.
GCGGGTGATCGCGAACTGCTGTTGGATCTGCCCGGTGCCCTGGTACATGGCATTACTGGACTGCACCAGGCCCACCTGGCCACCGTGCCGGACGGTGTCGTAGACGAAATCGTCGTAGACCAGGTCGTAACAGATCAGGATGCCGAGTTTGAGCTCGGCGCCGTCCGCGAGTGTCACCGGCAGTACCCCGGGAGTCATGCCCGGGATCGACTGGGCACCCACGTATCGCAGTGCCGGGACGAGGGGCAGCAGTAGCGACCGGAACGGCACCCACTCGCCGAACGGCACGATGCCCCGCTTGATGTACTTGCCGACCACTCCGGTGTCTGGCTCCCACCACAGCGAAGCGGTCTGGCGCTCGTCTGTACCGGGACCCTCGAGGATCGTTCCGACCAGCATCGGCACCCCGACCCGGGCGACTGCCGCCTTCACCAGGTTGCCGGTCGCCGCATCGAGGAACGGGTCCATGTCGGTGCCGTTCTCGGGCCAAACGACGAAGTCGGGCCGTGACAGCGTCCCGGCTTCGACCTCCTCGGCAAGCCGGATGGTCTCCGCGGTCTGGTTACGAGTGATCGTCCGGGCCTCGCCGAGGCCGTAGACACCGCCGCCGGGTGCGCCGCCCTGCACGTAGCCGACCGCAGTCGTCGAGGTCTGGGCGCCGGCCGGCACCAGCGTCCCGGCCAGAGCGAGAACGGCGATGAGTGCGGCGGCACCGGCGGTGAGCAGCCCGCGCACCCGGGACGGACCGGTGAGCAGCCAGGCGCACAGTTGACCGAGCAGGGCGGTGCAGAACCCCAGGCTGGCGACGCCGACCAGGGGAAGCATCCAGGCCATGGGCGAATCGACCATGGCGTAGCCCAGGCGCATCCAGCCGAAGCCGTTGAACGGGAAGCGCGAGAAGGTGAACTCGATCGCGGTCCAGCAGGCCGCCGCGAGGACCGGCCACCACCTGGTTCGCGCGGTCACCTTGATCGCTGCGGCGAGCACCGCGTAGAACAGTGCTTCCACCAGCACCAAGCCGAGCATCGCCTCGACGAAGATGATCTGCATCCAGTTGATGCCGACCAGCATGAAGCCGACGCCGTAGCCGAAGCCGAACCCGGCGGCGGTGCGCACGTGGCGGGCCGCGAGCACAATCACGGTGAGGCCGGCCACTCCGGGGATGACCAGCGGCCACCAGCCGAATGGCTGGAACCCGAGGCCGGTGAGCACACCGGCGAGGATGGCAACGGCGGTACGCAGCCCCCAATGCAAGGCGCCGAGCCACTCGATCACGCGTCCCCTTTCGACAACCCCGCCAGCATAGGCGCAGCCACCATCACCGAACTCGTTGGCAATGCGTCAGCCGAATCGAGGGTCGGTGGTGGCCCGCTCGACCGAGCGCTGGCAGCATTGGGCGATGGTCGCACCCCGATTGCTGCTCTTCGATACCGCCTCGCTGTACTTCCGTGCGTTCTTCGGCCTGCCCTCGACGCTGCGTTCGCTGGACGGTCGGCCGGTGAATGCCGTGCGCGGGTTGCTCGACTTCCTGGCGCGGTTCATCACCGACTACTCGCCCACGCAGGTCGCGTGCTGCTGGGACAACAGCTGGCGTCCGGCCTGGCGGGTCGACCTGGTGCCGTCCTACAAGGAGCACCGGGTCGCCTACGGAACTGTCGAGCTCGTGCCTGAGGATCTTGTCGGCCAGGTGCCGCTGATCCGGGAGGTGTTGGCTGCGCTCGGCCTGCCAGTGGTCGGTGCCGATGATCACGAGGCGGACGATGTGCTGGGCACGCTGGCGACCCGCTCCGGTGTGCCGACCGACGTGGTCACCGGCGACCGTGACCTCTTTCAACTCGTCGACGATGCGCGCGAGGTACGCGTCCTCTACTGCGGACGCGGGGTCGCGAAACACGATCGGGTGGACGCGGCCTGGCTGCTGGCCAAGTACGGAATCGACGGCGCCGGCTACGTCGACTTCGCAGTGCTGCGTGGTGACCCCTCGGACGGGTTACCGGGTGTGGCCGGGATCGGTGAGAAGACCGCCGCCCGGCTGGTCGCTGACTACGGGGGCCTGGAGGGGATCGTGTCCGCCGCCATGAGTGGACGGCTCTCCCCCACGCTGACCGGTCGCCTGAAGGAGTCGATCGACTATCTGGGCGCCGCGCGCCAAGTGGTGGCCGTGCGGCGAGACCTCGATCTGGGGCCGCTCGACCTCACCCTGCCCGCAGTCCCGGCCGACCCGGCTCGTTTCGCACAACTCGCGGCAGACCTGAACCTGGGCGGCAGTGCCGAGCGCATCGTGGCTGCGCTGGCAACAGATCGTCGATAGCTGGGGCCACCACCCCAGCGGCGTGCGACGGGCTCAGGCGCGCAAGGAGTAAACGGCTGCGCCGCCGACCAGGTTGGCCAGGTGGTCGCCTGACTTCAGTGGCTGACCGGCCGGGTTCAGCACGATCCTCGACTCCACGGTGAAACCGAGCCGGTCGAACAGCTCCTCCAGCTCCAGCAGCGTCGTATGGCGCAGGTTAGGGGTGTCGTACCAGGCGTGCGGCAGCTCTCGGGACATGGGCATGCGTCCGCGCAACAGGCGAAGACGGTGCCGCCAGTAGCCGAAGTTGGGCACCGAGACGATCAGCCGATCGGCGATCCGGCCCATCTCCTGCAGCACCTCGAAAGGTCTGCGAATGGTCTGGATGGTCCGGGAGAGCACCACCACGTCGTAGGAGTGGTCGGCGAAGTCGTCGAGTTCGGAATCGATGTCCAGCTCGATCACCGGCACGCCCGCCGCGATCGCCTGCAGCACCGACGCCGGGTCGATCTCAACCCCGGTACCCCGGCATTCCTTGGTCGCCATCAGGTGCGCCAGCAGCGCTCCGGAGCCGCATCCAAGGTCGAGCACGCGGCTCTGCGCCGGCACCAGACCGGCCAGCAATTCCAGATCGGGACGCAAAGTCACGCAGTCACCTCCGCCAGGGCGCGGTCGAAGAACGCGCGCAGCGTGTCGTGGTACGGCGCAACTTCCAGCAGGAACGAGTCATGCCCCCAGGAGGACGGGATCTCACGGAACGTCACCGGCTGGCCGGCGCGCTCGAGGGTGCCGACGATCCGTCTCGAATGGTCGGTACCGAACCGCCAGTCGCTCGCGAACGAGAGCACCAGCCAGTTCACCGGACGGCGCTTCACCTTCGCGAGCGCGTCCGGGGCGGCGAAGGGGTCGAAGTAATCCATCACCCGCGTGAGGTAGAGGTAGCTCAGCGCATCGAATCGCTCCAGGAACGCCTGCCCCTGGTGATCCAGGTAGCTCTCGACCGCGAAATCGACGCCGAAGCCCGGTTGGCTGCGCGTGGGGTGCGGCTTGCGTCCGAACTTCTCGGTGAGCGCATCCTCGGAGAGATAGGTGATGTGCGCCATCATCCGCGCGATCGACAACCCGATATCCGGGTTCACGCCGGCTTCGGCGTACCGTCCGGCAGCAAAGTTGGGATCGGTCATGATCGCCCTGCGCGCCACCGCGGAGAAGGCGATGTTCTGCGCCGTGAGCCGGCTCGACGCGGCGATGACCAGGGCGTTCGCAACCTCCTCAGGGTGATCCAGCCCCCACTGCAGCACCTGCATTCCACCGAGCGACCCGCCCAGAGCCGCGAGCAGCCGAGTGACACCGAGGTGCCGTGCCAGGGCCCGGTGCACATTCACCAGATCGGTCGTCATCAGCACCGGGAAGTCGAGGCCGTACGCCTGGCCGGTTTCCGGGTTCGTCGAGGACGGACCGGTGGAACCCTGACAGCCGCCGATCAGGTTCGCGCAGATCACGAAGAAACGATCCGTGTCGAGCGGCTTGCCAGGTCCGATCAGGTTGTCCCACCAGCCCGGACGGGTCGCGCCCGCGTGCAACCCGGCCGCGTGGGCGTCGCCGGTCAGGGCGTGGCAGACGAAGACCGCGTTGTCGGAGTCCGGGTTGAGGGTGCCGTAGGTCTCGTAGGCGACATCGATCGGGCCGAGCGTGCCGCCCTGTTCGAGTTGCAGCGGCGCGTCCGCGGTGAAGAGCCGGACGGTACGGGTGCTGACCAGGCCGACCGAGCCGGCCGTCGCGCTACCCGCCATCTGCTTCCCCCTGTTGCCTACGGGGGCCACAGCATACCGGCGAAAGCCGCTGACGCCCGCGTGGGACAATCGCTTGCGAGACGAGGGAGAGGACCGCGAATGAGCGAGTTGAAGGACCGGATCAACACCGACAAGGTGGCCGCGATGAAGGCCAAGGATCAGTTCACCTTGTCCACCCTGAGGATGGCGCTGGCCGCGATCCAGACCGAGGAGGTCGCCGGCAAGTCGGCCCGCGAGTTGTCGGACGCCGAAGTACTCACCGTCTTGAACCGTGAAGTCGCCAAGCGCAAGGACTCCGCGGAGGCCTACACCGCGGGCAATCGTCCGGAGTTGGCGACCAAGGAACTCGCCGAGGTTGAGGTGCTGCAGCGCTACCTGCCCGCAGCACTGACCGACGAAGAACTGGACGCGATCGTCGCCGCCGAACTGGCTGCGGCCACCGCCGACCTCGGTGAAGCACCGACGATGCGGCAGATGGGCCTGCTCATCAAGGCCGTGAACGCCAAGGTCGCCGGACGCGCCGAGGGCGCCAAGGTTGCTGCGAAGGTCAAGACCGCCCTGGCCTGAGCACCCCTGGCATCACCGACTCGCGACATCGAGGGCCACCCCTGATCGTTGAGGGCCTCCGGTTCGGCCGGGGCCTGCGCGCGCGTACGGGCGGATGACCGAAACGGCGGCCGTCGGCGATGAACGGAGGCTCTCGGGGCGCTCGATCAGCCGAGCGGGGCTCGCGACGTCGGCACATACCGCCAGAACGCAGGCACTGCGAGGGTGACCGCGATCGTGAAGATGATCACCAACAGCCCACCGCCGCCGGTCGCCCAGGCAGTACCGACGGCCCCGGCAGCGTAGCCGTGCAGCACGTCCGCGATCCGCGGACCACCTGCCACCACGACGATGAACACGCCTTGCAGGCGTCCGCGCACCGCGTCGTCGGCGGCTGACTGCAACATCGCCTGCCGGAAGGCTGCGGACGCCATGTCGGCGGCACCGCCGATCGCCAGGCAGACCAGCGCCGCGACGAGCATCGGCAGCCGCAACCAGCCGGCCAGGGCGACCGCGAGCCCGAGCAGGGCCATCGCCGCGCCCCAGATCACGACGCTGACCACGACCGCGCGTCCCTGTCTGGTCACTTTGGAGACCCAGCCCGAGAGCACGCCGCCGAGCACGGCGCCGACCGGCATGGCGGCCATGAGCAGTGCGAACTCGGTGCCGCCCTCGATCGGGCCGCCGAAGGACTTGTGGGCGATCTCGGGCGCGAGCGCCCTGGGCATACCGAAGATCATCGCGATCAGGTCGACCACGAACGACATCAGCAGGATCGGATGGCCCTTCAGGTACGCGAGACCGTCGACCACGGACTTCAGGCCGGGCGAGCCGGTGCGGTTCTCCACCACAAGGCTGGGCAGCAGCCAGACGGCACTGAGCGTGGCGAACAGGCAGAGCGTGTCGATGAAGTACAGCCAGGAGTAGCCGAGGACGGGGATCAGCGCGCCGCCGAGCATCGGCCCGGCGATCGCACCGGCCATCATCACGGTCATGTTCAGAGAGTTGGCGGCCGGCAACTGCGGCTCCGGCAGCAGGCGTGGCAGTACGGCGCTGCGCGCCGGCTGGTTGACGCCGAAGAAGGCTTGCTGCAGCGCGAAAAGGCCGAGCAGCAGCCACACGTTGTTCAGTCCGAGGGCTGCCTGGACTGCGAAGAGCCCACTGGTGACGATGAGACCGATCGTGGTCACCTGCAGGAGCCGGCGGCGGTCGAAATGATCGGCCAGCGCGCCGCCCCAGAGCCCGAAGATGATCAGCGGCACCAGGCCGAACAGCCCGGTCAGGCCGACATAGCCTGAGTCGAGCGTGATCGCGTAGATCTGAGCCGGCACCGCCACCACGGTCAGTTGGGCGCCGACCACCGTGATGATGTTCGCCTGCCAGAGCCGTCGGAAGTGCGGATTGCGCAGAGGGGTGGTGTCTGCGAACACTCCCCTGACGCCGGCCACGGTCGGCAAGCCTAAACCCCGCTCACCCCGGCAGGACGAACTCCGCCAGGGTCTGGTACCCGGCACCGCCGGGCAGCAGCTGCGAGCGCACGAGAGCGAAGCGGTCCACCGTCCAGGTCTGTGCCGGGATCGCGCCGAACACCTCGAGCCAGCCGGTACCCGAGATGCCGTTGGCGCGGGCGATCGTGAGATGCGGACGGAACCGCGCCCCATCGACTTCGATGCCGCTGCGCGCGGCGGCATTGCGGGTTCGTCTGGCGAGTCGGCCCAAGGCGTCCGCCCCTTCGGTCACCCCCAGCCAGAAGGCACGGGCGTGGTCGGGGTCGGGGAATGCGCCGGCCCCCTCCACGGTCACCGCGAAGGCGGAGGTGCGCTCGGCCACCTCAGCGAGAGCATCCTCCACCGAGGCCAACCTGCCCTCCGGTACGGAGGCCATGAACGCACAGGTCACGTGCCAGCCAACCGGGTCCGTCCAGCGCAGGTCGGGAGCAGAGGATCTTCGCGGTTCCAGGAAGGCCTCCCAGGAGTCGCGGACGGAGATCGGCGGCACGACCGCGACGAACAGACGGTTGCTCATTCGACCCGAAGCACCCGCAGTTCCTGCTGGAACCGCCGCACCTGGACCGCGCCGAAGATGAGGACAGCACCCGCGATCAGTGCGAAGACACCGATGGTGATCGCCAGGACCTGAACGCCGGTGTCCGGGTTCACCAGGAAGTAGAGCCCAAGGAAGGCTGTGACCAGACCGGAGACCAGCACCCACACCCACGGTCGGGTGCCGTTGCTGCGCAGCCGGAACGCCAGGACGGTCTGGAACAGACCGATGACCAGCGCCCAGATTGCGAAGAAGACGACGACGATGGCGGCAACCGTCTGCGGATAGCGCAGGACGAGGATGCCGATCACGATGCCTGCGATGCCCTGGAACACCGACCCGCCCCAGGCGGTCCGTGGGGCGAAGATGCCGATCCCCAGCGCGATGATGCCGTCCAGCAGGGTGAAGATGCCGAACAGCATGAACAGCGCCGAGATCGTCATCCCCGGCGTGAAAATGGCGAACAGGCCGAGGACGATCGCGAAGACACCGCGGGTGAGCGTGAGCCACCAAAGGCGCTTGACCAAGCCTTCGGCGTCCACGGTATCGGGCTGGCTGAGGGTCACGGCACGCTCCTGCGGAATGAGTTGTCGGGCTTATCTGACGTCGACGCTACTCCCCCACGTGCGCCTTGGCCGCGCACGCGGGCCCCGCGTGCCGACACGCTTGGTGGCTTGCCCATAGGCTGACGCCCATGGGTGTTGACCGAACCGCTGATTCCGCTGCGACCGATCCTCGAAACGGGACGCTTTCGAGCGAGCCGACCACCGACCCTTCCGAGCCGGGAATGCCGACTCCTGCGGCCCGTCCGAAACTGCGGGTGCTGGCCGATCTGGGCCACCCCTTCACCTGGGGTTTCGTGGCCGCTGCCGGGGTGCTGCTCGCGATCGCACTGGGCGGGGCGCTCACCGCGTTGTCGACCGTCGCCGTCTCGGTCGGGGTGGCGCTGTTCATCGCGCTGGCCCTGGAGCCGTTGGTACGTTGGCTTGAGAACCACCGGATGTCGCGCGGCATGAGCATCGCCGTGGTGTTCGTCGGTTTCGCGCTCCTGATCGCCGGAGTTCTCGCCGTGGTCGTGCCCACGGTCGTGGTGCAGGTGACCCAGTTCGCGCAGGCTGTCCCCGGCTACATCACCGGCCTGCAGGATTCGGAGTGGTTCAAGAACCTGCTCGCGGCCTCAGGATCGAGCGACCTGTACCAGAACCTCCTCAACCAGGCTCGCACCTGGCTCTCGAACCCGGCGAACCTCCTGGCCATCGGCGGCGGCGCCCTGGCGGTGGGCACGGGACTGGTCAACATGGTGTCCGGCAGCATGATCGCCGTCGTTCTCTCGCTGTACTTCTTGGCGTCGCTCAGCACGATCAAGGCGGCATTCACCCGACTCGCGCCCGCCTACGCCCGTCCGCGGTTGGCTCAG
>DAORUI010000034.1:0-22432 GCA_035433085.1 Propionicimonas sp. | reverse complement strand
GGCCAAGAAGTTGAAGGAACTGATCCCCCGGCAGCAGTTCGAAGTGCCGATCCAGGCTGCCATCGGCGCGCGGGTGATCGCCCGGGAGACCGTCCGCGCGATGCGAAAGGACGTGCTGGCCAAGTGCTACGGCGGCGACATCACCCGTAAGCGCAAGCTGCTGGAGAAGCAGAAGGAAGGCAAGAAACGCATGAAGATGGTCGGCCGCGTCGAGGTGCCGCAGGAGGCCTTCGTCGCCGCGCTGTCCACGGGCGAGACCTCCGAACGCAAGAAGTAGGCCGTCCCCCTTCCCCGGTGAAACGCCGGCGGACGCAACTCCTCCGTTGCTGAGTAATCAGCACGTGCAGTGGTCAACAGTGGCAAAGTGAGGGCTGACGGGGTCAGCTGGTCACTGCCCGGCGGTCGTCGGGTTCGAACAGCGCAAGCACTTGGGGGAGTCATGCGCAGGTTTTTCGGGATTCTGGTTTCCATCGGTCTGCTGGCCGGGGCGCTGATCGCCTCGCCCGGGGTGGTGCTCCCGGCACAGGCCGCTTCGATCTCAAAGCTGGTGGCCGCACCGGCCGATCCGGTGAAGGGCGAGCAGTTCACAGTGTCGGGAAAGCTGTCCACGGCGGTAGTCCGCAAAGTCCAGCTGCAGCGGAAGTCCGGCTCGAAGTGGAAGGCGGTGGCGTCCGCGAAGACGGACGCCTCGGGCCAGTTCAGCTTCACCACTTCCACCAAGGCCAAGTCGGTGAAGCTGCGTGTGGTGGCCAAGAAGGCGAAGGTCGCAGGCTTGACCTACCGCAAGCTCACCTCGAAGAACCTCAAGGTCGAGACCGTCGGCCAACGGGGCACCATCTCGACAACGGATGAAGCCAGGATCAATCAGTCACTGCGAGTCGCACTAGCGTTCACACCCGTGCGCGAAGGTCGTCCAGTGCAGGTGCAATGGCTGGTCGCCGACAGCTGGGAGACGGTCGCTGAGAGCGTGCAGGACAGCGCCGGAAGCGCGTCGATACCCTTCACGCCGTTGATGGCAGGGACGCAGACCTACCGCGGCATCGCCCCGGCTTGGCACGGCGCGGCGGCGATCACCACCGGTGTGTTGAACCTCGACGTGGGTATCGCACTGCCGGGTGACGGCGGCCGGCTCGGCTTCACGCCACTCTCCTCAGGCAATGCCTACGTGAATCAGTACTACGCCCTCGCGCTGGTCGGCAGCGGGGGTACCCAGCCCTACGCGTGGGACGTCAAGGGCCTGCCAGTCGGTCTGAGCCTGAGTGGCAGCGGCGTCGCGGTGAGCCTCTCCGGCACACCGACCGCCGCCGGCACCTATGCGGTGACGGTCACCCTCAGCGACAAGGGCGGCGAGCAAGTGAGCCAGGTGGTCACGATCAAGGTGACCGCCTGACCGATGTCGCCGGGTGCCTCTCGAAGAACTCCCAGGTGAGCCGGGTGGCGTCCACGGCTGCTGAGGTCGGGCCGGTGATGGCCTCGGGCAGCGGCACACCGCCGGGCCAGGTGTGGCCCGCGCCACCTACGCGGTACCAGACGACCTCGGCGTCGTGTGGCCCGCCGCTGTACCGCACTCGCTCGACAGTTGCGTCCACCTGTTCGGTGTCAACCTTGGTGCAACCGCAGGAATCCGCGTAGTCGGCCATCCAAACCGCGACTGCCGGTACCGGGTAGCCAAGCCGCTCCACGCCACCCTCGATCGGCACGATCCGGTCGAGGTCGCCGTGGAACGCGATCAGCGGAACCGAGCGACCGCTGGACGGTCCCTTGGCAGGGTACGTGTACAAACCGGCAACCGAACCCACCGCTGCGAACACGTCCGGAAGCTCGTGGGCCAGGGCGCAGGCCAGACCACCTCCGTTCGACATCCCGGACGCATACACCCGATCGCGATCGATCCGGTGTTTGGTGCACAGTTCGTCCACGAGACCGCCGATGAACTCCACCTGCGCTCGGGTCTCGGCCGAGGTGGTGCCAGGCTCGTGGGACGGCCAGCGAAGCGGGAACCCAGCCCCCATCGGGTAGACGGTGATGAAGTCCTCGGTATCGGCGAGGTCGTCCCAGCGGGTCATCTGCTGCTGGTGCGCTGGCGACTGCATGAAGCCGTGGATCACCACAACCAGCGGCGCTGCCCGGTCGGGGTCGTGACTCGCGGGCACGTGCAGCAGGTACCGCCGGGTCTGGCTCGGGGTCCGCAGTTCTCCGTTTACCTGGAAGAAGGCCCGCAGCGAGACCGCCGTCCTGACCATCCAGACCGTGAGCGCGACGCCCGCCGCGCCGAGGCCGACCCCGAGCGCTCTTCGCCAGTACGCGTTCACACTGCTCGACCCAGCCGTGGCGTCCTCCTGCCCGCGATCACCCGACGATCCGAGTCTAGGCTCGACGTTAACCACGAGAGCGTTTCGATAACGATTGCGTTGAAGTTGGCCGAACCACCTGCGACCGTCCTCCTGCGGTGGAAAGCTGCTGTTTATCCGGAGTCGGCGGATTCGTTTCCTGGGGCGGGGGGCCCGCGGTGCGTACATTCGACGTCCCGTATCTGCGGGACTTGCGAGAACTGGTGGATCTGGCCGCGCAGAAGTACAAGGACGCGACCGCCTTTCGTGAGCTCGACGGTGCCGGCATCGTGCACGACTATTCGTACTCGCGAGTGCGCGAGGACGTGTTCGCGCTGGGTACGGTGCTGTTCGACCTCGGTCTGGCCGGGCGGCACGTCGCGATCGTCGGTGAGAACAGCTACAGCTACGTGGTCTGTTACCTTGCCGTGGCGGGCGCCGGCGGTGTCATCGTGCCGCTCGACAAAGAGCTGACCGCCGAAGACCTTGCCCGGCTGATCGACCGCAGCGACGCGGAGGCTGTGTTCTACGGTGACCTGCTGCACGCCGAGATGCCGACGATTCTCGCCGGGTGCCCGAAGGTGCGCCTGAGTGCGAACATCGGACGCTTCGCCAAGCCCAGCCACGATCCGGGCTTCGACCGCCTGCTCGCTCAGGGACGCGAACTGCTGGCGATCGGCGATCAGCGATTCGAGCAGGTGAGTATCGAGCCCGACAAGGCGGCGGCGATCCTTTACACCTCCGGCACCACCGGACCCAACAAGGGCGTGATGCTCTCGCAGAGGAACATCGTCACCGTCATCCATTCCGCATTCTCGATGTTCCGATTACCGCCGACGTGTTTCTCGGTGCTGCCGATCAACCATGCCTATGAATTCAACCTGAACGTGCTGGGCTGCCTTCACGGCGGAATCACTCTCTGCTTCAACGACAGCATCATGCATGTCGCGGAGAACCTGAAACGGTTCCGGCCGGAAATGGCGTTGATGGTGCCGATGATCGTCGAGGCGATGTACACCAACGTCTGGAAGCAAGCCGAGAAGAACCACATGACCGGCTACCTGCGCTACGCGGTCGGACTCTCGGACGCGTTGCGCCATGTGGGCATCGACCTGCGCCGGGTGTTCTTCCGTCCGGTGATCGAAGGTTTCGGCGGACGCCTGCGTCTGGTCATCTGCGGCGGCGCACCCCTGCGTCCGGAGTTGGCGGCCGGTCTCAGTTCGCTGGGAGTGGAGGTCTACAACGGCTACGGCATCACCGAGTGCGCGCCGTTGATCTCGTCCAACTGCACGCTTCGCTCGGTGCCGGGTTCGGTCGGTCCGCCGTGCCCCGACATCGAAGTGCGGATCGGCGAGCCCGACGCTGACGGCACCGGCGAGGTCCAGGTGCGCGGCCCCAGCGTGATGCTCGGCTACTACCAGGATCCGGACGCGACCAGGGCGACCTTCACCGAGGACGGCTGGTTCAAGACCGGCGATCTCGGCTACCTTGGCCGCCGCGGGGCGCTGTTCATCACCGGCAGGCAGAAGAACCTGATCATCCTGCCCAACGGCAAGAACGTGCAGCCCGAAGAGCTCGAGGAGAAGCTGCTCAGTGGGATCGGCTACCTGCGCGAGGTCGTGGTGCACGAGTGCCGCGACGCCGGCGGCGTGGCCAGGATCGCCGCCTCGGCCTACCTGGACCCCGACTGGGTCAGCCAACTGGGCCTCGATGACGCCAAACGCCGGTTCGAAGCTGATGTCGCCGGGATCAATGACCGTCTGGCCGGCTACAAGCAGATCCACCTCACGCACCTGCGGGACTGCGAGTTCGAGAAGACCGCAACGAAGAAGATCATGCGCTACCGGATCGAAACGGCAATGTAATGAAAGGGAGCAACGCGATGAACATGCTCGGCGCCATCACCAATCTGGTCAAGGAGTACGCCGACGTGGATCCGGCCGAGCTCACCAGGCAGACCGACCCGGTGCGCGACCTGCATCTCAACTCCTACGACATGATGAGCCTGATCGGACGCCTGGAGGCCGACCTGGGCGTGGAGATCTCCGAACGCGACGTTCGCCGCCTGGTGACCCTCGGTGACCTCGACGACTACATCAGGGCGAAGCTGCAATCGTGATCCGCGCGGCCATCTGCACCGATCCGTCGCTCCGACTCCACCCCGTACAGTCGGTGGTCGCCCGGCGGATGCTCCGCCGCACCCTCGCCCGCTGCGGGGCGCCGGACGCGGACGTGCGGTTGGTCGCGAACTCGTTCGGACGCCCGGCACTCGCCGGTCGCGAATGCCTGCAGGTGTCCATCGCACACTGCGAAGGCGCGGTTCTGGTGGCCGCGGCGGACGCGCGGATCGGGGTGGACGTGGAGCGCGTCCGTCCGCACGACCATTGGGCGGAGGCGCGCATGCTTCAGCCACCCGAGAGCGCCGAAGTGGCGGACGCGGCCGACCCTGACCGCGAGTTCTTCTGCTACTGGACGGTGAAGGAGAGCTACGTGAAGGCGCTCGGGGTTGGCCTGAGCTACCCGGTGAAACGGCTGCGGGTGACCTTCGACCCCGACGAGCGCGCGCCGCGGCTGAACCGTCCGAACACCGCCCTCTGGCTGGATGAGGCGTGTGCGGGTCTCGTGCTGGCCTTCTGCTGCCTGCACGCCGATCCCGCTGAATCCGTGGTCACCGAACGCGTCCGGCTCAGCGAGTTGGAGGACCGGCCATGACCCACTACGTCGAGTTCGACGAGGTGCGCAAGACCTACCGGATGGGCGACTACGACATCGAAGCCCTGGCCGGGGTCAGTTTCGGCATCGAGGAGGGCGAGTTCGTGATCATCGCCGGCGCCTCGGGTGCGGGCAAGAGCACGATCCTGAACATCCTCGGCGGCATGGACACACCCACGTCCGGCAAGACCTACTTCGGCGGTGCCGAACTCAGTGCGTTCTCGCCGAAACAGATGACCGAGTACCGCCGATACGACGTGGGCTTCGTGTTCCAGTTCTACAACCTGATCCCGAACCTGACCGCGCGCGAGAACGTCGAGCTCGCCTCGCAGATCAGCCGCGACCCGCTCGACATCGACGAAGTGATGGACAGCGTCGGGCTGTCCGGCCGGTTGCCCAACTTCCCATCGCAGCTGTCGGGTGGCGAACAGCAGCGCGTGGCGATCGCTCGGGCGGTCGCGAAGAACCCGCGTCTGCTGCTTTGCGACGAGCCCACCGGAGCTCTCGACTACGAGACCGGCAGGCAGATCCTGAAACTGCTGCAGGAGACCTGTTGGAACCGGAAGATCACGGTGGTCGTGATCACCCACAACCCGGCACTGATGCCCATGGGTAACCGGGTGATCAAGTTGCGGAGCGGGCGGATCGACGAGATCAGCGGCAACCTCGAGCCCGTCAGCGTGGACAGTCTGGAGTGGTGATGCTCAGCCGCGCGCTGGTCAAGGACAGCCTCCGGGAGGTGCGGAACAACCCGGCGAGGTTCATCTCGATCGTCGCGATCGTGGTGATCGGGTCGGCATTGTTCGTGGGCATCAAGGGCGCGGCGCCGGATATGAAGTACACCGCCGACCAGTACTACGACCGGCAGAACATGATGGACGTGCGGGTGCTTTCCACCCTCGGGTTGGCCGAGGAGGACGTCACCGCAATCGCCGGCGCCGAAGGCGTCGAGTCCGTCCAGCCCGGGTACTTCGTCGACGTCACCACGAACGTGAACAGCTACGAGTACGTGTTCCGCGTGCACTCGCTGCCGGTTGCCGACGGCACGGACTCCGCCCCGTTGAACCAACCGAAACTGGTGTCGGGTCGGATGCCCACCCAGCTCGACGAGTGCGTGATCGAAGCCAGCCGCAACTTCCCGTTCCCGAAGACGGTCGGCGACACGATCACCGTCGCGTCCGGGACGGCGTCCGACATCTCCACCGTTCTGGGCCGTAGCCGGTACCGCATCGTCGGCACCGTCGTGTCCCCGTTCTACCTCACGTTCGACCACGGCTCCTCCGAGATCGGCGGCGGCCGGATCGACCTGTTCATGATGGTCGCTGCTGCCGAGTTCAAGTACCCCGCGTACACCGAGGCGCTGGTCACGGTGCAGGGCGCTCGCGAGCTCGATTCCTACTCCGACGGGTACCAGACCCAGGTGAATCGGACGGTCGGACGGCTGCAGAACCTCGGCGAGGAACGCGCGCCGCTCCGTCTGGCCCAGATCAAGGCGGACGCCCAGGCCGAACTGGATGCAGCCAAGGCCGACCTCGCCGCCCAGCGGGCGCGCTACGACAAGGAGATCGCCGCCGCCGAGGCGAAGCTGGCCGACGCCAGCGACAAGCTGGTTGCCGGGCGGGCGAGCCTGGAAGCCCAGCGCACCGCCTTCGACCGGCAGATCGCGACCTCGGCGACGATGATCACCCAGTTCGGCGCGCAGATCACGAAGTCGCAGGCACTGTTCGACTCCAGTACGTCGAGCTACCGCAAGATCCTCGCCCAGGCCGACCGGATCGGCACCCAGGTGAGCCAGATCCGCAAGCAGGCCCAGCAGACCCTCGACTCAGCCGACACCACCATCGCCGACCTCGAAGGGCTGCTGCAGGCCGACAACCTGACCGATGACCAGCGTTCGGTCCTGCGCTCGGCGATCTCGCGACAGCAGGGCATCAAGCAGGACGCGGGCACTGCCCTCGCGTCCGGTGACCGGGTGCTGGCTTCGGCCCGCAGCCAGGTGGCGAAGGCGAAGAAGCAGATGAACGCGGCCGGCTCCCAGCTGAGTTCGGCTCGCGGCAAGCTGGCCAGCGCCAAACGCCAGTTGGCGGCGGCCAAGGTCGAGGCAAAGGCCAAGTTCGCGCAGGCCGAGGCCGAGATCGCAGCCGCCCAGAAACAGTACGACGAGGGCAAGGCCGAACTGGCCGCGAAGAAGGCCGAGGGCGCGCAGAAGCTGAAGGACGGCGAGCAGAAGATCGCCGAGGCCCAGGACCAGATCGACCGGCTCAGCGAGCCCACCTGGTACGTGCTGGACCGCACCAAGCTGTACAGCTACGCCGACTACGCGGCCACCGCCGACCGGATGGACGCGATCGCTGTGCTCTTCCCGGTGTTCTTCTTCGCGGTGGCCGCGCTGGTCTGCCTGACCACCATGACCCGAATGGTCGATGAGCAGCGCACCGCGATCGGGGCCTACAAGGCTCTGGGCTACGGCGAGCCGGCCATCACTTTTAAGTACGCCGCCTACGCCGCCCTGGCCAGCCTGATCGGCGGCGTGGTCGGCGTCGTGGTGGGCATCAACACCTTCCCGCGAGTGATCTTCGACTCCTGGGCGATGATGTACGAACTGCCGCCGATGGAGCAGGTGCCGCAGTACGCGCTGCTCGTGGGCACGGTCGCGGTCAGCGTTCTGCTCACCACCGCGACCGCGTACCTGGCGGTGCGCAACGAGCTCACCTCCGTGCCGGCCGCGCTGATGCGTCCCAAGGCGCCGAAGGCCGGCAAGATCATCCTGCTGGAACGTGTCCCTGCGCTGTGGAGTCGGCTGAGCTTCAGCCAGAAGGTGACGATGCGCAACATCTTCCGGTACAAGAAGCGGTTCTTCATGACGGTGATCGGGGTCGCCGGGTGCGCGGCACTTCTGGTGGCCGGCTTCGGCCTGAGCGACTCGATCGGCAGCATCGTCCCGCGCCAGTACGGCCAGATCCTCAAGCCCGACCTCGACGTCCGCTTCGCGCCGGCCGCCACCGAAGCCGATCGCGCGCCCGTGGTCTCCGCGCTGGCCGCGGACGCAGGCGTGGCCGGCTTCCTGCAGGTCGCCGAACTGAACGCCACCGTCAAAGGCCCGAAGGACGAACTTGCCGCGACGCTCGTGGTTCCGCTCGACCTGGACCGGTTCCCCGATTTCGTCTCGTTGCGCACCCGTGACGGCCAAGTTCCGCTTCCACTTCAGCAGACCGGTGCGGTGATCACCGAGAAGCTGGCCGGCGTACTGGGCGTCCGTATCGGCGACATGATCCCGATCGACCGCGGCACCGGGGTCTTCAAGCAGGTAGTGGTCACCGGCATCGCCGAGAACTACGTCTTCCACTACGTCTATCTGAGCCCGGACGCCTTCCGTGAGGTGTTCGGCGCGGACGCCGAGCCCAGCGCGGTGTTCGTCAAGACTGCGGCCCTCGACAAGGACGCCGAGACCGCGCTCGGCACCCGGCTGATGGATCTGGGCCACGTGGCCTCGGTCACCTACTACTCCGACGCGGTCACCAAGTTCGCCGAGACCATCAAGAGCCTGGACACCATCGTGTGGGCCATGATCATCTCCGCAGCACTGCTGGCCTTCGTGGTGCTCTACAACCTGACGATCATCAACCTCTCCGAGCGCGTTCGGGAGATCGCCACGATCAAGGTGCTGGGCTTCTTCAATCGCGAGGTGGCCACTTACGTCTACCGCGAGAACATCCTGCTCACGATCATCGGTGCCCTTGCCGGGCTCGTCGTCGGGGTGGGTCTGCACCGGGCGATCATGACGTCGATCGAGCAGGACAACGTGATGTTCGGCAGCTACATCTCCGGCTGGAGTTATGTGATCGCCTTCGTGCTCACTGTCTGCTTCGGCGTGGCCGTGAGCGTCTTCACCTACCGGAAGTTGACCGTCGTGGCGATGGTCGAATCGCTGAAGTCCATCGAGTGAGGAGCCGGCCATGGCGCAGCGCACCTACTACGACATCACCCCGTCCCAGGAGCTTTCGTTCCTGAACCGGCAGTGGACGCTGCACAAGGCGATCCTCAACATCGCCACGTCCGTCACCGTGCACGCGAGCCTGGATCGCCGGCTGCTGGAGGGCGCCGTGCGCCAGTGCATCCTGCGCTGGGACGCACTCGGGCTGCGGTTCGTGAAGCAGGGCAAGGTTTATCGGCAGTACTTCGGCGACCGCGGGTGCCTCTACCTGGAGCACCGCGACTTCGCCGGCGCAGCCGAGCAGGAGGAGTTCTTCGCCAAGCTGGCGAGCCGGCCGATGCCGATCGTCGACTCACCACAGGCCGGCTTCGTGATCTTCACCACGCCAGAGGGTCATACCGGCATCTTCTCGGTGTTCAGCCACCTGGTGATGGATTCGTGGGCGATCAGCATGTTCTACCGGGACGTCATCGAGGTCTACTGGGCGCTGGTCAACAACGAACCGCTGCCCAAGCCGCCGCGCGACTATGAGCCGGTGCTGGCCGCTGAGCTCGCCTATCAGGGCTCGCAGCGCTTCCTCGCCGACAAAGCCTTCTGGGAGCGGGAGACCGCGGTGTCCCAGCCGATCTTCACCAGTCTGAAGGGATCGTCGGTGCTGGCCGCGTATCGTCGGTTGACGCGGCAGCCGAACGCGCGCCAGTGCTGGGTGCAGCACCTGCGCACGAAGGCCGACCACGTGGTGCTGACCGTCAGCCCCGGTGACGTGGCCGCGTTCCAGGCCTTCCTGGACGTGAACAGGCTGCCTTCGATGCAGATCCTGTTCGTGCTGGCACTGCGCACCTACCTCTCGCGGGTGAACGATCGTGAACCGGATGTCCGGCTGCGGCTGAGCATCGCCCGCCGGGCCACGCTTGCGGAGAAGAACTCCGGCGGTTCGCGCGTGCACGCCATCAACATCCGGACGATCCTGGCGGAGGAGACGACCTTCGCCGAGGCGCTCGACGTACTGATGGACAACCAGAACGCCGCGTTCCGGCACAGCGACTTCGGCGGGCTGGAAGCAGTCACCCTGGTGCACCGGTTCTTCGCCGAACAGGGCTCGATCAACGGAACCGACTACGCCGACGTGATGTTCACCTTCCAGCCCGTGCCGATGACCGTCGGGCACGGACTGAGCTGCACCACCAACTGGCACTGCAACGGCTCGTTCAGCCTGGGCAGTTACCTGACGATCATGGACGACGACGGCTCCGGCGGCCTGCGCTGCTACTGGGAGCGCCAGGTGCACTACCTGCCCGTCGAGGTGATCCGCGACTGCCACGACTTCATGGTGCGGGCGATCCGCGCTGGGATCGAACGCCCGTCCATCACCCTCGGTGAGCTGATGGACCTCTGAGCCGGGCTGAGCCGAGCGCTCGCCGGTCGATACCACTGGCGCTTTGGCATAGGCTCTCGGCCGTGAACGCAGAGATCGGCATCATCGGCGGCAGCGGCTTCTACAGCTTCCTCACGAACCCGGAGAGCATCGAGGTCGACACCCCGTTCGGCTCGCCGAGCGCGGCGCTGACGGTGGGGGAGGTGTCCGGCCGCAGGGTGGCCTTCCTGCCGCGCCACGGCGTGAACCACGAATACCCGCCCCACAAGGTGAACTACCGCGCGAACCTGTGGGCACTGCGCAGCCTCGGCGTACGGCAGGTGGTGGCGCCGGCAGCCGTCGGCTCGCTGGTTGCCGAGCACGGCCCGGGTGCTTTCGTGGTGCCCGACCAGGTGATCGACCGCACCTGGGGACGCGATCACACCTGCTTCAGTGAGATCGGCAGCCTGGTGCACACCGCTTTCGCCGACCCGTACTGCCCGCGCGGCCGCGCCGCCGTGCTCGCTGCGGCGGACGCGTCCACTCCGCTGGTGGACGGGGGCACCCTGGTCGTCATCAACGGCCCGCGCTTCTCGACGCGCGCCGAGTCGCGCTGGCACGCCGCGGCCGGCGGCACCGTGGTCGGCATGACCGGTGTACCGGAGGCATCTGTCGCCCGCGAGCTGGCCATCTGCTACACGACCGTCTGCATGGTCACCGACCACGACGCGGGGGTGCAGGCCGGCGAGGAGGTCACCCACGCCGAGGTGATGCGAGTCTTCGCGAACAACATCGAGCGGCTCAAGGCACTGCTGTCCCGCGTGATCGGGGCGTTGCCTGCCGAGGAGCCGGACGCGACCGCCACCTGCGCCTGCCGGCGCGTGCATGACGGGGTGCAGCTGCCCTTCGAACTGCCCTGACCGTGCCCTCCACGCCACCGGACGGCCTGCCTGCGCCGGCGGACGGTTCGCTGCCTGCCGAGGCGCTGGCCGGGTTGTCGGGGCGTCGGCTGAGTCTGTACGTGCACGTGCCGTTCTGTGCGGTGCGCTGCGGCTACTGCGACTTCAACACCTACACGTCCGCCGACCTCGGTGCGGCGCCCGGCACCAGCCAGGACGCCTACCTGGCCGCGGCGGTCGCCGAACTCGACCTGGCGGTCCGGGTTCTGTCCGACCCACCGCCCGTCCAGAGCGTGTTCTTCGGCGGCGGCACGCCGACGATGCTCCCGCCGGACGCTTTGGCCGGCCTACTCGCGTCCGCCAGGTCGAGGTTCGAACTCGCGCCGGACGCCGAGATCACCACCGAGGCGAACCCTGAGAGTGTCGATCGGGACTACCTGGACAAGCTGGTGGCGGCGGGCTTCAACCGGCTCTCACTCGGCATGCAGTCGGCACGCCCCGGCGTGCTGGCCGTGCTCGATCGACGGCACACTCCCGGACGCGCCGGCCAGGTGGTGCGTTGGGCGCGCGAGGCCGGGTTCCGGTCGGTGAGCGTCGACCTCATCTACGGCAGCCCGACCGAGACCCTGGCCGATTGGCGCGTGAGCCTTGAGACTGCGCTCGGCTTCGAGCCGGACCACGTGAGCGCCTATTCGCTGATCGTCGAACCCGGCACCCGGTTGGCCGCCCAGATCGGACGCGGCCAGGTGCCCGCGCCTGACGAGGACCTCCAAGCCGACTGCTACCTGCTCGCCGAGGAGTTGCTCACCGCGTCCGGCTTCGCCGCGTACGAGGTGAGCAATTGGGCGCGCCCCGGGCACGCCTCCCGGCACAATCTGGCCTACTGGGTCGGTGACGACTGGTGGGGTATCGGCCCAGGCGCCCATTCGCATGTCCGCGGCGTGCGTTGGTGGAACGTCCGGCATCCCCGCGACTACAGCGCAAGGCTGGCCGGCGGCAACTCGCCGGCGCAGGCCCGCGAACTGCTCACCCCAGCCGATCGCCGGGTCGAACGAGTGTTGTTGGAGTTGCGACTTTGGCAAGGGCTTCCGCTCGATGTGCTGACCCCGTCCGAACTGGCGAAGGTGCCGGCGCTGGTGGCGTCCGGTCTGGTCGAGATCGCGGGCAACCTGCGCCCCACCCTGCAGGGCAGGCTGCTAGCCGACGCAGTTGTGCGCGATCTTCTGGATTGATTTCGAAGACATGACGATTCGGTAACACCGAACGACACAACGGTTCTGTAACAATGTAGACACACAGGGGTGCTCGAATGGGCGCACCCCGTAGCCTTGCCCAACCCGGAAGCACGGGTGCCCATCAAATGAGGAGGGAAACTTGAAGACGCAGTCATTCAAGCTCGCCGGTGTCGCCCTGGTTGTCGCGTCGCTGGCTTTCACCGGTTGCGGTTCGCGCACCGAAGCCACCACCGGCGGCGGCACTGCTGAGAAGGTCGCGACCATCGGCGTGATCGCGCCGCTGTCCGGCGACCTGTCGGCCCTCGGCCTCGGCATCCGCAACTCGGTCGACCTGGCCATTCGGCAGGCCAACGAGTCCAAGGCCATCCCGGGCTGGACGCTCAAGCTCGATGCCCAGGACGACGAGGCCAAGCCCGACGTCGGCAAGAACGCCGCCACCAAGCTCGCCAGTGATGACACCGTCGTGGGCGTCGTGGGCACCCTGAACTCGTCGGTCGCCCAGAGCGTCATTCCGGTGCTCGACTCGGCCAAGATCGTCCAGGTCTCGCCGGCCAACACCAACCCGGCGCTCACCAAGGGCGCGGACTACCTGACCGCACCGGCCCGTCCGAACGCCAACTACTTCCGCACCTGCACCACGGACGCCGTCCAGGGTCCGTTCGCGGCTCAGTACCTGCTGGGTGAGGGCATCAAGAAGGTCGCCACCATCCACGACAAGAAGTCCTACGGCCAGGGTCTGGTGACCGAGTTCACCAAGGCTTTCACCGCCGGTGGCGGCACGGTCGTGGCGGCAGAGACCATCAATCCCGACGACAAGGACTTCTCCGCGGCGATCGCCAAGGTGAAGCCCGCCGGTCCGGAGGCTGTCTACTACGGTGGCGAGTACCCGCAGGCGGGCCCGCTCTCGAAGCAGATGAACGCTGCCGGGCTCAAGGTTCCGGTGATGGGCGGCGACGGCATCTTCTCCGGCGAGTTCATCAAGCTGGGCGGCACCAACGGTGACCTGGCCACCTCGGTCGGCGCTCCGGTGGACACCCTGGAGTCGGCAAAGCCCTTCCTTGAGGGCTACAAGGCTGCCGGCTTCAAGGAGGGCTACGAGGCCTACGGCGCGTACTCCTATGACGCGGCCAACGCCATCATCAACGCACTGAAGGTCTCGCTGGCCTCTGCCACCGACGCGAAGTCGGCCCGGCAGGCGACCATCGATGCCATGGCCAAGGTCTCCTTCGACGGCGCCACCGGCAAGGTCGCCTTCGACGAGTTCGGCGATTCGGTGTCCCGCGTGCTGACGGTCTACGAAGTGGCCGACGGCGCTTGGGGAGCCAAGAAGACCGGCGAGCTCAAGTGACCTGAGACCCCTTGGCGCCCGTCCTCGCGGCGGGCGCCAAGGGGCCTTCCAACGACTGAAGGGGTGCAGCGTCAGTGGACCTATTCCTGCAGCAGCTGTTCAACGGGCTTTCGCTCGGTTCGCTCTATGCACTGATCGCGGTCGGCTACACAGTGGTCTACGGCATCGTCCAGCTGATCAACTTCGCCCACGGCGAGATCTTCATGATGGGCGCGTTCGGCGCCTTCGCCACCTGGATGCTCCTGGGGGCACCGACGAACTGGGGCGCTACCGCCTCGCTGTTCGTCCTGCTCCCCTTGATGATCCTCGGCGGTGTCATCGTTTCGATCTCGGTGGCGCTGCTGACCGAACGGCTTGCCTACCGGCCGCTGCGCAATGCACCCAGGTTGGCGCCGCTGATCTCGGCGATCGGCGTCTCGGTCTTCCTGCAGGAGTTCGTGCGGCTGTTCTTCGGGTGGATCCCCGGCATGCCGGACGCGAAGAGCGCCATCCCCTTCCCGGCCATCCAGGGCATCTCGGGTGAGATCATCCACCTGGGTGGAGTCACGATCCAGATGTCCGCGGTATTCACCGTCGGCGCGCTGGCAGTTTGCACGGTCTTCCTCTGGTACTTCGTGAACCGGACGAAGACCGGACGGGCGATGGTCGCAACCTCGCAGGACCCCGACACCGCCCGACTGATGGGCATCAACGTCGACCGGGTGATCGTCGCCGCCTTTGCGGTGGGCGCGGGCCTGGCGGCGATCGCCGGCGTGGCCCACGGCCTGCGCTACGGCAACATCGACTTCCGGATGGGCTTCATGGCCGGTCTGAAGGCCTTCACCGCTGCGGTTCTCGGCGGTATCGGCAACATCAACGGTGCGGTGGTCGGCGGCGTCGTCCTCGGGGTCGTCGAGTCGCTGGCCGCCACCTACCTCGGCACCACGGCCTGGAAGGACGTTTGGGCGTTCGTGCTGCTGATCCTGGTGCTGGTGTTCCGACCACAGGGCCTGCTCGGCGCGAAGGTGGTGGACCGCGCATGAGGACCATCATCAGCGACGAGACCAAGGTCCGTCTCCGTTACCCGGCCCGCGCGCTGGGCATCATCGGCGCCCTGCTGATGATCGCGTCCGTCTTCCTGCCGTGGTCCTACGGCCACGGGGCGCTCGACGACACGGGCTACTTCGGCGCACCGTCGCCGTTGCAGGCGTTCTTCGTCTTCCTACCCGCGCTGGTGCTGCTGCTCCTTGCCGTCCCGCTGGTCGGCAAGTCGAAGCTGGGCCGGTACGCCAAGGCGGTCGCTTGGAACACGTCCGCCAAGACCGGTTCGATCGCCGCGACAGCGACTGTCCTGGTGGCGCTCGCTGCGATCTCGATCGAACTGGGCGGTCTGATCAACATCGAGATCGGCGGCTGGCTCGCACTGGTCGGCGGCCTGTCGGCCGTGGCCGCGACCATGTTCCTGCCCGATTCGCCCGAACCCACCCTCGCCAGGGTGAAGAGCCCCAAGTGGCTGCAGATCACCGCGATCGCGGTGCTCATGGCAGCGGTCCTCTTCACCGCGGCGTTCGCGCTCAACCAGAACGACGCGGGCGCCTTCCTCACGTTCGCAGCGTTCCTCGTGGGCGTGGTGCTGGTGCTGCGCCAGTTCGGGATCTTCGGCTGGCTGGGCATCGCCGCGGCGAACAACAACCGTGTGCTCGTCTTCGCCGCGTTCCTGGTGGCGTTCGCATTCCCGTTCACCCAGAACGGCTCGGACGCGAACATGTCGATCGCCTCTCAGGTGTTGATCTTCGCCGCCGCCGCGCTCGGCCTGAACATCGTGGTCGGCCTGGTCGGACTGCTCGACCTGGGCTACATCGCATTCCTTGGGGCCGGCGCCTTCACGGCCGCAGTCCTCTCGGAATCGGCGTTCTCGCATTACGCCGGAATCAGGCCGCCGTTCCTCATCACCGTGCTGATCGCCGGCGCGGTCGCGTCCCTGCTCGGCCTGCTCATCGGCGCCCCGACACTGCGGGTCTCCGGCGACTACCTGGCCATCGTCACCCTTGCGTTCGGCGAGATCTTCCGGATCACCATGAACAACCTCGACGGCAACGACGGCCCGAACATCACCAACGGGTCGAACGGTATCTCGGGCATTCCCGACCTGGAGTTCTTCGGGTTCAACTTCGGTGATTCCCACACGATCCTGGGCATCGACATCGGCCGGTTCGCCAACTACTACTGGCTGATGCTGCTGGTGATCGGCCTGATCATCGTGGTGTTCACCAACCTCAACCACTCCCGCATCGGACGCGGCTGGGTGGCCATCCGAGAGGACGAGCTGGCGGCCGAGGCGATGGGCGTGAACACCTTCGCCCTGAAGCTGCTGGCCTTCGCCGGAGGTGCCTTCCTGGCCGGCGTCGCCGGCGCGGTGAAGGCCCACCACGACGTGTCGGTGACGCCCGACCAGTACGTGTTCCTGGAGTCGGCATTCCTGCTCGCCGCCGTTGTGCTCGGCGGCATGGGCACGGTGATGGGTGTGCTGATCGGTGCGACGATCCTGAAGCTGCTGCCGGAGAAGCTGCGCTTCTTCTCCGAGTACCGGCTGCTGCTGTTCGGCCTGTTGATGGTCTTCATGATGCAGTTCCGTCCCGAAGGCATCATCGCTGACGAACGTCGTCAGCTGGAGTTCCATGACGAGGACGAGGAGCTGGCAGAGGAGATCGAGGAAGAGCTGATCGCGCACCACGCCCACCTCAACCCCGAGCGGAAGGGGTTCGAACTATGACCCAGGCGGCTACCCAGGGGCACCACGTCGATGCCAAGACCGTGCTGCTGGAGGCGTCCCACGTCACTATGCGGTTCGGTGGCCTGACCGCGGTTAACGACGTCAGCCTCAGCGTCCATGCAGGTGAGATCTACGGGCTGATCGGGCCGAACGGCGCGGGCAAGACCACCTTCTTCAACTGCCTGACCGGGCTGTACAAGCCCACTGCGGGCGAGGTGCGGTTCAGCGGTGACCTGTTGCCGCCGAAGCCGCGGTTGGTGGTTCGCGCGGGTATGGCGCGGACCTTCCAGAACATCCGTTTGTTCCACAACATGACCGCCCTGGAGAACGTCATGGTGGGCATGTACGGCCGGACGAAGACCAACGCCATCGATGCGGTCTTCCGGCTGCCGCGGCATCGGCGCGAGGAGGCCGCGTCCACAGAGCGCGCCCGCGAGCTGCTGGATTTCGTCGGGCTGACCGCGGCGGAGAACATGCTCTCGCGCAACCTGCCCTACGGCGACCAGCGGCGGCTGGAGATCGCCCGCGCGCTGGCCACCGATCCTAAGCTGCTGCTGCTGGACGAGCCGACCGCCGGCATGAACCCGCAGGAGACCCGGCAGGCGGAGGACCTGATCTTCCGGATCCGTGACCTCGGTCTGGCGATCCTGGTGATCGAACATGACATGCGGTTCATCTTCAACCTGTGCGACCGGGTCGCCTGCCTGGTGCGCGGCGAGGTGCTGGTCGAAGGCCCCGGGAGTGTGGTGCAGAACGATCCGCGCGTCATCGAGGCCTACATCGGCACTCCGCCGCCCGGTCTGGACGGTCCGGCGCAGCAGCCCGGGCCGAAGCCCGGAGAGGGGGGCAGCGATGCTTGAGGTCAAGGACCTCGTGGTCGCGTACGGCCGGGTGAAGGCCGTGAAGGGTATCTCCTTCACGGTGGAGCAGGGCCAGGTGGTGACCCTGCTCGGCACCAACGGAGCCGGCAAGTCGACCACCCTGCGCACGATCTCCGGGCTGATCACTCCGGTCTCCGGCGAGATCTGGTTCGAGGGCAAACGTCTGGACGGGATCCCGGCGCACAAGGTGGTCGAGCGCGGCATCGCCCAGTCGCCGGAGGGCCGGCGGCTGTTCCGGCAGATGACCGTCGAGGAGAACCTCAAGCTCGGGGCCTACTCCCGCAAGGACTCGGACGGGGTCAAGCGCGATCTTGGCCGCATCTACGAGATGTTCGAGGTGCTGGGGGAGCGCCGGCATCAGCCGGCCGGCCTGTTCTCCGGCGGCGAGCAGCAGATGCTCGCCATCGGCCGTGCGCTGATGAGCCAGCCCAAGCTGCTCATGCTCGACGAGCCGTCCATGGGCCTCTCGCCGATCATGACGATGCAGGTGATGACCACGATCCGCGATCTGCAGTCCCAAGGCGTCACGATCCTCCTGGTCGAGCAGAACGCCCAGGCCGCGCTCTCCCTGGCCGATCGCGGCTACGTGCTCGAAGTGGGCCAGATCATGTTCTCCGACACCGGCCGCAACCTCCTTGGCGACGACCGCGTCAAGCGCACCTACCTTGGCGTCGACTGACCCGCTCGCCTCGGAGACGCGTTCATCCCAATCGTTCCCGCTGTGCGGCTGGCGGCGCGGACGCTTCGTTCAGGCGGGCATTCTGCCTATCGTGGCCGGGTGCGCTATTCCGACGACGTGCTTCAGGCTGGGTGGCAGCGGGCCAACAAGCCGGTCACCGTGGAGACCCCGGTTGCGGTGGGCATGGTGGTGGAGGACCCGACGTCCGGCTTCTGCGGCGCCATCGTGCGTTGGGAGAACGGGCTGGTGGTTCTTGAGGACCGTCGCGGTAAGCGCCGCAGCTTCCCGTTCGGACCCGGCTTCTGGCTGGACGGTAAGCCGGTGAGTCTGGTCGCGCCCAAGGTGGCGCGTCCACAGGGGCCCACGCACACCGCGTCCGGCTCTCGGATCGGTACGCCGACGGCGGCCAAGGTCGCACTGGAGTCGCGGATCTACGTCGAGGGACGACACGACGCCGAACTGGTGGAGAAGATCTGGGGCGACGACCTGCGCCACGTGGGCGTCGTGGTCGAGTACCTGGGTGGCATCGACGACCTCGTCGGCATCGTCGCGGAGTTCCAGCCCGGGCACGGACGGCGGCTCGGCGTCCTGGTGGACCACCTGGTCGCCGGCACCAAGGAATCGCGCATCGTTGCCGGTCTGGATTCCGCACACGTGCTGGTCACCGGGCACCCCTTCATCGATATCTGGCAGGCGGTCCGGCCCGAGCGGGTCGGGTTGGACGCGTGGCCGTCCGTCTCCCGCCGCGTGGAATGGAAGACCGGAATCAGCGCCGCGCTGGGGCGGCCAGCGCGGAACCAGGCCGACATCGCCGCAACCTGGCAGTGGATCCTCGGACGGGTGCGCGACTGGAACGACCTCGATCCGGCATTGCCCCGCGAAGTGGAACGCCTGATCGACTTCGTCACCGCTTGAGCTCCGCGCGCGACGGCTTGCAGAAAACGGACGCTGGCCGGTGGCACCCGGTTGGATGGCTAGCCTGAGGTGGCTTTCCCTTCCTCAGCCCGTCAGGAGCGTCGCAGTGCAGACCGATCAGGTATCCGACCTCCTCGCCGATGTGGCCGACCGGCTGATCCTGCCCAGGTTCGGCTCCCTTGGCTCGGCCGACATCCACGAGAAGGGTCCCGGCGACCTGGTCACCGTCGCCGACCGCGAGGCCGAACTCGAACTCGGCCGCATCCTCCTGCGCGCCGACCCGGACGCACTGATCGTCGGTGAGGAGGGTGTGTTCACCGACCCCGGCTGCCTCGACGACCTGCCGACGGCCGCACACGCTTGGGTGATCGACCCGGTGGACGGTACCCGCAACTTCGCCCGCGGACGGGCCGACTTCGCCGTGATCCTCGCTGAAGTGTGCGGCGGAGTCACCACCCGAGGCTGGATCTGGCAGCCCGTGCACCAGCGCCTGTACGTCACCGAACGCGGCTCTGGGGTGACCCGCAACGGTCAGCAATTGTCGCCGCCGCCACCCAGCCCGCGAAGCGTGGCGCTAGGTGCGACCTACCTGCCGGTGCCCGGGGAGGAGGGGGCCGAGGTCGAGGTGGTCCGTTCCTGGGGCTCGTGCGGGATCGACTACCCGAAACTCATCGAGGGCGAGGTCGACTTCCTCAGCTACCGCTCGATGTTTCCGTGGGACCACTTGGCCGGAGGGTTGATGGCCACTGAGCTCGGCGGGCGTATCGCCACCGACACCGGAGTGGACTACCACGCCGGGGTGATCGGACGCCGACTGCTCTCCGCAGCCACTCCGCAACTCTGGCAGACGGCACGGGACGCTCTTTTCGGCGACTGACACCCCTGGCGTCCGCTCGACGCTCCGGCTCGGGGGTGGCAGAGTGGCGGTGACACCGGAGGAGCTGCCATGCCCGAGCAAGACAACGATGACCTGAAAGCCAAGATGCGTGAAGCGCTGGAGCGCAAGCAGCAGGGGCCGGACGGGGGTGCCGGCGGTAACGGTCACCACTCCAAGGAGAAGGGTCCCGCTGAGCGCGGGCGCCAGGGCGGTGGCGGCATGTTCCGCCGCAAGGCCGGCGGAGGCGGATAGCCGACAGCGCAGTGATGCTGGCTGAGCCCGATGTGAGTGACGCTGGCTGAGCCTGACGAAGCCCTTTGGGTCTGACGCTGGCTGAGCCTGACGAAGCCCCTTCTTGTCGCCCTTCGTCAAGCTCAGGGATCGGTCGCCAAGCTCAGGGATCGTAGGAACCCTACGCGAGCGGCAGTTGCGTCCTCGGGGTGATGCCGGCGGCGGCGAACTGGCCGTAGAGCATCGGCAGCACACCAACGACCGTGTGCTCGTCGAAGGGCCACTCGCCTTCGGAATAGGCGTCTGACAGACGCACCCCGCGTGCGATCAGGTGCTCGACCTGACCCCAGAGGGCAGAGATCTCCGCCCTCTGGGTGAAGGCGGCCAGCCGGTCCATGGGAGCGCCGTGGCCGGGCACGATGATCGTGTTCTCCGCGACCAGTCCGAGGATGCCGTCCACCGCGCTGGGCCATTCCTTGAGGTGGCAGTCGTCGCCGAAATCGGGCGGGCCGGCTGACTCCAGCAGGTCGCCGGAGAAGATCACGCCCGCATCCGGAACAATGGCGACCACATCGCCGTCGGTGTGCCCGCGGCCGAAATGGACGGTCTCGACCCGCCGTCCGCCGAGGTCGATCACCCGAGCGAGGGAGAACGTCCGATTCGGCGCGACCAGGTCGGGGACTTCGACGCCCAGGCCGTGGGCGGCCTCCCGGCATTGCGGGCTGGAGAGCCATCCCGGGACGGTGTCGTGCGCATAGCTGGGCACGTCGGTGAACGCAGCCAAGCCGAACAGGTGGTCGTAGTGCCAGTGCGTGACCAGCACGGCAGCCACCGGCACGCCGGCGGCTCGTTCGGCCGCGCGCCGGATCGAAGCACCCTGCGCCGGCGAAGACCCGGTGTCGATCACCAGGCAGCCCTTGGGCCCGATCACCAGTCCGATGTTCACCCCCGCGGGTTCCGCGACGGCCACCAACACCTGGTCCGCGACCGGTTCGAACTCGCCGAGATTGAACTGCACCATGCCGAGAAGCCTAACCGGCTGCTGGGCTAGACTGGCACTCCGCCATTGAGAGTGCCAGCAGACGGGAGGGTGACCTTGCTCGACGACCGCAAGCTGCGCATCCTGCGCGCCATCGTCACCGACTATGTCTCGATGCGCGAACCCGTGGGATCGCGCGCTCTGGTCGAGCGCTACCAGCTCGACGTCTCGCCTGCGACCGTGCGCAACGACATGGCTGTACTGGAGGAGGAGGGGTACATCACCCAGCCCCACACCAGTGCCGGACGAATCCCCACGGACAAGGGGTATCGCCTGTTCGTGGACCGTCTCGGTGCGGTCAAGCCACTGTCTTCGGCCGAACGCCGCGCCATCGAGACCTTCATGGCCGGCGCCCTCGACGTGGACGACGTCGTGCGCCGCACCGTCCGCCTGCTCGCCCAGATCACGCAACAGGTGGCGATCGTTCAGTACCCGGTGCTTTCGAGCGCCACGATCCGGCATATCGAGATCGTCACCCTTACGCCCGAGCGGGGGGTGCTGATCGTGGTCAGCTCGTCTGGACGGGTAGAGCAGCACGGTGTCGATCTCGGTGGCACGCCGGACGCGGTCGTCGCCGGCCTGCGCGGACGCCTGAACGCCACCCTCGTCGGCCTGGTCCCGGCCCAGGCGATCGAGCGGGCGTCCCGCCTCCTGGACGAGCTCCCGCCCGAAGTCCGCCCGCTGGGCACAGTGGTGATCGCCGTGCTGCTCGAACTGATCTCGAACGACCCCACGACCAGGGTGGTCGTCGGCGGTGTCCCGAATCTGACCCGGTTCTCCGACCAGTACGAGACCACCGTCCGCCCGGTGCTGGAGGCTCTTGAGGAGCAGGTGGTGCTGCTGCGCCTGCTCGGCGAGGCGACCGCGAGCGGCGATGTCACAGTCCGCATCGGCCATGAGAATTCCTACGAGCCCTTGCGCTCGACTTCGGTGGTCGCCAGCGCCTATGGTGCGAACCCGGACGCCTGGGCGACGCTCGGGGTGGTCGGTCCCACCCGGATGGACTATCCCTCCACGATGGCCGCGGTTCGGGCGGTCGCCCGTTACGTCGGCCGGTTCCTAGAAGGATGATGCGTGAGTTCTGACTACTACGAGGTGCTCGGTGTTCCCCGGGATGCAACCAACGAGCAGATCAAGAAGGCCTACCGGCGCCTGGCGATGAAGTACCACCCGGACGTGGCCGACGCCCCCGATGCCGCCGAGAAGTTCAAGGAGATCGGCGAGGCGTACGAGGTGCTGCACGACC
>DAORUI010000033.1:0-22464 GCA_035433085.1 Propionicimonas sp. | reverse complement strand
CCATGTCCATCTTCATCAGCAGGTGCATGGGGTCGGACGGCTTCAGGCTGATGCCTCCCGAGTCGTACATGATGCCCTTGCCCACCAGGCCGAGGTGCCCGGCCGGATCGCCGGACGGGGTGTAGGTGAGCAGGATCAGCCGCGGCTCCTCCGCGCTGCCGGCATTCACGCCGAGAATTCCGCCGCAACCCATCTCGATCAGCTGCGCCTTGTCGAACGACTCCACCTCGAAGCCATACTCGGCACCGAGTTCCACAGCCACGTCGGCAAGGTCGGTCGCCGTCAGGTGCCCGGGCGGGGTGTTCGCCAGGTCACGTGCGATCGCGGTGGCCCGCACCGAGACCTGGGCGGTCGCGATGCCCTTGGCGAGCTCGGACGCATCCGCACCGGCGACCTTCAGCTGCAGTTCGGCCAGCGGCACCTGTCCTGCCTCGGCCTTGAGGATCGAGTAGCGGTAGCGAGCCAGCAGCGCACCTTCGGTGAGCAGCTGTCCGACCTCGTCGGCCGCCAGCCCCAGCGCCGGAGCCTCGATGCCGATCCGTCCGCCCTTCTTGGCCGTGGCGCGCGCGGCGGCAGCGGCGGCGTCGCGCAGCTTGGCTGCGTCCAGTTCTTCCGGCTTGCCCACACCCACCAGCACCAGGGGGTGCCCGGCCTGCGCCACGACCAGACTGGTGCCCGGCTCGGCGGAAAAGCCCGCCGCGGCCAACGCGTCCCGATCCAGCCCGATCGCGTCCGGCAGGTCACCCTCGGCGGCCACGAACAGCGCCACCGCGTCGAGGCCGGACGCGAAGTCGATCACCGCGGTCACCTCGGTGGCCACGGCCAGCGATGGGACGGGGGTGAAGTCGGCAGGGATCAGCTTGTTCGGGCTTCGGGTCACGGCAGGCTCCTTCACGGCTGGATTTGGCACCGAGCCTAGTCCCGGCGAGGGCTCGGCCACCGAGGTTGCGACAGGTTAGGGTGTGCCACGTGAATCCCGTAGCCATCACACTGGCCATCCTGGTGGTGGCGGTGGTCGCCTTCATGTCGAACAAGGTGCCGATCGGGATCGTCGCCCTCGGCGTGGCCGGCCTGTTGTGGGCCACCGGAGTACTCACCCTGAACCAGTCGCTCGCCGGATTCGGCGACCCGACGGTGATCTTCATCGCCACCCTGTTCGTGGTCAGCGAGGCTCTCGACTCCACCGGCGTCACGGCCTGGGCCGGACAACAGGTGATCACCCGCGGCGGCACCAAACGCACTCCCCTGCTGGTGGTGATCTGCCTGCTGGTGGCCGGGCTGACCGCCCTGATCAGCGTCAACGGCGCGGTCGCGGCACTGATCCCCGTGGTCGTGGTCGTCGCCGTCCGGGTCGGTATCGCCCCGAGCCAACTGCTGATGCCGCTGGCCTTCTCCGCGCACGCGGGTTCGATGCTCGCGCTCACCGGCACCCCGGTGAACATCATCGTCAGCGAGGCCGCAGCCGAAGCCGGCGCCCGTCCGTTCACCTTCTTCGAGTTCGGCCTGGCCGGCCTTCCGCTGGTGGTGGGCACCATCGCGATCATCGCGGTGTTGGGCAACAGACTCCTGCCGCACCGGACGCCGTCCGTGCTCACCCCCGACCTCAGCCGGCACGCCCGCGTGCTGCGCGAGCAGTACGCGCTGCCCGAGGGCACCGAGTTGGTCGGCGTCCGCAAGGGCTTCACCGAGGTGGTCATCCCACCCCGCTCCGAACTAGTCGGCGCCCACCTCTTTCCCGGCATGTGCACGCCCAGCGGCGACCTCGTGGTGCTCGGGCTGCAGCGAGCGGGTGAGGACCTCGGCCCGGACTCTCGGCTCCAGGTGGGCGACACCCTGCTGGTGCGCGGCGATTGGGATCACCTCGCCGAGCACACTGCCGGGCCAGACGTGCTCGTGGTCGACGACCCCACCGAGATGCGTCGTGCGGTCCCCTTGGGCGTCGGCGCCAAGCGGGCGATCGTCATCCTGGCCGCCATGGTCGTGCTGCTGGCCACCGGGGCGGTGCCGGCCGCGATCGCCGGCCTGCTGGCGGCCTGCGCGATCGTGCTCACCGGGGTACTCACCCCGACCCAGGCCTACTGGGCGATCTCGTGGACGACGGTGGTGCTGGTCGCCGGCATGATCCCGCTGTCGACCGCGTTCATCTCCACCGGCACCGCCGACCTGATCGCAAAGGGGCTGCTGGAGACTATCGGTGGCACGTCTCCCCGGCTCGCCCTGCTGGCCCTGTGCGTGCTCACGGTCGTGCTTGGCCAACTCATCTCGAACACCGCGACCGTGCTGATCATGGCCCCGATCGGGGTCGTGCTCGCGGCCGACCTGAGCGTTTCTGTGTTGCCGTTCATGATGGCGCTCACCGTCTCCGGCGCGGCCTCCTTCCTCACCCCGGTGGCCACCGCCGCCAACACCATGGTGATGGAGCCCGGTGACTACCGGTTCACCGACTACTGGAAGCTCGGGCTGCCGCTGCTGGTGCTGTTCGTCCTGGTAGCGGTGTTCTGGGTGCCCTTCGTCTGGCCGTTCTGAAAGGCATCGTGAACCAGAACATTCCCCTTGCCGTCGTGCTGACGGTGATCGCGTCGGTGATCCTCGCGATCTCCTCTGTGGTGCAGCACACCGCCGTGGCGGACGAAGCGGCGCCCGAGCCCGGCGCCAAGCTCAGCGGCGGCCAATTGCTGGCCGTGATCCGCAACCCTCGCTGGCTCGGTGGGCTGGTGCTCGCCGGCACCGGCGCGGTGGTGCAGATGGCCGCGCTGCTGCTGGCCCCGGTCACCGTGGTGCAGCCGATCGGGGTGCTCGCCGTGCCCTGGACGATCCTGCTCGCGGCCCGGGTGCACCGGGCCCGGATAACCCCGGTGATGTGGGGCGCGACCGCGCTCACCGTCGCCGGCACTGCCGCTTTCGCCTGGGTGGCGATCAGCCATGCCTCGCCCTACCCGATCCTCAACGACACCTATCTGGTGACCGGAACCCTGGCGGGCTTCGCCGTAGCCGGGCTCTTCGCCCTGGGCGGCGCCCGTGGCCCGCTGGCCTGGCGCTGCCTGGCCTGGTCGGGCGCGGCCGCGATCATCTACGGCGCCGAGTCGGGCGTGGTGAAGGCCATCGGGCACTACACCACGACCCGGGAGTGGTTGGGCTCACCGACGTTCTGGTTCCTGGCGGCGTCCATCGTCGCCGGGGCCGTCCTGGCGGGCATGTGGATCCAGCAGGGCTACGCGTCCGGTCCGGCCGAGATCGTGGTCGGGACGCTGAATGCGGCTGGCCCGGTGGCGGGTGTGGCGTTCGGGATCGCCGTGCTCGGCGAGGGCGTGAACATCACCCCCGGCGCTGCGCTGCTGATGCTGCTGTTCGCCATGATCGCCGGCGCAGGGGTGGTATTGCTGTCCCGGTTCCACCCGAACGCCGCTTCCGCTGGACGACCCGCCGGCGAATCACCGTCCGAAATCACCGGCACTGGGATCGAGCAGGCCGGACAATGAACTCACAACCCGAAACGCGCTAGGAGCAGCGAATGAACCCCGTACTCGCCTTCGTGGTGGTCATGCTGGTCTGGACGATCAGCGATTGGGTGGCGAAGAAGACGGCCTCGCTGCTCTCCAGCCTGTTCGTCGCCTCGCTGATCTTCCTGGTCGGGTTCATGACCGGGCTGTTCCCGCCCGACCTGCTGACCGCGTCCTCGCTGCTCGGTCTTGCCGGCGTCGTGGTCGGGTTCATCATCGTGCACCTGGGCACCGTGATCAGCCTGGACGACTTCAAGAAGCAGTGGAAGACCCTGCTGATCGGCATCGCCACGGTGATCGGAATCGGGGTGCTGCTCTGGGTGGGCACCATGATCTTCGGTGGCGGCACGCCGCGGATCAACGACTACGGGGATCTTGTCGCGACCGGTAGGGACTTCATGATCGCGGGCATCGGTGCGCTGTCCGGAGGCACCATCTCCGTCCTGATGGTCCAGGAGGCCGCTCTCGGCGTCGGCCTGACCACCGTGGCCGCCTTCCCGGTGCTGATCGCGGCGCTGCAGGGTCTGATCGGCTTCCCGCTCACCTCGATCATCCTGCGCAAGGAGGCCGCCCGGCTGAAGGACGAGTACCGCGCCGGACGCCTGGAGTCGGTGGCCGTGGCCGAGAACCAGGAGCAGTCCAAGGGCATGCTGCCGGACTTCCTGCGCACCACGCCGGGCACGCTGTTCTGCGTGGGTCTGGTCGTGCTTGCCGCCATCGGCATCAGCAACCTCACCAACGGAGTAATGAACACCTTCGTGGTCGCCCTGATCTTCGGCATCACGCTGCGCGCCACCGGCGTGTTCAAGCCGTCCGTACTCTCCGGGATCGACGCGTTCGGCCTGATGATGCTGGCCATCCTGATCATGGTGTTCGGCCCGCTGGCCACCCTGCGTCCGGCCGACCTGCTCGCGCTGGCCTGGCCGCTGCTGCTGGTCTTCGTGTTCGGCCTGATCGGGATCGCGCTGTTCGCCGGCGTGGTCGGCAAGCTGCTCGGCTACAGCATCCCGATGTCGATCGCGATCGGGCTCACCTCGCTCTACGGCTTCCCCGGGACGATGATCCTCTCCCAGGAGGCAGCAAAGGGCGCCGGCGAGACCCCGGAGGAAGTCGCAGCCATCGAGGGCGCAATCCTGCCGAAGATGATCGTCGCCGGCTTCTCCACGGTGACCATCACCTCAGTGATCGTCACCGGCATCATCGCGTCCGGCATCGGCCGCTGATCACACCGTGAACGAATAGGGGACGGTTCCTTTTCCGTTCAAGTTGAAGCTTCAACTTGAACGGAAAAGGAACCGTCCCCTTCTTGTTCAGGCGTTCTTGGCGGCTTCGGCTTCGGCCTTGAGCTTGTCCATGTCGAGGCCCTTGACCTGCTGGACGAGGTTCTCGAACTGGGTCTTGTTGAGAGCGCCGGCCTCGCGATAGACGAGGTAGCCGTCGCGGAAGGCCATCAGGGTCGGGATCGAACTGATCTCCAGACCGCCGGCCAAGCCGCGCTGGTCATCGGTGTCCACCTTGGCGAACACCGCGTCCGGGTGCGCTTCAGAGGCGGCGTCGAAGACCGGCGCGAACATGCGGCAGGGGCCGCACCAAGCCGCCCAGAAGTCGACAAAGACGATGCCGTTCTCGGTGACGGTGCTACCGAACTCGGCTTCGGTCAGGGCGATGGTGGCCATTGGCAATCCTCACGATCGGGTACGTGGGAAGAACGCCCTGCCGCAACCCGCTATTCCCTGCCTGCCTCCGGGCTACGCAGCTATTCGGCAGCGACGAACAGGTGCTCGGCGATCGCTGCGGGCACGATCACCTCGTCCTGGGTGCCGAGCAACAGGCTCTTGCTGACGATCGATGCCCGTACCGGGACGCCTGGCAGGCAGCCTGCCTTCGACAGCGCCGCGAGCAACCGCGGATCAGCCTGGATCGACTCACTCATCCGCCGCACGACCACATCGTGAACCTGGCCGTCGGCCAGCCGCAGCGACAGCAGTTCGGTGCCGTCCAGGAAGGTCTCCGGTGCCGGGTCGACGTCGAGTTCCTCGAGCGCAGGGATCGGGTTGCCGTAGGGCGAGCTGACCGGGTGGTCGAGGATCGCGACCAATCGCCGCTCGACATCGGTGGAGATGACGTGCTCCCAGCGGCAGGCCTCCTCGTGGACGAGGGGCCACTCCAGGCCGATCACGTCCGTCAGCAGCCGCTCGGCGAGCCGGTGCCTACGCATCACCCGGGTGGCCAATTCGAGCCCGTGCGCGGACAGCACGAGATGCCGATCCGGGTGCACCGAGACCAGCCCATCGCGTTCCATCCGGGCCACCGTCTGCGAGACGGTCGGCCCACTCTGCTTGAGTCGTTCGGCGATCCGCGCCCGCAGCGGTGGAACGCCTTCCTCCCCGAGCTCGTAGATGGTTCGCAGGTACATCTCGGTGGTGTCGATGAGGTCGCTCATCATCCTCCTCTGCGATTGAGGCCAGACTATAGCCATGATCGCGACCCCGTGGCCCCGTACGGTGGGCGTCGCGCCGGTTCGCCTGTCCGGTTGGCTGGCGGGTTTCGCCGAGCGGCACGGGGCCACCGAGGCCGAGCTGGGCGAGGAATGGCTCACCCTGCACGCTGCGGACGGAGCCGCGGCTCGCGTCCGTCTCGTCTGGGGCTCGATCCCGTCCGACGACCCCTTGGTCGCCGATCCGCTGGCGGCTGTGGTCGCCCTGACCAACCGGCCGTATCGGGTGGGCGCGCTGATCGTCCGACGCAAGGCGCACGCGGTCGGAGTGTTCGAGGGCGAGCGTCTCGTCGCCGGACGCCACGGCAGCCACTACGTGCAGGGACGCACCAAGGCGGGCGGCTGGTCGCAGCAGCGCTATGCCCGTCGCCGCGCGAACCAGGCAGACCGCTCGTTCGAGGCAGCCGGACGCGACGCAGCGGACCTCCTGCTGCCAGAACTCGGCAGGCTGGACGCGCTGGCGCTCGGCGGCGACGGGGCGGCGGTGGCGTCCGTCCTCGCTCTGCCGGAGCTCGCCGAACTGCGCAACTCGACGCTGCGGCGACTGGGACCGTTCGGAGTGCCTGACCCGAACGCGCGGGTGCTGGCCGAGTTCGGCGCCCTCTTCCGCAAGGTGCCGATCGAACTCAACGAACTAGCCTGATGGCCGAGCCGCGATCGAGCCGGGCTCGGGTTCAGCTCTTTCGCAGGAAGACCACCGCGCTGGCCAGGACGGCCAGGGCACCGGCCCCGCCGAGCGCCCAGACCAAGCCTGAGTTGTCCGGGACCACATCGGCGGCATCGTCAGCACTCGCGGTGCTCGTTGCGGTTGGGGACGCAGTGCTCACCGGAGCCGGGGTCGGGGTGTCGGCGACCGCTGGTAGCGCCGAGCCCCCGAGAGTGAACAAGAAGGCCGCCAACAAGCCACCTACGACACGACGCGCCTCCACGATCATGAGGCGGAGCCTACCGGCCCAGGCCGAGCAGCGTTCCCACGATCACCAGCGCGATCAGCACGACCAGCGAACCGGTAACGATCAGCCGGCGGGAACGAGGACTCACGGGCACCAATCTATGCCGCGGCGACGGCACGAACGACTTGTCCGACCATGGCCGGCAACGCTGAACTACAGTGGCCGCATGGGGTCGGTGCACCTCTTCGCCATCGCGATCGCTGAGGTTCGCGACATCTTCGGAGCGCCGCCGGAACTCGCGGCCCGGCTGCGCGCCGTCGCCGCCAGGGAGTTCGGCAATGGAATGCGGACGCCCACCCAGGGCCTCCTCGGCAAACTCGGCCCAGTATTCGGCCGCCAACCGGACGCCGCGGTGGTGCGTCCGGGCGTGCCGACCGGCACGGACGTGGCCAACCTGCTGGCCGGCCATTTCGTACCGCCGCACCGGCTGACCGCGGCGTGGGTGCTGCTCGAACGCTGGCTGGGCGAACTGAGCTGGGGCCAGATCGGCACCGAGCTGGGCGCCGACGCCCTGTCCGCTCTCGACTTCGATCTGGCGCGGGCCGGCGTGCCATCCCGCTACGGCGTCGCCGACCTGATCCGCAACGACCTGGGACTGGCCCTTCGACCCGCACCGGGAATCGCCGCCGGCTACGTCGCGCACCAGCAGACCCTCGAAGTCGCGGACGCGTGGCGCCCCGCCCTGGACGCCCTCGAACCAGTTCATCAGCCGCTCGTGCGCGGGCTGCTCACCTGGCTGGACGCGTTCCCCGGTTGGGCCGTCCAGGCCGCCGATGCCGGACGACAACCGCCCGACCTGGTCGCGATCCTGCGCTCCTGAACCCGGACGGGACACATCCCGCTCAATCGGCCCCGGATCCCCGTAAGCCGCTCGTCGACTCGCTCAAACTCCCCGCACGCTGCTCGCTGAGGAGTAGACTGACCGACGGTCGGTCAGTCAAACCGAGCCACGTTGAGTGCGGCTACGTACACCGTCCGCGGTGCGTGAATCCACACTCAAGGCAGAATTTCAGGAGGCGCCATGCCCAGGGTGACCAAGCACCCCCTCGTCCGTCGGGAGGAACTGCTCGACGTCGCCTTCGCGCTGTGTCGCAGCCATGGCTTCGAAGGCATGAGCGTCGAGCAGGTTACTGCGTCAGCGGGCGTGGCGAAGGGCACGTTCTACCACTACTTCACCTCCAAGTCGGACCTGCAGGGGCAGCTGGTCGGCCGTTTCGGCGACTCGCTGTTCAACCACCTCACCGACGCGCTGGTCGACGTCCAGGGCAGTGGCGCGCAGCGCCTCGGCGGGCTGATGAACGCAGCGGCGAGCTACAAGTCCAGCCAGGCCGACATCGGGTTCGCGTCCTTCCTCTATCGCGACGAGAACTTCGCCCTTCGGCACCGGCTGTACGACGCCTGGCGCGAGCGGGCCCGGAGCGTACTCACCCCGGTGATCCAGGACGGGCTCGACGACGGCTCGATCCGGGCCGCCGATGCAGGCTCGGCGACCGACCTGGTGCTGCTCTTGTGGTTCGACGCCGCCGACCACCTGTGGAACCGGGCGCTCAGGACGGCGGACGCCGCGGAGTTCGCGGCAGTGCTGGCCGCCGGCTCGGCCGCGATCACCCAGGCGCAGGAACGCATTCTCGGCGTGCCGGACGGGACCTACTCGATCCCCGTCCCTACGGGACTGATCGCCGCGATCGAACAACTACATCCGAAGCTGGATAGGACCAAGGAATGAAGCGCAAGACCCTCGTCACCACCGGGATCGTGGCCGCAGCGGTCGTCGCCCTCGGCGGCGGCTACGCCTACTCAGTGGCCAACAGCCGTCCCGAAGTGGGCACGGCCGTGGTCGAACGTGCCGAACTGACCGCCACGGTCAGCGCGTCCGGGAGCCTGGCCGCGGCCCACACGTCCGGGGTGTACGCCCCCGTGGCCGGCACGATCGCCAAGCTCGAAGTGGCGGACGGCGACACCGTCGCCAAAGGCGACACCCTCGCCACCCTGTCCACCGGGACGCTGAAGCTCGCGGTCGCCCAAGCGAAAGCCGCAGTTTCGGCCGCCGGCGCCCAACTCGACGCGGTGAACCGCGGCGTGCCCGCGGCAATCGACCGCTCGGCGGGGAACGCGGCCCTCACCGCCGCCCGCTCGCAAGTGTCCACCGCCGCGAAGAACTACGCCGCCTACCTCGACGACTACCGGGACGCGAGCAAAGCCGAGCGCGCGAGGATGAGCTCCACCCTGCGCAACCTCAAGACCGCCAAGAGCACCGCGAATGCGGCGCTCAAGGCAGCCGAGTCAGGTCTGCACCAGCTCTCCGTCGCGGCGCGCGTCGGGCTGGCCCGCACGGCGGCGAAGGACGCGGCCAAGGCCGCCGAACGAGCCCTAGATCTCGCCCAGGCGAACCTCGACAAGGCTGAGCTCGCCGCTCCGTTCAACGGCACGGTCACCTTCCACGGAACCGTGGAGAAGGGTTCGGGAGTGACCCCGGGAGTGCCGGTCTTCACCGTCACCGACCCTGCGCAGCTCGAGTTCCGGGCCCTGGTCAACGAGACCGACATCGCCGGCGTGGCGAAGGACCAGACCGCAACCGTCACCCTGGACGCGTTCGAGCAACCGTTCGTCGGCAAGGTGACCAGGGTGCATGGCGATGCCGAGACCACCAGCACCGGCAGCGTCGCCTTCGAGGTGGAGGTGGCGATCGAGACCGGGGACACCCGTGCGCTCAGCGGGATGAGCGGCTCGGTCGAACTGGCCACCGAATCGATACCGGACGCGC
The DNA here is from genome assembly GCA_035433085.1 of Propionicimonas sp. Taxonomy (GTDB): domain Bacteria; phylum Actinomycetota; class Actinomycetes; order Propionibacteriales; family Propionibacteriaceae; genus Propionicimonas. Next base: position 12,750 of record DAORUI010000033.1, on the reverse strand, counting down.
TGGTCGTGCCGGTCGCCGCCGTCCAGACCCGTGGCACCGCCCGGACGGTGTTCGTGGTCGGTGACGACTCGATCGTCCACGCCCGCGAGGTCACGGTCGGTGTGACCACCGACGCGTCCCTCCAGATCCTCTCCGGGCTTTCGGCAGGCGACCGCGTGGTCACCACCGGTGCGGCGGCGCTGACCGACGGCCAGCAGGTGCGCGTCAAGTGAGCGGCGAACCGCGTCCGCCGATCGTGGAGATCGCCGGACTGACCAAGATCTACGGTGCCGGGGCGGCCCAGGTGACCGCGCTGGACGCCGTCGACCTGCGGGTCGCCGCCGGTGAGTTCGTGAGCGTGATGGGACCGTCGGGCTGCGGCAAGTCGACGCTGCTGAACCTGCTCGGCGGACTGGACACCCCGACCGCGGGCACGATCAGCATCGACGGCGCCGAACTCGGCGACCTGCCCGACGACGACCTCACCGAACTGCGCCGGCGCCGGATCGGCTTCGTGTTCCAGTTCTTCAACCTGATCCCGGTGCTCGACGCGGTCGAGAACGCGTCCCTGCCGTTGAGGTTGGACGGGGCGCGCGACGCCGAGACCCGCGCAACCACCTGGCTGGAGCGGGTGGGGCTGGGCGATCGGCTGCACAGCCGTCCGGACCAACTCTCCGGCGGTCAGCAGCAGCGGGTCGCGATCGCGCGGGCACTGTCGACCGAGCCCGCGCTGATCCTCGCCGACGAACCCACCGGGAACCTCGACTCCCGCTCCGGCGCCGAGATCGGCGAACTGCTGCGCCAAGTGAGCTCGACCTACGGCCGCTCGGTGTTGATGGTCACCCACGACCCCCGGATCGCCAGCTACGCCGAGCGCCTCGTGCTGATGCGGGACGGCCGCATCATCGACGACCTCGACCTCGACGGCACCCCGGAAGGCCCCAGACAGGCGCTGGAAAGGGCCGGCCTGCTGTGAACCTGAACCTCACCCTGGCTTGGCGCTACCTGCGCGGACGCGGGCTGCGCTCACTGCTGACCACCCTCGCGGTGGTCTTCGGGGTGATGCTGACTTTCGGGCTGAACGGCATCCTGCCGGCGATGACCGAGGCGTTCACCCACAACCTGCGCTCGGCCGCGGGCAAGGTGGACCTCACCGTCACCAGTGCCTACAACCAACCCTTCCGCACCGATGTGGTCGACCGCCTGCTCACCGTCCCCCAGGTGGCCACCGCGAGCCCTGGGGTGCAGCGCACCGTCCCGCTGCCCCGCAGCGCGGACGCACCTGCGGACGCTCTCGCCCAGCTCATCGTGGTAGGGCTCGACGTGCCGACGGCGACCGCCGTCCGCGACTTCCCGGTGGCGGACGGTCGGATGCTGGTCAACGAGGACCGGCTGGCCGTTGTCCTCAACACCGACCTCGCCGCGGAACTCAGCCTTGACACCGGCAGCGAACTCGTCCTGCCCGCCGCCGGGGGCACGGCACGGTTCCAGGTGGTCGGGCTACTGGGCGATGCCACGTTGCCGGGCTCCGAACAGGTCTTCATGACCCTGGGCGCCGCGCAGCAGTTGCTCGGGCTGGGCGACCAAATCACCCAGGTGGAGGCGGTGTTCACCCCCGACGCCGACCGCGCGGCCACCGAGGCGGCGATCAGCGCCGCACTGGGGCCGGACTTCCAGGTGGGCGGCCTTTCCACCGAGTCGAGCCTGCTCGCCTCGCTGCAGGTCGGCCAGTTCGCCTTCTCGATGTTCGGCGTGTTCGCCCTTGCCACCGCCGGTTTCATCATCCTGAACAGCTTCCGCACCGTGGTCGCGGAGCGCCGCCGTGACATCGGCATGCTGCGGGCCATCGGCATGAGCCGGCGCAGCATCACCTGGTTGCTCCTCACCGAGTCGCTCTGCCAGGGCGTCGTCGGCACCGCGCTGGGCATCGCGGCAGGCTGGGCCATGGCCGCCGGACTGTTCGCGGCAATGGCGCCGATCTTTTCCTCAGTCATGCACTTCACCATCGGTGGACCACTGTTCACCCCGGGTACCTGGGTCCAGGCCATCGTCCTCGGGGTGGGAGTGACCATGCTGGCGGCGGTGCTGCCGGCCCGCGCCGCCGGCCGGGTGACCCCGATGGAGGCCATGCGTCCGCAACTCGGCGAGGTCTTCGAGCGCCGGGTCGGCCGACGCGCGTGGGTGGGGCTAGGCCTGCTGGTCGCGTCCCTGTTCGGGCTGACCAGCGGGTCGGCCGGTCTTGTCGGGTTCGGCGCAGTCGTCTTCCTGGTGGGCATCTCGCTGGTCGCGCCCGCTGTGGTGAACCCGATCGCGGACTGGGCCGGCCGTCCGCTGGAGCGCTTCTTCGCCAGCGAGGGCGCCATCGCGCGCAGCAACCTGCAGCGCAACCCGGGACGCAGCGCGGTGACGGTGTCCGCGGTGATGCTCGGGCTCGCGTCCATCGTGGCGATGATCAGCATGGTGACCTCGATCTTCGCGGGCTTCATCAGCTACCTCGACCGGTCACTCTCGGCGGACTATCTCGTGATTCCCCAGTCGATCATCCTCGGCCAGGGCAACGTGGCGGCCGGGCCGCGGCTGGCCGCACGCATCGCCGAGACGGACGGGATCGCGGCCGCGTCCTCGCTGCGGCTGGCCCAGGCGAAGGTGGACGGCACCGACGTGCAGGTGATCGGGATCGACCCCGACGCCTACCTCAAGGTGGCGGCGTTCGATTGGAACGCGGGTTCGTCGGACGCAGCCGTCGACCAGTTGCGCACCGGCCGCTGGCTGATCGCCAACGGCATCTACGCCGCGCAGCACAATCTCGTCCTTGGCCAGGAGGTGCTCCTGGCCACCCCCAACGGCGCCCGCTCCTACCACCTGGCAGGGGTCGGCAACGATTACCTGAACGCGAAACTGTCCACGCTGTACACCTCGCACGAGTACTTGGAGAAGGACTTCAACGTCACCGCCGACCTGCTGATCATGGCCAACCGGACGCCGTCCGCCGATCCGGATGCGACCAAGGCGAAGCTGTCCAGAATCATCGGCGACTACCCGGCGTTCCGGCTCTACGAGTCGTCGACCTGGCGGGCCGAGCAGCTCAACACCTTCGACCAGACGATCATCATCTTCGAGGTACTGGTGGCCGCGCTGGCGCTGCCGTCCCTGCTGGCGCTGATGAACACCCTGGCGATCAGCGTGCTCTCCCGCACCCGCGAGATCGGCATGCTGCGGGCCGTCGGCGCCACCCGTCGTCAGATCAAGCGGATGGTGCTGGCCGAGTCGCTGCTGCTCGCCGTGATCGGCACCGGCTTCGGCGCGATCGCCGGCCTGTGGCTTGGCTATGCCCTGGTGGCCGCGATGAGCGCGGTCGGCTGGCAGATGCCGTACGCATTCCCCTGGACCGGCCTGCTGGCCACAGTGGTGGTCGGCCTGGTGTTCGGTGCCCTGGCCGCTCTCGGCCCGGCCCGCTCCGCGTCCCGCCTGGACGTGGTCGCCGCCCTCCGCCACGAGTGAACGACCAGTCCGCCATGAATGAAAAGGGGACGGTTCCTTTTCCATCCAAGTTGTCCACAAGCTCAATCCGAAATCGGCCGGTTCTGTGGAAAACCTGAACGGTTAAGGAACCGTCCCCTTTTCGGTCAGCCGAGCAGGCTGGTGATTACTCCCTGGGCGAAGTACAGGACGAAGGCAGCGGCCACCACGTAGAGCAGTGTGTGTACCTCCTTCGCCTTCCCACGGATGATCTTGATCAGCGCGTAGGCGATGAAGCCGGCGCCGATGCCCACGGTGATCGAGTAGGTGAACGGCATCAGCACGATGGTCAGGAACGCGGGGATGCCCTCCTCCGGGTCCTCCCAGTTCACGTGCACGACCTGGGCCATCATCAGGAAGCCGACGAAGAACAGCGCCGGGGTCGCCGCCTCGGCGGGAACGAGCTGCACCAGCGGCGCCAGGAAGAGGCTCAGCAGGAACGCGGCGCCGGTGACCACGGACGCGATGCCCGTCCTCGCGCCGTCGCCGACACCGGCCGCAGACTCGATGTAGGACGTGTTGGAAGAAACCGAACCGAGTCCACCAGCGATCGCGGCGACCGAGTCGACCAGCAGGATCTCCTGGGTGTGCGGCGGGTTGCCGTCCGCCTCGAGCATGTCGCCCTCCGCGCCGACGGCCACGATCGTGCCCATCGTGTCGAAGAAGTCGCTCAGCAGCAGCGAGAAGACCAGCAGCAGGATGCCGATGACGGCCCCGGGCCCGGCGGCGGTGGTGAAGGCACCGAAGAGGTCGACCCGTCCGAGCAGCCCGAGGTTCGGCATGGTGAACCCCGTGGTCAGGGCCGGCAGGTTCTGGATCCACCCGGTCGGGTTGACCACCGCTCCGGTGGCGTCCTTCATCAGCGGCAGGTTGAGCACCGCCTGCACGATCACCGCGATCACGGTGGCCGCCAGGATCGAGATCAGCATCGCGCCCTTCACCTTGCGGACGAAGAGGGTGACCAGGATCAGCAGGCCGATCAGGAAGATGGCGATTGGCCAGCCCAGCAGGGCGCCGTAGACGCCCAACTGCACCGGGGTGCCGCTACCGGGACGCACGATGCCCGAGTCGAAGAGACCGATGAAAGCGATGAACAGGCCGATACCGACGGAGATCGCAGCGCGCATCGACCGAGGCACCGCGTCGAAGATCGCTTTGCGGAAACCGGTGAGCACAAGGACGGTGATGAGCACGCCCTCCCACACGATCAGGCCCATCGCCTGCGGCCAGGTCATCTGCTTCACGATGGTGAAGGCGACCAGAGCGTTCAGGCCAAGTCCGGTCGCGATCGCGATCGGGAAACGTCCGTAGACGCCCATCAGGATGGTCATGAGTCCGGCGATGAGCGCCGTGGCCGCCGCGACCATGGCCATCGAGAGACCGATCGCCGCACCGCCGTCAGCAATCGGCTGACCGGTGATCAGGTTGCCCTGAACGTCGGGCTGGGTGCCGATGATGATCGGGTTGAGGATGATGATGTAGGCCATGGTGAAGAACGTCACCAGACCGCCGCGGACCTCACGTCCCAGGTTCGAGCCACGCTTGGTGAGCTCGAACCACTGGTCCAGGGCCTTATTGGTATTTGGGGCAGGAGCTGCCGTTGAAGTGCCAGGGTTCGCCATAGCCGAATGGTAGGGCTCACACAGATAGGCCTATCGTTGTGTCCGTGACCCAGAACAGCCACCACCATCGCCCGCTGATGGTGCAGGCGCCCGTCCGCGCACTCGACGCGGACGGGGTGACCGTGGTGACCGCAGGGACGGTCGCCTTCGGCGTCGGCGCCCTGGTCTGCTGGTGGCTGCTGCCGCAGCTGAACGTGGCCGGGAAGGGCTGGTACCTGGGCGTCTCGATCACCGGTTTCGTCCTCGGCCTGCTGGGGCTGGCCTTCGGCCTGTTCCGCAGGCAGCGGCGCCGACGAGGCGAGTTGGCCGCAGCCTTGGACGGCGCGGACACAGCACCCGCGCGCCGGGCGACGGTGGACGCCGGCCAGTTCGACTCGCCGGAGCCTTCAGTCGAAAAGGCCCACGTCGACGCTGATGGTGTCCCAGATCGGGAGTGACAACTCGATGCCCCGGCTCGGCTCGGGCACGTCGGAGTGACCGCCGCAACCGTGCGTCTTCGCCACCACTGAGCCGTCGGACGGCGACAGCTCGTTGGTGCACACTCCGAACAGGCGACCCAGGTCACCCTGCACCGCCACGAAGAAGCCACACGTCTGGCACAGCGCCGGAGCCTGCTGGGCCATCGCGTTGTCCGGCCCACCGGGACCGTCCAGCCAGCGCTCCGCGGCGTCTTCACGTCCGGCAGGAGAAAGGACACGCTCGCGGCCGAGGCCCAGCTCGGCCACCAGTGCTCGGGTCTGGCTGGCCTCTGCGGGGTCGGTGTCCGCGGCATGCTCGCCGCCGGTGTAGCCGGGTTCCAGCCGGTAGTCGTCGACCGGGGCCGGCGCCAGGACGCCGGGAGTGAGGTCCTTAGGTCCGACCCGGTCGACCCAGGGCACCCAGGCCGGGGCCAGCAGCGCACCCTCTCCAGGCATCAAAGTGACCTCGGAGACGGTGACGACACGCGCCCGAGACGCCCTGGCTACGGTCACCGACCATTGCCAGCCGGGGTAGCCGGGATGCACACACGCGAACAGGTGGGTGGCCACACGGGTGTCCTCGGGAACCACACCCACGTGCTCGCCGACCTCGAGAACTCCTGCGCGCCGCACCGCGGCTGCTCGGGCCAGTTCGACAGCATCCGCGCAGGCGGTGTCCAGTTCGAGGGCAGCAGCCATACTCACAGCTCCAGTTCGTCGGCGACCGCACGAAGCACGCTGGCGGTCTTGCCCGCGACCTTGGCGTCCGGATAGCGGCCGCGGCGGTAGCCGTTGCCGACGTTGTCGAGCATCTTGATCAGGTCCTCGATGATGATCGCCATATCCTCGGCACTCTTGCGAGTGGCCTTCGAAAGGGACGGCGGCGCCTCCAGCAGTCGGACGGACAGGGCCTGCTCGCCCTTCTTGCCGTCCACCACCCCGAACTCGACCTTCTGGCCCCGCTTGAGAGTGGTCACGCCGTCCGGAAGTGCGGACGCGCGCACGTACACGTCGTCGCCGCCCTCGTCCTTGCTCAAGAAGCCGAAACCCTTCTCGGCGTCGTAGTAGCGCACCTTGCCAACCGGCATGATTCCTCAACTCCTGATCGTGGTCGGTCCGCTGGCGCAGACCGGCTCGACCAGCCTAACGCCGAAGCCACAGCCAAGGCACACCGAACTGGAATGGGGCTGCGGGTGGCGGCGTCTACCATTGCCGCATGGCCACCTGGGAGGACGGACCCGAGTACGCGCCACTGGCGCGTCCGCAGGCTTTCGTCACCCCCGCGGCCGAGCCGCTCGCCCAGCCGTCGCCCCCAGTGCCACCGCCGGCGTTCCCGGAAGCCGAGCCCCACTTCGAGGCGGCACCCGGAGACGCGCCGGCACTAGCTGCGCTGGTGCCCTCGTTCGGTCCCGGACGCAACCCCAACCTGCCGTTCGAGGTGGTGACCGCAGCGCTGACCGCGCCCGGTCCTGGGAGCGCGGCGGCGGGCAGGCCCGAACGGTCCCCGCTCGAGCCGTTCGGACCGCCCGGCCCCTCGCTCAAGGGCTACCTGCCGGTGCAGCCCACGGTGACCCCGAACGCGCCGGTGAACCCTGCGCCGTTCCCGTCGCCGGGGACGCCCCAGTGGTTCACCCCGCCACCGCAGGCCCAGGGGCCCGCCGCTCCTCCGGCGGTGAGCATCGGCCAGATCTTCACCGCGATCACTCCGGCCGTGCTGATCACCTTGGCGATCGGCGCCTTGTTCTCGTGGTTGTCGTTGTTCATGCTCGCGCTGTCGTTCACCCTGTCGGCGCGCATCGCCTACCGTCGGGAATCGGTGCGCCGTGCCTACTCGGTGGCGTTCATCGTGCTGGCGGCGTTCGGTGCGGTCTCACTGCTTTCTGACGGCTGGAATGCCGATTCGCTGTTCGACAGCATCGCCGGCGCCGCGCAACTGGCCTGCTGGCTGCTGCCGTTGGCGGTCTTCCTGATCGTCGGTTCCGCGCTGCGGGCCGGCGAGCGCCCGGACCGGACCGGCTGATGGCGGCACCAGACCAGCCGCAGGGCTTGGGCACGCCCTCCGGTGACCAGCCGGGCTTCGCTCCAGCAGGGCAACCGGGACAACCACCCGCTCCGATGGGCGGATCCGCGACACCGTATCCCCAGCCGGGTGCCGGGTACGGAGGGGCGACGGGGTTCGCCCAGGCACCCCCGTGGCAGCCATCCGCGGTGCCCACCGGTTACCCGCCCACCCCGCCGACCGGACGCGGCCCCGCGCCGAAGCGGAGCACCCGTACGCGATTGATCGCCGGCACCCTGGCCATCGCCCTGCTGGCGACCACACTGGTGAGTCTCCTCCCGCTCCTGCCTCGGGCGAACACGACCTCACCGACGCCGACCAACGTGCCTTCCGCCACCGGCGAGCCGTCCCGGCTGGTGACGGTCAGTCCGACCCCGCAACCAGCGGACGCGGCCGCAGTGACCGGGGGCGATCTCGGCCGGGCCGTCGCCTTCACCGGTAGTCGAGGTGGCGGCGAGGTGACAGTGAGCAGCGCCACCTGGACGTCGGCGGGCGACCTCGAACCGCCAGCGGGCCAGCGTTACCTGGTGCTGGAGGTCACCGTCTCGGCAAGCAGCGGCCAAGTGGCCGTGGACGCGCTGTCCTTCCTGGCCACCTCCGCCGACGGCACGAGACAGGTGCCCGGCTTCGGGCCCAAGCTCGACCGTCCGCTGGGCGGCCGCACCCTCACCGGCAGCGACTCGGTCACCGGACAGCTCGGTTTCGTGCTCGCACCCGGGGATACGACGGTCGCGCTGCTGGATGAGAACCTCGACCCGGTTGCGAAACTGAAGGTCCCCGGGCCGTGAGCGAACCAGCAAGCGAACTTGAACCGCCCACCTCGTTCCGCACGCGCGACTTCAAGCCGGTGGCGCCCGAGTTGCGCCCGCGCCGGTTCCGGCAGGCCGCGCGCGTCATCATCACCGACGGTGAGGCTGCCCTGCTGCTGGCCGACACCGACCCCGGTCTGCCGGGTTCGCGCTGGTGGCTCACCACCGGCGGCGGGATCGATCCCGGCGAGCGCCCGGTCCAGGCTGCCGTCCGCGAACTGGCCGAGGAGACCGGCCTGCTGGCCGAGGAATCCCAACTGCTGGGTCCGGTGGCGATCCGGACGGTGGTGCACGGCTACTCCGACCAGATCCTCAGCCAGACCGAGCACTTCTTCCTGCTGCAGGTGGACGCCCGTTTCGACGTCTCCCCTGCCGGGCTCACCCCTGACGAGCAACTCACGCTCGACGGCTGGGCCTGGCATTCCCTGACCGAGTTGGCCGATCTGGCCGACCCGGTGTGGCCGGTGAACCTGGTCGAGCTGATCGCGCTGGCACAGGTTCCCCAGCTCTGGCCGGTGCATCTCGGCGAGATCGAGGAATCCACGCTCCAGGTAGGCTGACCCGAGTGAACACCCGGCCCAACCCAACCCCAGCGGCTGGTTCACATCGCAGTTCGCGCCAGCGCCATCTCGAGCGGTTCCTGTGGCTCTCGATCGCGACCGCCATCGCCACCGTGGTCATCAAGGGCTATGCGGCGTGGCTGACGAACTCGGTCGGCCTCTGGTCGGACGCGCTTGAATCCACCGTCAACCTGGCCGCCGCCCTGGTGGCGCTCTGGGCGCTTCGGCTGTCGTCGCGGCCGGCCGACCACAACCACGATTTCGGCCATGGCAAGGCCGAGTACGTCTCGGCAGCGGTCGAGGGCACGCTCATCTTCGTGGCCGCGGCATTCATCATCTACGGGGCGGTACTGCGTCTGTTCCGTCCGGTGGCACTGGAGCAACTCGGGCTCGGCCTGGTGCTGTCGCTGGTCGCGTCGCTGCTGAACCTGGGCACCGGCCTGGTGCTTGTGCGGGTGGGCCGGAAGCACCGGTCGATCACGCTCGAGGCCGACGGCAAGCACCTGCTCACCGACGTCTGGACGTCGGTAGGCGTGCTGGTGGCGATCGGCCTGGTCCTGCTCACACAGTGGACGATCCTCGACCCCCTGATCGCGATCGCGGTCGGGCTGAACATCCTGTTCACCGGATACCAGTTGGTGCGGCGCTCGATCGTCGGCCTGTTGGACGCGGCCCTGCCCGAGGATGAGATCGCGATCGTCTCTGCGGTGATCGCCAATGTCTGCGACGACCCCCGGATGGAGATCACCGAACTACGCACCCGCGAGTCAGGCAGGCAGCGGTTCGTCTACGTCACGCTCTCGGTGCCGGGCAGTTGGACGGTCAAGCGCAGTCACGACGTCGCCGACGCGGTCGAGGACGCGGTCAGCGGCGCCCTCGCCGACAGCACCACCTTCGTCCACATCGAGCCCACCGCCGAGTAGGCCGAACGGCCCCTGAGGAGCGTTCGCGAGGCACGAGCAGCCCACCCCAAACGGTCCCTGAGGAGCGTTCGCGAGGCACGAGCCAACGCGTCACGAAGGGCCGCCGCCAACGACGCATCACGATCCGACGAAGTCGGAATCTCACACAGACGGCGGCCCTTCGTGACGCCCGGCTCGTTCCTCGCCGGGCTCCTCAGGGACCGTTGTGGTGGTTGGGCGTTCCTCGCAGGGTTCCTCAGGGATCGGAGTCGATTGCAGCTCGTGGTTGCGCTCAGCCAGCGGCTGCGGGCGTCGGTCGGTGCCGCACTTCGGCGTCCACCAGGGTGCGCCAGGAACGGACCAAACCTTCGTCCACGTAGGCCTTGTAGGAGCCGCCGGGACGCGCCGCCTTGCCGATGTGGAACGCCCGGACGCCGGCGCGGGCCAGCCAGGGGACGTGGTCGGGGTGCAGTCCGCCACCGGCCATCAGCACCGACGCGGCCCAGGGGTCGGATTTGGCCCTCGCCAACAGATCGTTCAGACCATGTTCGACGTCGCGGGCCGAGCCCGCGGTGAGCACCTGGTCGAGTCGCGGCAGGGTGGGCAGCACGGCCCAGGCCTTGTCCGCGTCCAGGCACGCGTCGACGGCGCGGTGGAAGGTCCACTGCCAGGTGCCGTCGCCGACGAGTTCACCGACCACGCCCGCGTCCACCTCGCCGAGCCCGTTCAGGAAGCCGAGCACCATGCCGTCGGCCCCGGCATCGGCGTAGCTCGCCATCAGTCCGCGCAGCCGGATCGCCTCGCCGCCGTCGGTACCGAAGCCTGGGCGTAGCCGCACCATCACCCGCAGCTGGATGCTGGTGGCCCGCCGCACCTGATCCACGAGTTGCGGGGTCGGCGACATGCCACCTTCGTCGAGGGTGCCGCACAGTTCGATGCGGTCAGCGCCACCCGCCTCGGCGCGTTCAGCGTCAGCCGGCAGCAGGGCGATTACTTCGAGCAGCCCGCTCATGGCTCAATGATGGGACCGCGCTCGGTCCACGTCCGGCAGACACGCGGACGCAAGCCGCGGCGGCCCGTCGCCGCCCGCTCGAACAACTCCCCTCCAGACGCTCGCCGCGGGTCTCGTCACGAACACTCCCCGAGCCGGCAAGGTGGCCACCCGCGCACCGCCACGCGCCACGGACGACCACCTTGATGGAGGCGTGGAGAGCAGACACGTGAGCATGGTCCGACAGCTGGTCCAGCCGATCGATGGGTAAAGGCGAGGAGGTCTCGTGACCGTAGGTACGAACGAGACCGTCACGAAGGACGCCCGCAACGCCGGCAGCAAGCCGTCAGTCGAGCGCGTCCACGGTCACTGGAGCGTAGGCCGCGGCATCCACCGTACCGCGCGGCAACCCGAGGCCGGCCACCAGCATCAGCGCAGCCGTCCCGGCAACAGCGACGAAGACCCAGGTCGCGGCATTCACGATCGTGGCGTAGTCGTGCTCTCCGCCCCCGGCAGCCAGCACGTTGTTGGCAATGGCCCCGAAGACGGCCACCCCGACCGCGCTGCCGGCCGAGCGGGCGAAGACGTTGATGCCGGTCACCACCCCGCGCTCGTTCCACTCGACGGACGCTTGGGCCGCGATCAGCGAAGGCGCCGCCGTCCAGCCCAGTCCGAAACCGATCACGAACGAAACCGCACCGACGACGAACGGATTGGGCCAGTGCCCGGACGCGGCCAGCGCGATCGTCCCCAGCAGGGCGATGCTGCTGCCGACGAGCACGGTGTTCCGGAAGCCGTGGCGAAGATAGACCCGACCCGACAGGGAAGCGGCGAGCGGCCAACCGAGCGTGAGCGCGGCAACGGCCACGCCGGAGACCAGCGGCACCACCCCGAGCGCGTTCTCCAGGTAGGTGGGCACGAAACTGGTGATGCCGATCATCAGCGCACCCACACCGAGCGAGACCAGGGTCGTGGTGAGGATCAATGGACGTCTCAGCAGGGTCAGGTCGAGGATCGGCTCGGCGGCGCGGCGCTCGACGAGAGGAAAGACCGCCAGCGCGGCGATGCCGACCGCGAAGCTGGCCACGCTCGGCACCGACCACCACGCCCAGGCGTTGCCGCCCTCCAGCAGTGCGAGGATCACCGCGCTCAGCCCAACGGTGAGCAGCGCGGCTCCGGCGTAGTCGATCCGGTGCCGCTTGGGCTCGACGGTCTCGTGGTAGGAACGGACGATGGCCCAGGCGGCGACCAGGCATAGCGGGATGTTCACGAAGAAGATCCAGCGCCAGGAGGTGAACTGGGAGAACACGCCGCCCAGCGCGGGGCCGACGACGGACGAGATCGCCCACACGCTCGCGATGTAGCCCTGCACGAGAGCCCGCTCGGCGACGCTGTACAGGTCACCCACGATGGTCATCGCCATGGGGGCGGCCGCGCCGGCACCCAGGCCCTGCACCACGCGAAAGACGATCAGGCTGTTCATGTTCCAGGCCAGCCCGGCCAGGATCGAGCCGAGCAGGAAGAGCCCGATCCCGGTGAGGATCACGGGTTTGCGTCCGATGGTGTCTGCGAGCTTGGAGTAGATCGGCACTGAAACCGCCTGCGCCAGCAGGTACACCGAGAACAGCCAGGGGAACTGGTCGAACTCCCCCAGTTCCTTCACCACCGACGGCACCGCCGTAGCCAGGATCGTGGCATCGATCGCGATCAGCCCGGTGGTCAGCATCAAAGCCAGCAACACCGCGCCGCGTTCGGAGCGGAAGCCGACTGTGGTTCCCCGATCACTACTCACCTGCACCTCAAGCCCGGACGCCGGACGGCTATTCCCGCCCGTCCCGCTCCCTGAGCCTG
>DAORUI010000032.1:0-22486 GCA_035433085.1 Propionicimonas sp. | reverse complement strand
GCTGGAAGTCGGTGACCTCCTCGGGACGCTCGTCAACGAGCACGATCATCAGGTGGACCTCTGGGTTGTTCAGCGTGATCGCGTTTGCGATCGCCTGCATCACGAACGTCTTGCCCGCCTTCGGCGGCGAAACGATCAGGCCCCGCTGGCCCTTGCCCACAGGTGCGACCAGGTCGATGATCCGGCCGGTCATGTTGGTGCCGGTGGTCTCCAGACGCAGCCGTTCCTGCGGGTACAGCGGGGTCAGCTTCTGGAACTCCGGCCGGTCCTTCGCCTTCTCCGGAGCGTCAGCGTTGATCGTGTCGATCCGCACCAGCGGGTTGAACTTCTCGCGGCGTTCCCCGTCCTTCGGCGCACGGATCGCGCCGGTGACGATGTCGCCCTTGCGCAGGCCCCACTTCTTCACCATCGACAGCGACACGTAGGCGTCGTTCGAACCGGGCAGGTAGCCGGTGGTGCGGACGAAGGCGTAGTTGTCGAGGACGTCGAGGATGCCCGAGATTTCGAGCACGACATCGTCATCGGAGAGCACCGGCTCGGCTTCCATGCGCTCCATGCCCACCGGGCTCGCCCCGGGACGCCCGCCCCTGCGGTTCTGCCGGTCACGGTTGCGGCGACGCCGGCTGCGGCGGCCGTTGCTGTCGTACTCGTCGTCCCGGTCGGAGCGCTGCTGCTGCTGGCTCTGCTGTGACTGCTGAGGCTGCCGCGCCGGCTCGTTGTTGCGGGCCTCCGGCGCGTTCTCGCCGGCTTCGGCATTGCGGTTGCGGCGCGGCCGGCCGGACTCCTCGGCCTTCAGCGCCTCCAACCGGGCCGCGACTTCGTCGCGCCCAGGGGCGTTGGCCCCCTCGGCGCTGTTCGTGCGGTCGGTGTTCTCATTGCGCTCGGCAGCGTCGCCACGGTCGGCCTGGCGTCCGCGCTGGCGTCGCGCCGGCTGGGTCTCGGCGGGCTCGCTCTGGGACTCGGTCGGCACGAGCGGCGCCTGGTCAGCGGCGGCAGGGCGCTGCGATCGCGCTCGCTCGGTTCGTGGACGTTCGGCCGTGGTGCTTTCGGCGCGCGAACTGTCCTTGCGCGAACGCTCGGCTCGCGCCGGGGCCTGCGCCGCCTGGATCGCCTCGATCAGCGCACCCTTGCGCATTGCGCCGGTGCCCTTCAGCCCCAGGGAGGAGCCGAGCTGCTTGAGCTCGGGCAACAGCATTCCCTCAAGGCCAGCGCCGGAGCGCTTGCGGGTACCGGCTTCGATGGTGTCGGTCAACGGGCTTCCTTTCGGATCGGGCGTCCGTGCGGGGTGGCCGTACGGGCTCCGCCCAGTGCTCAGCGTGAGCTGTTGTGTGAAGCCAGATCTGAAAAGCCAGGATGCTTCAGTGAGCTACTGGGATCTCTCGACGAGCCGGTGAGTGATTCGCGTCCGTCTTGCCCGATCTGCGGGGCAGCTGCGCCTCAGGCGCATCGCCACTCTAGCACCCGCCGTTCAGCGTTGGCGAAGGCGCGCGCCAAAACGATTTCACCGAGCGGGAAGCGAACCGCCGCCGGTTCAATTCAGGGCCGCGCCGAACGCCTCGCGTAGGCCCGCGTAGTCGGTCACCACTGGGAACTGCGGGAACTCCTCGACCACATTCGCCGGCGGCCGGAACAGGATCCCAGCGTCCGCCTCAGCCAACATGGCGGTGTCGTTGTAGGAGTCGCCGGTGGCCACCACCCGGTAGTTCAGGGTGTGCAACGCGTGCACCGCGGCACGCTTGGAGTTCGGCTGCCGAAGCGTGTAGCCGGTGATCCGGTCGTCGTGAACCTGCAGCCGGTGGCACAGCAGGGTGGGGTGCCCCAGCTGGACCATCAACGGCATCGCGAACTCATAGAAGGTGTCGGAGAGGATGAACACCTGGAACCGCTCGCGCAGCCAGTCGAGGAAATCGGACGCCCCGGGCATCGGCCCCATCTCCGCGATCACGGCCTGGATCTGCGAGAGCCGGATGCCGTTGGCGTCGAGGATCTGCAATCGGTGCGCCATCAGTTCGTCGTAGTCGGCGATGTCCCGAGTGGTCAGCCTCAGCCCGTCGATCCCGGTGGTCTCGGCCACTCGGATCCAGATCTCCGGAACCAGGACGCCTTCCAGGTCGAGGCACGCCAGATCCATCAGGCCCCCTGCACACGCATCACGGCGATGTCCGGGAGCACCTCGGGCATCCGCCGCAGTTCGGCGATCGCCGCGCTGGTCTCGTCGTCGAGTGCAAGATGGGTCATCACGCCCAACCGCGCCTGGACGCCCTCGCTCTCCTGGCGGACGGCCTGGAGCGAGACTCCGTTGGCCGCGAAGCTCGCCGCGACCTTGGCCAGCACGCCCGGCTCGTCATGGACGGTCAGCGAGACGTAGTAGCGCGACGAAACGCGTCCGGGCGGGGTGATCGCGCGTCCGGAGTAGGTGGATTCGGCCGGTCCTCGGGCACCACGGACGCGGTTGCGCGCCGCCGTCACGAGGTCGCCCAGCACAGCGGACGCAGTTGGCGAGCCACCGGCGCCGGGGCCCATGAACATCAGTCGGCCGGCATGCCGGGACTCGATGAACACGGCGTTGTACGCGCCCGGGATCGAGGCGAGCGGGTGCGACACCGGAACCATGGTCGGGTGCACCCCGATCGAGATCGTGTCGTCGTCGCTGAGCGTGGCGTTCGCGAGGAGCTTGATCACGCAGCCCATCTCCTTGGCCGCAGCGATGTCGTCACCGGTGACCCCGGTGATGCCCTCGCGGTCGACGTCGGAGAGATTCACCCGGGTGTGGAACGCGAGGCTGGCCAGGATCGCGGCCTTCGCCGCCGCGTCGTAGCCCTCCACGTCCGCGGTCGGATCGGCCTCGGCGTAGCCCAACTGCTGCGCTTCTGCCAGCACCGTCGCGAAGTCGGCGTTGTCGGTGTGCATCTTGTCGAGGATGAAGTTAGTGGTGCCGTTCACGATGCCGACCACGGCGGTGACCTCGTCGCCTACGAGCGACTCGCGCAGCGGCCGGATGATCGGGATGGCGCCGGCCACCGCAGCCTCGTAGTAGACGTCCACGCCCGCGGCCTCCGCAGCCGCGTAGATGGTGCCGCCGTCCTCGGCGAGGAGGGCCTTGTTCGCGGTGATCACCGACGACCCCGCGCCGATCGCGGCAAGGATCAGGGTGCGGGCGGGTTCGATACCGCCCAGGAGTTCGATCACCAGGTCGACGTCGGTGCGGCTGGCGAGGGCTAGCGCGTCGTCGGTCAGCAGCGCGCGATCGATGCCCGGACGCTCGAGTTCGAGGCGACGAACCGCGATCCCGACCAGTTCTAGCGGGCGACCGATACGGGCACGCAGGTCCTCGGCCTGTTCGATCAGCAGCCGGGCCACCTGCGAACCGACCACCCCGCAGCCAAGCAATGCCACCTTGAGTGGCGTCGAATCGGTCATCGTGTTTCCTCGTCAGCGAGCCCGGCGTCCAGCGCCAGGAGGTCGTCCAGGGTTTCGCGGCGCACCATGACGGACACGCGTCCGTCCTTCACCGAAACCACCGGTGGCCGCGGGGTGTGATTGTAGTTGCTGGCCATCGATCGGCTGTACGCCCCGGCCGCAGGGACGGCCAGCAGGTCGCCAACCGCGACGTCCGCCGGCAGGAACTCGTCGCGCACGAGGATGTCGCCGCCCTCGCAGTGCACGCCGACCACGCGCGAGACGACCGGCTCGGCCGCCGAGTTGCGGTTGGCCAGTGCCGCCGAGTACTCGGCCGCGTACAGCGCCGGACGGATGTTGTCGCTCATGCCGCCGTCCACCGACACGTAGCGCCGGCTCAGGCCGCCGCCGACGTCCACCGGCTTGACCGTGCCCACCCGGTAGAGCGCGAGGCCCGCGGGCCCGACGATCGCGCGTCCGGGTTCGATGGAGATGGCGGGCGTGGTCAGCCCGAAGCCCGCGCACTCGTGCGCGACGATGTCGCGCAGCCCGGCGGCGAGTTCGGCGGCCGACGCGGGGTCGTCCTCCTTGGTGTACGCGATGCCGAAGCCGCCGCCCAGGTCTAGTTCGGACAGCTCGATGCCGGTGGCCTCCCGGAACTGGGCGAAGAGCTTCAACGTGCGGCGGGCGGCCACCTCGAAGCCGTTGGTGTCGAAGATCTGGCTGCCGATGTGGGAGTGGACGCCCAGCAGGTTCAGCCGCGGGCTGTGGTGGCAGCGGAACATGCCGACAAGCGCCTGACCGCCTGCGATCGAGAAGCCGAACTTCTGGTCCTCGTGAGCGGTGGCGATGTACTCGTGGGTGTGCGCCTCCACCCCGGTGGTGACCCGGATCATCACGTTCGCGGTGGTGTCGAGTTCGGCGCACAGTGTTTCCAGACGGCTGATCTCGTCGGAGGAGTCGACGATGATCCGGCCGACCCCCCGGACGAGTGCGAGGCGAAGCTCGGCCTCCGACTTGTTGTTGCCGTGCATGCCGATACGCGCCGGGTCGAACCCGGCACGGAGGGCGACGGTGAGTTCTCCCAGCGAGCACACGTCGAGGTTCAGGCCCTCCTCGCCGACCCAGCGGGCGATCGTGCCGCAGAGGAAGGACTTCCCTGCATAGAAGACGGTCCAGCCCGCGAAGGCTTCGCGCCAGTCGCGGGCACGGTCGCGGAAGTCGTCCTCATCGATCACGTAGGCGGGGGTACCGACCTGCTCGGCGAGTTCGGTGACCGGGATGCCGGCGACCGAGATCACCCCGTCGGCCTCACGCTTGACGGTGCGGCTCCACAGCTTGTCGGCGAGGGCGTTGACGTCCGCGGGCCGGGTCAGCCACACCGGGGCCGGCGTGGTGGCGTCGGCGTGGATCGAGCCGGCGACATGCATGTGAGTCATGGCGGCAACTGTGCCAGATGGGGCCGCTCAGCCGCCGCTCGCCGCGTCGATCTGGACGTCGGCGACCTGCGCCAGGCGAAGCCCGATCGGGTCGGTCACCGGCGAGCCGTCCGCGGTCACCGTGACGCCGCCGCAGGCTGCGCCGAGGCAGCGTCCGTCGAACCGGACGCCCCAGACGGTGAAGAACTGACCCAGGGTCACCTCGGCGCTCCCCTGTCCCTCCAGCCAGACGGTGCCGCTGTCGTCGTGGGTGTGCGCTGGTGCCTGGAGCGCGCGCGGACGGTCGATGCCGATGTTGGGCACCAGGGGAACAGCGTTCGAGTCGATTCGGATGGAGACGGTGAGCACGCGCTGGTTGGAGCGGTCGTCGAGCCGGGACGCGGGCACCCCGGCCAGGTCGAAGTAGGCGATACCGTCGCGGGGAGCGGGCCATGGCGGGGAGGTCTGACGAAGCTCGGCCGGTGCCGGAGCGGCCTTGGCGACGCAGCCCGCCAGCAGGGCACTCAGCAGCGCCATCGCGAGCAGTCTGCGCGTGCCGGACACGGCGACAGGATAGGCCCCGCATGGCGTCCGGCGTTTCTTTGCTAAGGTAGCCGAGCCCGCTAAGCGGGTGTGCCCTCGTAGCTCAGGGGATAGAGCACCGCCCTCCGGAGGCGGGAGCCGAGGTTCGAATCCTCGCGGGGGCGCAAAGCATCAGCCCTTGGTCAGACGGATCTGACCAAGGGCTTCGTCGTTCCAACGCCTCGTCGACGCCTGGTACTGCGTTGAGTGTGAATGCGCACACCGTCCGGGTGCACAGAGTCAAACGTGGGGCCCAATTCGCCCGCCGTGAGCCCTCGCAGGCCGCCGACTACCTGCCCAGTGTCGGACTGAGCGGTCCGTTCTGGGGGCTCTGAGCCGCACCACCGACGGTCGGGCGTTCACCAGCAGCAGAAGCCGCCGTCCACCAGCAGGTCGACGCCGGTGATGAAACTCGCGGCGGGGCTGAGCAGGAACAGCGCCGGCCCGGCGATCTCAACCGGCTCCGCGAGCCGCCCGATCGGGGTGGACGCGGCGAACTCGACCACCTGGTCGGCGACCTCGGGACGGGAGTTCATCGGCGTCCACGTGTACCCGGGGCTGATCGAGTTCACCCGAACGCCGTCCCGGATCCACTCGACGGCCAGCGACTTGGTCAGGTGGATCACCGCCGCCTTCGCGCTGTTGTAGTGCACCTGGGTGAGGCCGCGATTCGCGATCGTGCCCGACATCGACGCGATGTTGACGATCGCCCCTCGACCGTGGCCGAGCATCGCCCGACCCTCCGCCTGGCAGGCGAGGAAGACCCCGGTCGCGTCGACGTCGTACATGCGCTGCCACTGCTCCAGAGTGAGTTCCACAGCGGGGGCGGCGTTGGCGATGCCGGCCGCGTTCACGGCCAAGGACAGCGGCCCGAAGCGGCCTTCCACCTCCTGCACCGCGGCCGTCGCCGCGGCCTGGTCGGTGACGTCCCAGACTATGGGCGCCGCAGTTCCGCCGACCTCCGCGATCCTGCCCAGAGTCTCTTCCATGGCCACCGACCCAAGGTCGGCACAGCCCACCTTCGCGCCTGCCTCAGCGAGTGCCAACGCGATCGCCTGGCCGATCCCGCTCGCCGCTCCGGTAACGATCGCCACGTCGCCGACGACGCTCGAGTTCACGAAAGCCATGGTGCCTACCCCCTGTCGTCACCACAGTCTGGCACCGGCTGCCGACCGCTGCTCGGACTCGCCGAGCCTTGGCGTTCTATACCGGTGTCGATGTCGGTAGCATCGCAGCAGCCGACAAGCAGCGTGCACAAGGAAGAAGGCAACTGTGGCCACACCTCAGCCGGGGGTAGGCACTCCAGACTCATTGGCCGAGTTCGGCGCAAATGACTGGCTCATCGACGAGATGCGCGAGCAGTACCTCGCCGACCCCGATTCAGTCGACCCGAGTTGGGTCGCCTACTTCACGACCCAGGCCACGCCCGCCGTCCCGGTGACGGTCGCCGACGCCGCGCCGGAGACATCGACACTCCCGGCCGCGTCGAGTGAGCCCGCGCCCGACCCGGTCCCGGTCGCTGCTGCCCCGGCTGAGACCGCCGTCCAGCAGGTGCACCTGCCCGAGCCCGCGCCAGAGGTGGACGAACCCCGTGCGCAGCCGATCGTCGCCACGCCGGTCAACGAGCCGGCAGTCGAATCGCTTCCGACGTCCCAGGGCAACGCCCCGCAGGTGACCGGCGCCGCGACCGGGGTCTCGGCCGACCGTCCGCGGCAGGCGCCGCAAGTGGCCAAGGAGGCCACCGATCCGATCCGGACGCCGCTGCGGGGCACCCCTGCGCGCACCGCCGTGAACATGGATGCCTCGCTGTCGATGCCGACGGCCACCAGCGTGCGCCAGGTGCCGATGAAACTGGTGATCGACCAGCGGCAGATGATCAACGCCCACCTCGCCCGCTCGACCGGCGGCAAGGTGTCCTTCACCCACATCATCGGCTGGGCCATGGTGCAGGCGCTTCTGGCAGTGCCCGAGATGAACAACTCCTACGAGGTGGTGGACGGAAAGCCGTTCCTGGTCACTCCCCCTTCGATCAACCTCGGCCTGGCCATCGACATGAAGAAGCCGGACGGCACCCGCCAACTTGTGGTGCCCAACATCAAGCACTGCGAAGACCTCGACTTTGCCGGATTCTGGGCGGCCTACGAGGAACTCGTGGTGAAGGCGCGCAAGAACACGCTTGCCGTCAGCGACTATGCCGGCACCACGGCAACCCTGACCAATCCCGGCGGCATCGGTACCAACCACTCGGTACCACGGCTGATGGCCGGCCAGGGCATGATCCTCGGCGTCGGCTCGATCGATTACCCGCCCGAGTTCCAGGGAGCCAGCGAGGCGCGGATCAACCAACTCGGCGTCTCGAAGGTCACCACCCTCACCTCGACCTACGACCACCGGGTGATCCAGGGCGCGCAGAGCGGTGAGTTCCTCAAGGTGCTGCACGAACTGCTGATCGGCCAGCACAACTTCTACGACGACATCGTCCGCTCGCTGCGGGTGCCCTACACGCCGATCCGCTGGGCAACCGACGTCGGCGACGATCGGCTGGGTGCCATCCCGCGCAGCGCGCGGATCTTCTCCCTGATCAACGCCTACCGCAACCTCGGTCACTACATGGCCGACATCGACCCGCTCGAGTATCGGCAGCGCTCCCACCCCGAACTCGCCATCGAGTACCACGGCCTCACCCTCTGGGATCTCGACCGCGAGTTCCCGGTGGGCAGCTTCGGGGGGCACACCGGCGAGGTGCGCAGCCTGCGCGACATCCTGGTGATGCTGCGCGACTCCTACTGCCGCACCGTCGGCGTGGAGTACATGCACATCGCCGACAACGAGCAGCGCACGTGGATCCAGGACCGCTTCGAGCGCACCTTCGTGCCGTGGCCGCGCGAGGAGCACCTGCGCATCCTCGACAAGCTGAACGAGGCCGAGATCTTCGAGACGTTCCTGCAGACGAAGTTCGTCGGGCAGAAGCGCTTCTCCCTCGAGGGTGGCGAGTCGGCGATCGTGTTCCTTGACGAACTCTGTGAGCGGGCCGCCGATGCCGGGTTGGACGAGGCGATCATCGGGATGCCGCACCGCGGACGGCTGAACGTGCTGGCCAACATCGTGGGCAAGTCCTACGGCCAGATCTTCCGGGAGTTCCAGGGCAACTACGACCCGCGGCTCTCCCAGGGCTCCGGCGACGTGAAATACCACCTCGGTTCTGAGGGCGAGTTCACATCGGCCAGTGGCCGGACGATCAAGACCTCGGTGGCCGCAAACCCGTCCCACCTCGAAGCCGTGAACCCGGTGGTCGAGGGCATCGCCCGGGCCAAGATCGACAAGATCGGCAAGGTCGAGGGTTGGCCGGTCCTGCCGATCCTGATGCACGGCGACGCCGCCTTCGCCGGTCAGGGCGTGGTCTACGAGACCCTGCAGATGAGCCAACTGCGCGCTTTCAAGACCGGTGGCACGGTTCACGTGGTGGTGAACAATCAGGTCGGGTTCACCACCGCACCGATCGAATCACGTTCGTCGGTGTATTGCACCGACGTCGCCAAGGCAGTGCAGGCGCCGGTCTTCCACGTCAACGGTGACGACCCAGAATCGGTCGCCCGGATCGCCCAGGTGGCCTTCGACTTCCGCCAGCGGTTCGCCAAGGACGTCGTGGTCGACATCGTCTGCTACCGCCGTCGTGGCCACAACGAGGGCGACGACCCGAGCTTCACCCAGCCGCTGATGTACGACCTGATCGAGCAGAAGCGCAGCGTCCGCAAGCTCTACACCGAGGCCCTGATCGGTCGCGGCGACATCTCCACCGACGACGCCGAGCAGGTCATCGCCAAGTTCCGCGACCGCTTGGAGAGCGTGTTCAAGGAGGTGCGCGAGGCACCCGCCGACGAACCGATCAGCAAGACCCCGTACTACCCGGCCAAGCTCGGCAAGGATGTCGGCACCGCGATCACCACCGAGGTGATGGAAGCGGTCGCGAAGGCGCACCTGACCTTCCCCGAAGGCTTCTCAGTGCATCCGAAGGTGTTGCCGCAACTGGAGCGCCGGGCGGACAACATCCGCAACGGGCCGATCGACTGGGCGACCGCGGAGCTTCTGGCGTTCGGTTCCCTGCTGATGGAGGGCCGTCCGGTGCGGCTGGTCGGTCAGGACAGCCGCCGCGGTACCTTCAGCCAGCGGTTCGCCGCTCTGATCGACCGCGTCGACAACCGCGCGTACGTGCCGTTGAAGCACCTCACCCCCGACCAGGGCAGGTTCCACGTCTTCGACTCCCTGCTCAGCGAGTACGCGGCAATGGGCTTCGAGTACGGCTACTCCGTGGCCGCACCGGACGCGCTGGTGCTCTGGGAGGGCCAATTCGGCGACTTCGCCAACGGCGCCCAGACCATCGCCGACGAGTTCATCTCGTCCGGCAATGCCAAGTGGACGCAGAAGTCCGGCGTCGTGCTGCTGCTCCCCCACGGTTACGAGGGTCAGGGGCCGGACCACTCGTCAGCCCGGATCGAGCGCTGGCTCACGCTGTGTTCCGAGGGTGCGCTTGCCGTCTGCCAGCCGTCCACGCCGGCCAGCTACTTCCATCTGCTGCGGACCCATGCCTACGTGAACTGGCACCGCCCGGTGGTAGTCGCCACGCCGAAGTCGATGCTGCGGTCGAAGGCGGCCACGTCCTCGCCCCGCGACTTCACCCACGGCCGCTGGCAGCCCGCGATGGGCGACCCGACGATCACCGATCCCAGCACCGTGCGACGCATCCTGCTCTGCTCGGGCAAGATCCGCTGGGAACTGGTCGCCGCACGAGCCGAGGCCGGGCTGGATTCCCAGGTCGCGATCCTGCCGCTGGAGCGGCTCTACCCCCTGCCCACCCGCGAACTCGCGGCCGAACTGGCGAAATACCCCCAGGTCACTGACATCCGGTGGGTGCAGGACGAGCCGGAGAACCAGGGGGCGTGGTGGTTCCTACAGCTGTACCTGGCCGACGCGATCCGCACGATCCTGCCCGACTACGACCTGGAGATGACCGGGATCACCCGTCCGGCCGCATCCGCACCGTCGGTGGGTTCGGTGAAGGTGCACCAGGCCCAGGAGGCTGACCTGCTCGCTCGCGCGCTGGCCGACTGATGTACTTCACCGACCGCGGAATCGAGGAACTCGCCGCCCGAAGGGGCGACGAGGAGGTGTCGCTGGCGTGGCTCGCCGAGCAGTTGACCGCCTTCGTCGACCTGTGGCCCGAACACGAAAACGCGATCGAGCGGCTGGCCACCTGGCTGGCACGGCTCGACGACGAGGAGGAATAGCGTGCTGATCCAGCAGGCCGCCGATGCGTTTGCAACGCTCACCGGATCGGCTCCGACCGGGGTCTGGGCTGCGCCCGGACGCATCAATCTGATCGGTGAGCACACCGACTACAACGACGGATTCGTGCTGCCGTTCGCGCTTCCACAAGCCGCTTACGTCGCCGCCTCCGCCCGTGACGACGGCCGCTGGCGCTTCCGCTCGGTCGACCTGGACGAGACCGTGGAGGTCGACGCGGACGGGCTGGTTCCGGGCACCCCGGGCTGGCACTCCTACCTCGCCGGCGTGGTCTGGGCGCTGCGGCAGGCCGGGTACCACGTGGGCGGCGCCGACCTGGTGCTGACCTCGGACGTGCCGCTGGGCGCCGGTCTCTCGTCCTCGGCCGCGATCGAGTGCGCAGCGCTGGCCGCACTCGCCGACCTGTACGACCTCGAGATCGAACCCATGGAGCGCGCGAAGCTCGCCCGCGTGGCCGAGAACGCCTACGTGGGCGCACCCACCGGTCTGATGGACCAGGCCGCCTCCACCCTCTGCGTGGCCGACCATGCGCTGTTCCTCGACTGCCGCACGTTCGAGACCCGCCAGGTGCCGCTCGCGGTGAACCAGGCCGGGCTGGAGATCCTCGTGATCGACACGCGGACGCGGCACAGTCACGTCAGCGGGGAGTACGCCGACCGGCGCGCCAGCTGCGAGGAGGCCAGCCGCCTGCTCGGGGTGCCCGCTCTTCGCGACGTGGAGGATCTCGACGCCGCCCTGGCCAAGCTGCCCGAATTGGTCGGCCGACGGGTGCGGCACGTGGTCACCGAGGACCAGCGCGTCCGCGATTCGGTGGCCGCCCTCGACGGGGACAATTACCACCGCCTCGGTGAGCTAATGACCGCCTCGCACGTGTCGATGCGGGACGACTATGAGATCACCGAACCCAGCGTCGACCTGGCGGTGGCCACCGCACTCGCGTCCGGCGCGCTGGGCGCTCGCATGACCGGCGGGGGCTTCGGCGGTTGTGTTCTGGCACTCGTCGCCGCCGACCAGGTGGAAGCGACCACAGCCGCGGTTCAGGCAGCGTTCGCCGAGGCAGGCTTTCCCGAACCGGTCAGTTTCCTGGCTCGTCCGTCGGCTGGGGCTCGGCGCGTCGCCTGATCCGAAGGTCGCGGCTCGTGGACGGGAGCGCCGCCCCGACGACTGTGGCGCCGGCCAGCAGCACAACCGCCCACACCCAGGGCGCGCCCGGGGTGAAGGTGACGGCAGCGATGAGGTTCAGCAGCGCGGTCGCGATCACCGGGCCGCGCCCGAGCAGGCTGCCCCGCCACAGGGCCCAGGTGGCCGCCAGAATGATCGCCCCGTAGACCAGTAGGGCGATACCCACCCCGCCGCTGAATTCGCCGTGACCGGCAGCCAGCGACGCGATGGCGAGGGCGAGCACAGCCAGTGCGACGAGACCGGAGCCCGCCACGGCGACGACGAGACCCACCGGACGCTGAACACTGGCATGAGGCACGTCGGTCAGCGTAGCGGCCTCGATTGCGCTCAGCAGATCGTGCAACGGGTGATAGCGCACCACAACACATGTGCAATTTGAGCCGGGATCTTGTGCTGACGGGCTAGAGTTGTCACTCTGGACGCCGGGCGTTGAGTATCGATCACGCCCGGTGACGTGTGCTCGGGCCGAAGTCACGGCCCATCGAACAGGAGTGTTGCTTCATGGATTGGCGCCATCAGGCTGCCTGCTTGACCGAGGATCCGGAGTTGTTCTTTCCGGTCGGCAACACGGGACCAGCGTTGATGCAGATCGCGGAGGCCAAGAAGGTCTGCCGTCGCTGCGACGTACGCGAGGCCTGCCTGCAGTGGGCATTGGACGCCGGTCAGGACCACGGTGTGTGGGGCGGGCTGAGTGAGGACGAGCGTCGCGCCATGAAGCGCCGCGCCGCCCGCATGCGGGTGCGCAACAGCTGACCGTCAGCGCAGCGGCACCCGGACGGTTGCCGTGGTCGCCGCCTCGTCCGAGGTCAGGGTGAACTCGCCGCCGAGGTCGGCGACGAGTGTGCTGACGATCGACAGCCCGAGGCTGGTTGACCGGCCGATCTGGAAATCCTCCGGCAGCGGTTCGCCAAAGTTCTTCACGACCACGTTCAGTTCGCCGTCTGCCTGTTTCGGGATCACCAGAACCTCGCCCGACTTGTCGCGCAGCCCGTGCTCGACCGCGTTCTGGCAGAGTTCGGTGAGCACGAGAGACAGACTGGTCGCCACGTCGGCCGGTACGTAGCCGAACGACCCCTCCCTGACCATCCGCACCTTGCCGCCGGTTGCCGCAACGTCACCGACCATGCGCAGCAACCGGTCGGCCACGTCGTCGAACTTCACCGAGGAGTCGAAGGCCTGGGACAGGATCTCGTGCACCACCGCGATCGCAGCCACCCGCTTCATCGCGTCGCCGAGCGCACCCTTCGCCTCCGGGGATTCGATTCGCCGGGCCTGAAGCCGCAATAGGGCAGCCACCGTCTGCAGGTTGTTCTTCACCCGGTGGTGGATCTCGCGGATGGTCGCGTCCTTCGTGACCAACTGCCGTTCCCTTGAGCGCAGCTCGGTGGTGTCGCGGCACATCACCAGCAGCCCGTCCGGGCCGCCTTCGTCGGTCAGCGGCAGGATGCGCAATCGGACGTTGGCAGTCGGAGTCTCCAGGTCGAGCTCGGCCGAACCGCGTCCGCTGAGGCTCGCTGCGACCGGACGCTCCACCGGCATCTTCTGGTTGAGCAGCGACCGCGTCACAGCGACGAAGTCCTCGCCGTAGAGATCGCTCGTCAGTCCCAACCGGCGGTAGGCGCTGAGCGCGTTCGGGCTGGCGAAGACGATCGTGCCCGCCTGGTCGACCCGGATCATCCCGTCCCCTACCCGAGGTGACACCCAGGGCACCCTGCGGTCACCGCCCAGCGGGAACTGGTGGCGGTGGACCATGCCGGCCAGTACCTGAGCGGCCTCCAGGTAGGCGTCCTCCAACGCGCCGGGGGCGCGCACGCCCATCTGGTTGGTGTGCATCTCGACCAGGGCCAGGCAGCGCTCCCCCGCCATGATCGGGATCGCCTGCACGTCCACAGGGATGCCGGCGTGCAGCTTGTTGCCGCTGGTGTGGCTGATCTCCTGCGAGAGGTAGGCCTCGGTGACCAGGTGCTCGGGGTCGTAGGCGATCTCGTCGCCGACCACGTCGTCCTCGAGCGAAGTGGGGCCGGTGGTCGGACGAACCTGAGCACAAGCCCAGAACACGTTGTCGTCGACATCGGGCACCCAGAGGATCAGGTCGGCGAAGGAAAGGTCGGCCAGCAGCGACCACTCGTCCACCAGGAGGTCGAGCCACTCCCGGTCGT
Source organism: Propionicimonas sp. (assembly GCA_035433085.1). Classification (GTDB taxonomy): domain Bacteria; phylum Actinomycetota; class Actinomycetes; order Propionibacteriales; family Propionibacteriaceae; genus Propionicimonas. The sequence continues at coordinate 8,445 of DAORUI010000032.1, read as the reverse complement.
CCGGCTCCAGGACGCAGTGCCGGGAGATCACCTGGTCCATGGTCTGCATGCACGCCACCCTACTGATACCAGTTGGACCCTCAGGCCGCACCCTGGCAGAATGGGCCCTCGCGCCACTCGGCGCGAACCGAGTCGACTTCGAGGAGACCGCGATGGGTAAGGGTGGCCGCAAGCGCCGTTCCCGCAGGAAGAGCGCAGCCAACCACGGCAAGCGCCCGAACGCCTGAGGGTTCACCGCTAGAAACGACAAACCCCCGCTGCGAGCGGGGGTTTTCGCTTGTCCGGACGCCTATCGCCGGGGCTGGGCGGTTCAGCCCTGATTCCCCGATCGGCTGGTCGAGCCTGTCGAGACCGCGCTCACTCGGTGTATCGAGGTTCAGTCGGCCGTGTGCTGGCTGATGATGATCGTCTGGGAGTAGGTGGCCTGCACCCTGAGCCGCAGAGTCTCCGGCGCGGCCTGGCAGCAGGAGTTGCGGATCAACAGCCGCATCGCGGCCTCGACATCGTAGTGGTCCAGGCAGTGCTCACACGCCAGCAGGTGGTGCCGGATCTCGTCGGCCTCGGCCGGGGTGAGCTCGTTGTCGTGGAACGCGTAGAGGTTGCGCAGCACCTCGCTGCAGTCCTCGAACTCACTCACCATCTTGCCCACCGATCAGGCCGTGCTCCTTGGCGAAGTCGGCGAGGTTGGCCCGCAACTGGTTTCGGCCACGGTTCAGCCGCGACATCACCGTGCCGATCGGGGTGCCCATGATCTCGGCGATCTCCTTGTACGAGAACCCGTCGACATCGGCCAGGTAGACCGCCGTCCGAAAGTCGGGTGCGAGCGCGTTCATCGCGTCCGTCACCGCTGAATGGGGCATCCGGTCGAGGGCTTCCATCTCCGCAGACCGCAGCCCGGTGGAGGTGTGCGCCTCAGCCCGGGCAAGTTGCCAATCCTCGACCTCCTGTCCGGATGACTGGGGTTGGCGCTGCTTCTTGCGGTAGCTGTTGATGAAGGTGTTGGTGAGGATGCGGTACAGCCAAGCCTTCAGGTTCGTGCCCGGGGTGAACTGGTGGAAGGACGCGTACGCCTTGGCGAAGGTCTCCTGCACCAGGTCTTCGGCGTCGGCCGGGTTGCGGGTCATCCGCAGGGCGGCGCCGTAGAGCTGATCGAGGTAGGCCAGGGCCTCGGACTCGAAGCGCGCGTTGCGTTCGTCCGTGCTCTCATCGAGCTCGGTCGTGGCGTCTGGCATTGTCGGCAGGTTCATCACGAAGGAGCCTAGCGGGTGCCCCCGACGCTGGCGGACGGCAGTGCTGTCAGCGTGGTCGAGGGTGCCGATCATGCTTACTCAACGGCAGCGGTCGCCCCCGGTATTCCCTGGTGCGTTCGCCGCCCGGTTCGCTTCAGACGAGGGGGGCGAGCAGCTCGGGCCCGTCGTTGGCCACCTTGTTCACTGCCGTCGAGACCGGGTAGTAGGTGAGTCCGGGCGCGGGGACGGTGAGCAGCGCGCACGCGTCCGAGCCGAAGCCCGGGTCGAGCCAGGCCGCCCAATTCTCTTTCGGGACGATCATCGGCATGCGGTCGTGCAGGTGTCCGACCTCGTCGGTGGCGGCGGTGGTGATCACGGTCGCGGTGGCCAGCCACGTGCCGTCGGGCGCCTTCCAGAACTCGTAGAGTCCGCCCATCACCAGCAGCCCGCCGTCAGCCGGCCGAATGAAGTAGGGCTGCTTCGTCTTCGTGCCGGTCAGCGGGTACCACTCGTAGTAGCCGTCGGCGGGCAGCAGGCAACGCCGGGACGCGAACGCCTTGCGGAACGACGGCTTCTCCGCCACGGTCTCGACGCGCGCGTTGATCAGCCGGGCCGCGCCACTGGCGTCCTTCGACCAGGACGGCACCAACCCCCACCGAACCTCGGCCAACACCCGGCGCCGCCCGTCGGGACGATCGCGCTCCATCACCGCCGGTACCGGATCGGTGGGCGCGATGTTGTAGTCGGGCCTAGGCATTGGCCCGGCGACCTCGTCGATCTCGAACAACTCGGTCAGCTCGTCCGCGTCCGCACTGGCCGCATACCGTCCGCACATGCACCTGACCCTACGCGCCGTGGCGAGCGTCACCGGAGTGGCGGATCGGCGATTGGTGGGCCCGAACTGTGTGGTTGGGTCGCGCCGAAGGCCGGGATCGGGGTAGGAATAGGGCATGAGTGTTCTGCGGTTCGTCGCCCGCTCGATGATGGCCAGCTACTTCGTGCTCAACGGGGTTCGGGCACTGTCCCGCCCTGAAGACCTGGAACCCGCCACCGCCCCGATCGCGGAGAAGGTCATGCCCAAGGTCTCGGCCGCGTTGCCGGTGTCGGCGCGCAGCTTCCTGCCGACCGACGCCGCCGGCCTGGTGAAGCTGAACGGCGTGCTCCAGATCGCCGGCGGCATCGCTCTGGCCACCGGATTCTGCCGGCGGATCGGTGCCGGAGTGCTGGCGGTCACGACCGTGCCCAGCTTCCTCGCCGCGAACCCCTTGACCAAAGGGCCCGGGCAGGCCGCGGCGCAGGCAGAGTTCGGCACCAACGTCGCGCTCCTCGGCGGAGTGCTGCTGGCCGCCCAGGACACCGAGGGCAAGCCGACCCTGGCCTGGCGCCTGCGCACCCAGCGGGAGTTGTTGACCAAGGACGCAGCCAAGCGCAAGGCCGAACTCGAACGCGACGCCCGTGCGACCGCAGCGGACGCGGCCAAGCTCGCCCGCAAGTCGGTCAAGCAGGCCCGGAAGACCGTCGCGGACGTGCTTTCTTGATCGGTTGGACGGCTCCGGTCGCATCAGGTCCGGTGCAGGGTGTTGTGGTCGTGCCGGGCTCCAAGTCGGCCAGTGCGCGCAGCCTGCTGCTCGCCGCCCTCGCGGACGGTCCGTCCACCCTCACCGGTGTGCTCGACTCGCGCGACACCACCTTGATGCGGGCCGGCCTGACGACGCTCGGCGCAGCCTTCACCGAGTTGGGTCGCGACCAGCTACGCGTAACTCCCGCCGATTCCATCCATGGCGGCGGACGGATCGACTGCGGGCTGGCCGGAACGGTGATGCGCTTCCTGCCACCGGTGGCTGCGCAAGCCGTGGCGCCGACCACTTTCTTCGGTGACCCGCACGCGTCCGGCCGTCCGATGGGCGCCCTGCTGGGGGCGCTCGCCGAGCTGGGCGCCGAGGTCAGCAGTCCATTCGTCCTGCCCTTCTCGGTAGGGGCGGGGAAGCTGCGCGGGGGTCATGTATCCATTGACGCGAGCGGCTCCAGCCAGTTCGTCTCGGCATTGCTGTTGGCCGGAGCGCGTTACGCGGACGGGATCGAGGTGGCCCACGTCGGCGCCACCCTGCCATCGGTGCCGCACATCGAGATGACGTGCCTGCTGCTCGAGCGCCGCGGTGTTTCGGTGAGCCGTCCGGCAACGCGCACCTGGCGGGTGGCCCGAGGACCGATCGCCGCCCTCGACGAGGTCGTCGAGCCCGACCTCACCAACGCAGCCACCCTGTTGGCAGCCGCGCTGATCACCGGCGGCGAGCTCACCACGGCCTGGCCCGACGGCGTCCAGGCAGCGGATGAGTTGGCGGGCGTGCTGGCCGCGTTCGGGGCGAGCATCACGCTGCGCGGCTCCGGCGTCAAGCGCAGCATCACAGTCTCCGGCGCGAATGGACTGCGCGGCGCCGACGTCGACCTCGCCGCGGTGAGCGAATTCACGCCCGCGGCTGCGGCGCTGGCCGCACTGGCGCCCGAACCAAGCCGTGTCTGTGGCGTGGCCCACATCCGCGGCCACGAGACCGACCGACTCGCCGCCCTCACCAGTGAACTGGGTGGGCTCGGCGCGGGTGTTCGACCCACCGCCGACGGCCTGGAGTTCACACCGGCGGCACTGCACGGCGGAGTCTTCGCCACCCACGCCGACCACCGGATGGCCCACGCCGGCGCCTTGGTCGGCCTCGTGACCGAAGGCGTCGTCCTCGACGACGTGGCCTGCACCACCAAGACGCTGCCCGACTTCGCGGGCCTCTGGGCGCGACTCGTCGGCGTCGCAGCATGAGCCGTCGGATGCGTGACTCCATCACAGACGACCCGCACGACGGCTTCGACCGTCCCGGCAAGCGCAGCCGGCCACGTACCAAGGACCGCCCCACCTACACCGAAGCCACCGACGCGATGATCGTGACCGTGGACCGGGGGCGATTCCGCTGCCTGGCCGAGGACGGCACGCCGGTCACCGCGACCAAGGCCCGCAACCTCGGCCGCACCGGCGTGATCGTCGGCGACCGGGTGCGCCTGGTAGGCGACACCACCGGCGCGGAGGGGAGCCTCGCGCGGATCGTGGAGGTCGGCGCGCGCGACACCGTACTACGACGTACTGCGGACGACGATGACCCGTTCGAGCGGCCGATCGTCGCGAACGCCGATCAGTTGGTGATCGTGGCCGCCCTGGCCGATCCCCCGCCTCGTGTCGGCATGATCGACCGCATCCTGGTGGCCGCCTACGACGCCGGGTTGGAACCGCTGCTGGTACTCACCAAGGCCGACCTGGCCGATCCGGACGGGCTGATGGCGACCTACCGTCCGCTCGGCCTGCGAGTCGTCGCGGTTGAGCCCGGCTCCGACCTGAGCACACTGGCAGCGGCCCTGAATGGCCACCGCAGCGTGCTGGTCGGCCATTCAGGCGTCGGCAAGTCGACGCTGGTCAACGCGCTGATCCCGGGCGTGGATCGGCAGGTGGGCAAGGTCAACGAAGTCACCGGACGCGGCCGACACACGTCCACCAGTGCCATCGCCCTGCCGCTGCCGGACGGGGCAGGCTGGGTGATCGACACCCCCGGCGTCCGCTCGTTCGGACTGAGCCACGTCACCCCGGATTCGATCGTCTCGGCGTTCAGCGACCTGTCCGAACTCGTGGCCGATTGCCCGCGCGGCTGTCGGCACGATTCGAGCGCGCCCGAGTGTGCTCTCGACGTCGCCGTGGCCGATGGCCGGCTCGCCACAGAACGTCTTGAGTCCTTCCGCCGGATGGAGAAGGCGTTCGGCTAGATTGACGGCCATGCCCGACCAATCGCTGCTGGACGACCTCCGGCTGGCCCACGTTCTGGCCGATCAGGCCGACTCGATCACCATGGCCCGGTTCAAGGCGTCCGACCTCAAGGTCAGCGCCAAACCCGACCTCACCGAAGTGACCGACGCCGACACCGCGGTGGAGGACGCGATCCGCGCCATGCTCGGCCGCACCCGACCTCGGGATGCGGTGCACGGTGAGGAGCGCGACGACTCCGGCTGGGGTCCCCGGCGCTGGGTGATCGACCCCATCGACGGCACCGCCAACTTCGTGCGCGGCGTGCCGGTCTGGGCCACCCTGATCGGGCTGATGGTCGGCGACGAGGTAGTGGCCGGCGTGGTGTCCGCGCCCGCGCTGTCGCGGCGCTGGTGGGCGGCCAAGGGCGGCGGCGCCTTCACCGGACGCTCGCTGCTGCAGGGCGTGCCGTGCCGCACCTCGGGCGTCGCCTCCATCGAGGACGCCTCGCTCTCGTACTCATCGATCCACGGCTGGGTCGACTCCGGACGCGGCCAGCAGTTCGTCGACCTGATGCGGGAATGCTGGCGCACCCGCGCTTACGGCGACTTCTGGAGCTACATGCTGGTTGCCGAAGGCGCAGTGGACGTGGCCGCCGAGCCCGAGCTCGCCCTGCATGACATGGCCGCGCTGGTGCCCATCGTCACCGAAGCCGGCGGCCGGTTCACCAACCTGGACGGATCACCCGGCCCGCACGGCCCCGGCGCGATCGCGACCAACGGCCTGCTGCACGAAGAGATGGTCGACCGCCTGGCGCTCTAGCCGGTGGGTTGGTGGTCCCGACAAGCTCGACCAACCGAGGGCCAGAACCGCCAACGGGCTCGGAGGAGCCTGAACGACGAGCGCTCCGCTCCAACGGTCCCTGAGGAGCGTCGCGAGGAACGAGCAACGCGTCACGAAGGGCCACCGCCACAATCCGAACGAGGCGGCGGCCCTTCGTGACACTCGCTGCGCTCGCTCCTCAGGGACCGTTACGAAGTTCCCATCACGAGCGGACGGCGTCACGAAGGGCGGCCGCCTGCAAAGCAACGTGACGACGGCCCTTCGTGACGCTCGCAGCGCTCGCTTCCGAGGGACGAGGAAAGCCGTCACGAAGGGTCGCCACCGGCAACCAGGTGGCGGGTGACCGCTTCGGCTGCGACCTCCAGGTTTCGCTCACCGGCGACCAGAGCGGACGGCAAGTCGGTCTCCGCAGCGCTGATCGGGATGTAGGCCAAGACATCATCCGAGCTGAGGCCGGGCTCGACGCGGCCGGCGAAAACCACCGTGGGCACGCCGACGGACGCGGCCAGGGCGGCCACACCGTGCGGTACCTTGCCGGCCAGCGACTGGGAGTCGGCGCTTCCCTCCCCGGTGAATACATAGTCCGCGCCGGCCAGGCGCTCGGCCAATCGGACGATGCGACCCACCAATTCCACCCCGGGCACCAGCTCGGCTCGGGCAAAGGCCAGGAAGGCCGCACCCAACCCACCAGCGGCGCCAGCTCCAGCACGGTCGCGGACGTTCACCCCAAGGCTCGCCTCGACCACGTCCGCCCAGCGAGTCAGCGCGGCGTCCAGCTCGGCGACCGCGGCAGTGTCCGCGCCCTTCTGTGGCCCGAAGACCGCGCTGGCTCCGCTCGGCCCCAGGAGCGGATTGGTCACATCACTGGCCAAGTCGATCCGCACCTCGGACAGCCGCGGGTCGAGCCCAGCGAGGTCGACCGACGCAAGTCGTGCCAGCGCCGCGCCACCGAACGGCAGCAGCTCACCGCCCGAATCAAGGAACCGCACGCCCAAAGCGCTGAACAAGCCCACGCCCGCGTCGTTCGTGGCGGTGCCGCCCAGGCCGATCAGCAGCTGCCGGGCCCCCGCGTCCAGCGCCGCCCGCATCACTTCGCCCACCCCATAAGTGCTTGCCACTCGCACGTCGCGCTCAGCAGGGGCGATCAGTTCGAGGCCCGCGGCGGTCGCGACCTCCACCACCGCCAGAGCACTCTCTGCGACCCAGCCGAACTCGGCTGTGATCGGCCGGCCGAGCGCGTCATGTGCCGCCACCTCAACCAGCTCACCGCCGAGTGCGGCCACCACGGTTCGGCACGTGCCTTCGCCACCATCGGCGAGCGGGACCTCGACGCATTCCGCGTCCGGTTGCGCCCGACGGATGCCCCGGGCCATCGCCGCCGCGGCCTTGGCGGCGGTCATCGACTCCTTGAAGGAGTCCGGAGCACAGATGATGCGCAGGCTCACTAGCCGACCTTGATCCGCGGGATCGCCGCGAGCAACGCCCGCGTGTAGTCGCTCTGCGGCTCGGCATAGACCGCCTCGGTCGCGCCCGCTTCGACGATCCGTCCGCTGCGCATCACTGCCAACCGATCGCACAGGTGCCGCACCACCAGCAGATCGTGGCTGACGACGATCAGGGTCAGCCCACGCGAGCGCACCAGGTCGGTGAGCAGGTTCAGCACCTGGGCGCGCACCGAGACGTCGAGCGCCGACACCGGCTCGTCCGCGATCAGCACCTCCGGTCGCGGGGCGAGCGCCCGCGCGATCGCGATGCGCTGGCGCTGCCCGCCGGAGAACTCGTGCGGGTAGCGATCACCGGAATCCGACGGCAGGTCGACCTCGGCCAGCACTTCCGCGAGTCGCGCGCGATGATCGGCATCGGCGAGTTCCCTGCGCACCAGTCGCGAGCGCAGCGGCTCGGTGATGATGTCACCGACCTTCATCCGAGGATTCAGCGAAGAGCGCGGATCCTGGAACACCATCTGCACGGCCGCGCGCAGGAAGCCAAGGCGTCGTTCGGGCAGCGAGGTGATCTCGGTGCCCTCGAACCAGACCCGCCCGGCAGTCGGCCGGTCCAGACCGGCGAGCAGGCGCACCAGCGTCGACTTGCCCGACCCGGACTCCCCCACGATCCCGAGTCGCTGGCCGCGCTCCACCGCCAGGTCGACCGCGTCGAGGGCCATCACCTCTGCGCCGCCGTTTCGATAGGTGCGGGTCAGTGCCTCGGCGCGGAACACCGGTTCAGTCATGGCTGCCTCGCGTAGAAGTCCTCGACGGTCGGCAGGCGCTCCCCCGGTGCCACCTGGTCGAGCCGGGCAGTGGCCACCAGGCCTCGGGTGTAGGGGTGCTGGGGACGGTTGAACAGGTCGGCCACACTGCCCTGCTCGACCACCTCCCCGTCCAGCATCACCAGCACGTTGTGGCAGACCTGCGACACCACGGCCAGGTCGTGGCTGATGAACAGACATGCCGCTCCCGAGGCGGTGAGCACCTCGTCCAGCTTCTCCAGCACGCGCGCCTGCACGGTGACGTCCAGGGCTGTGGTCGGCTCGTCGCAGATCACCAGGTCGGGTGAGTTGATCAGGGCCATCGCCATGATCACCCGTTGCCGCTGGCC
>DAORUI010000031.1:13974-22537 GCA_035433085.1 Propionicimonas sp. | reverse complement strand
CGGACGGCTCCTCAGGGTCCGGTTGGAGGGGCGACGGCTCGTTCCTCACAGACGGTTCCTCAGCCCAGATTCACCGATCGGCTGGTCGAGCCTGTCGAGACCGCGCTCACTCGGTGTATCGAGGCTCAGGGACCGGTTGAGGGGGAGACGGAGTCCTTGAACGGAGCCTCCGCCAACCTTGCCGGGCACCAGCCGCGCAGGCTGTTCAGGAAGGCCAGATCCTCCGCGCGGTGCAGATCGGCCACCGCGATCGGATGCTCGCGCAGACGTCCGGCGGCGAGCAGCTCGGCGCGTAGCACGCCGGGTAGCAGCCCGGCCGACTCCGGCGGGGTCAACCACTGACCGTCCAGCAGCACCGCGAGGTTCCCCATCGTGCATTCGGTGACCCAGCCGTCGTGGTGGCAGATCACGTCGTCGCAGCCGGGCAGCCGTAGGCGGTCGTAGTGGCTGCGCAGAGTGGTCTTGTGCCGCACCACCGGTCCCAGCCAGCCGTTGCTGGCCAGCGACTCGGTCGCCAATCGCAGGGTCATCGGTTCACCGGACGTCGGCGCGGGCGCCGAAATGACCTCGGAGGGCCCATCCCCAGCCACCAGTCGAACCCGCCAACGACCGGACGGGTGCCCGCCGGCGACGAGGTCGAGCGCATCAGCCACCTCAACCAGGTCAAGAGCCAGACCGTGGGCATCGCAGGTCTGGATGAGCCGAGCCAGATGCGCCGTCCGTCGCTGCAGTACTCCATCGACGAGCAGCATGGTCTCCAGCGCACGCAATCGTGAGCCGCCCAGGAACGCGGTCTTGGCCCGCCATTCAGCCAGTTCGGCGTCCGGGTCGGAGTCGGTGACCACCCCGCTGCCCACGCTGCACACCAGTCCATCGGGTCGCGCGACCACCGTCCGGATCGGAACCGCGAACGTCGCGGTGCCGCCGGGACGCATCACGCCCAGCGCCCCGCAATACCAGCCGCGCGCGCTCGATTCGAGGTCGGCGATGACCCGCATCGCCGCGATCTTCGGCGCCCCGGTCACCGAGCCGCACGGGAAGAGTGCCGCGAAGACGTCGGTCAGGGCGGTGCCGGCGCGAACCGTTCCGCTGACGGTCGACGTGAGTTGCCACACCGTCGGCAGCCGATGCACCTCGAACAGCCGATCGACCAGCACGCTGCCCGGTTCGCACACCCGGCCCAGGTCGTTGCGGATCAGGTCGACGATCATCAGGTTCTCGGCCCGCTCCTTGGCGGCGTCGAGCGCGGCGGCGTCGGTCCAGGAAGTGCCCTTCATCGGCTGGGTGACCAGCCGGTCGTCTTCGAGGTGGAAGAACAGCTCCGGAGAAGCGCAGCCGACGCCGGCCAGCCTCGACCCGAACAGGTACCCACCCGGCTGGGCAGCGGCGACCGCCTCGAACAGCGGCCAGAACTCCCCGGCGGCCCGATAGCGGGTGGTCAGGTTCACCTGGTAGCAGTCACCGGCGGCGATGTGCTCGCGCACCTCCTGGATCGCGTCGCGTCCGGTACGTCCATTGGCCAGGCTGACTTCAGGCACCCAATCGAGCGCAGGCAGCGGACGCGGGTCCGCGGGCCAGGGCTCCGGAGCCTCGGCATACACCTCGAAGTGCGCGAACGGGGTGTCGTCGCGCCGGGCGACCTGGGCAGCGTCCCAGGTGGCGGAGGCGGAGTAGCTCAGCCCGCCCAGCACCCAGTTGCCCGCATTGGCCGCGGCCACTGCGGAAGCAACGACAGCAGGCACCTGATCGGACGTTTCGGCCCGCAGCACTTTCGCGGGCGGTCGAAGGAACCGTCCCCGGATTCGCGTCTCCCGAGCCGGCGGCTGCGCGGGGAAGTCGAAGGCGGCCCACACCACGTCCGCTCCGTCCATGACGACGTTGATACACCGAACCAGCGAATTCCACCATCAGAGAGTGTGCGAACCATATCCCAGCCAACTGCGAGAATTGCGCTCGGTTCCACCCGGACGTGGCCAAGCTCGGCCGCATCCTCCCTGAGAAAGGCCCGACGTTGTCAGTCGCAACCCACACGCTCGACCCGGCCGCGCTGCCCGTGGCGGTTCGCCCCGCTTTCGAATCGGTGGTGCGACGCAACCCTGGCGAGCCTGAGTTCCACCAGGCGGTGCACGAGGTGCTGGCCTCGATCGTGCCGGTGCTGGCCGAACATCCGCACTACCTTGAGGACGGCATCCTCGAGCGCCTGGTCGAGCCCGAGCGGCAGATCATCTTCCGGGTGCCGTGGGTGGACGACGCCGGCCGAGTGCAGGTCAACCGCGGCTACCGGGTGCAATTCTCCTCGGTGCTGGGCCCGTACAAGGGCGGCCTGCGGTTCCATCCGACGGTGAACTCCTCGATCATCAAGTTCCTCGGGTTCGAGCAGATCTTCAAGAACGCGCTCACAGCCCAGGGAATCGGCGGCGGAAAGGGGGGCTCGGACTTCGACCCCCACGGTCGCAGCGACGGCGAGGTCATGAGGTTCTGCCAGTCGTTCATGAACGAGCTCTACCGGCACCTGGGCGAGCACACCGACGTGCCCGCCGGTGACATCGGCGTCGGCGCTCGCGAAGTCGGCTTCCTGTTCGGTCAGTACCGCAAGATCACGAACCGCCATGAGTCGGGCATGTTCACCGGGAAGGGCACCGGGTGGGGCGGCGCGGAGGTGCGCACCGAGGCCACCGGCTACGGGACGGTGTATTTCGCGCAGGAAATGCTCGCGGTGAGCGGGAAGTCCTTGGCGGGACGCCGGGTGGTCATCTCCGGTTCGGGCAACGTGGCGATCTACGCGATCGAGAAGGCCCAGCAGTTGGACGCGCTGCCGATCACAGCGTCCGACTCGTCGGGCTACGTGGTGGACGAGGCCGGCATCGACCTCGAACTGCTGAAGGAGGTCAAGGAGGTCGAGCGGCTGCGCATCGGCGCCTACGCCGAACGGCGCCCTTCGGCTCGTTTCGTTCCCGGAGCGCGGGTCTGGGAGGTGCCGGGCGAGATTGCCCTGCCGTGTGCGACCCAGAACGAGTTGGCCGGCTCGGACGCCGAGGCCCTGATCCGGAACGGTGTGCTGGCAGTGGCCGAGGGCGCCAACATGCCGTCGCTGCCCGACGCCGTGGACGCGTTCCAGTCGGCCGGCGTGCTGTTCGCACCCGGCAAGGCGGCCAACGCCGGTGGCGTGGCAACCTCGGCGCTGGAGATGAGCCAGAACGCCGCCCGCCAGCGCTGGACCTTCGCCGATTCGGAGCAGAAGCTGCATCACATCGTGCAGTCGATGCACGAGTCGGCCTACACAGCGTCCGAGCGCTACGGCAGCCCGGGCAACTACGTGGTCGGGGCCAACTGCGCCGCCTTCGTCAAGGTCGCGGACGCGATGATCGCCCAAGGGATCATCTAGCGACCCTGCTGACGCCGGCCGACGAAATGGTCCATGGTGTGGTTGATGCCGAAGAGATCCATCACTGCATCGAAGACCCGCACCGGGAGCACGCGCAGCAAGGGCACCAGGCGGGCCATCGGGGGCAGCACCAACTGCTGACGACCGGACGCGATCGCGTCCAGGATCTGGGAGGCCACGTCGACCTCGTGCAGGATCGGCAGCAGCAGCGGCACCCGGGTGCGCACTCCGGCGAACATACCGGTGTCGATGTAGTACGGCGCCACCACAAGCGTCCGGACGGCCGAACCGGACCCCCGCAGTTCGGCACGCAGCGACTCGGTGAACCCGATCGCCGCCCACTTGCTGGCCGAATAGTCGGTCTGCCGGGCCACACCAACCAGGCCGGCCGCGCTGGCGATCGTCACCACGGTGCCGCGGTCGCGCTCGCGCATGCCGGGCAGGAAAGCCCGCGTCGTCCAGTACGAAGCCAGCGTGTTCACCTCGAAGGTGCGCCGGATGGCAGCTTCGGACGACTCAAGGAGCGGCTTGCCGGTCACCACGCCGGCGCAGTTGATCAGCACGTCGATGGGCCCGGCCGTCTCGGCAGCCTCGGCCACCGCGGCCGAATCGGTCACGTCCACCTGCTGCCAGGTGCCGCCGGTCACCTCCGCGGTCGCTTGCGCAGCGTCCGCCGCCAGGTCCCAGACCTCCACCCGCGCACCGCGGGCGGACGCCTGCAGCGCCAACTGCCGGCCGAGGCCGGACGCCCCGCCGGTGATCACGAATCTCGCACCGTCGATCTGCACTTCAGCCTCCCAGCCGGTTGAGGACGCGGATCGCGGCCGTCATCACCTTCGCGTACCCCTCGTTGCCGAGCGCGTCCGGCGGAGCGATGGGGTGCAATCGCTGCCGGCTCACGGTCTGCGGCTCGGTGTACTTCAGCAGCCCCTGGCTGCCGTGCCGCCGGCCCATGCCCGACTCGCCCATGCCGCCCATCGGTGCGGCGTGCGAGCCCCAGGTGGCCGCGAAGCCTTCGTTGATGTTCACCGTGCCGGCCCTGATCCGGCCGGCGATCGCTTCGCCGTGGGCCGACCAGATGCTCGCGTTCAGCCCGTAGCGGGTGTCGTTGGCCGCAGCGATCGCCGCCTCCTCGGACGCGACGCGGTAGACCGCGAGCACCGGCCCGAAGGTCTCCTCGCGGAACAGCGTCATCTCCTCGGTCACGCCGGTGAGCACGGTCGGCTCGTAGACGAACGGCCCGAGGTCTGGACGATCTCGCCCGCCGGCCAGGACCGTCGCCCCCTTGGCGACAGCGTCGTCCACGTGCTGGGCCACCGTGGCCAACTGCTTGGCCGAAGCCAGCGAGCCCACGTCGAGCTGCCAGTCGTTGCCGATGCCCAGCCGCAACCCCGCGGTGATTCGCACCAGGTCGGCGACGAACTCGTCGTACACGCTGTCGACGACGTACGCGCGTTCGATGCCGACGCACACCTGTCCGGTGTTGGCGAAGGCCGCCCGGACGGTGCCCGCGGCCGCAGCCTGCAGGTTCGCGTCCGCCAGCACGAGCAGGGGGTTCTTGCCGCCGAGTTCACCGGAGAACCCGATCAGGCGTTCCGCGCAGGCGACGGCCAGCTTGCGTCCGGTCGCGGTGGAGCCGGTGAACATCAGGTAGTCCACCCCGGCCACCAACTCCGGACCGAGTTCGGCGCCCGAGCCCGGCAACACCTGGAAGAGCCCGTCGGGCAGGCCGGCGTCGGCGAAGAGTTCGGCCAGGAGCAGCGCGGTGAACGGGGTCTGCGAGTCGGGTTTGAGTACCACCGCATTGCCGGCCAGCAGCGCCTGGGCAGCGTCGCTCGCGGGCAGGTTGAACGGATAGTTCCAAGGGTTGATGATGCCGACGACGCCAACCGGACGGTGATGCTCGAACGTGCGGGTAAGGACGGGGATGGCGCCCCCGCGGCGAATGGGACGCAGCAGTCGCGGCGAGCGGCTGGCGAACACGCGGACGGCGCGTCCCGCGTCCATCACCTCCTCGAAGGCGCTCAGCCTCGACTTGCCCGTTTCGGCCTGGATCACATCGAGGATTCGGTCGCGGTTGGCCATGATGCCGCGGGCGAGCTTCGTCAACACGCGGGCCCGTGTGACAGGTGGCACCTCCGCCCAGACCGCCTGCGCTTGGCGCGCCCTCGCGATCGCCACGGGGACGTCCTGCGGCGGGGTCGCGGGCAGAGTGCCGTACACGCTGCCGTCAAAGGGCGATATCACCTCGAGCTGCATTGCGTCAGGTTACGCGGACGCCCGCCCGCTGGTGGGCCGCATCGGGATTCCGGCCCGCCAGACTCAGGGTCGCCACCCGCGGCTCCCCAGTCCGACCCTGGAAGGCCTGCCCGCCGGCACTGGTCGCACTAGGGTGAAGCCATGTCTGAAACTCCTGCTGTCCGGGACGCCGAACTGCGCACCCCGGACGCCGATTCCATCGAGCCCACGCTGGTCGAGATCGTCGATGACGAGACCATCCAGATCGACGAGGACGGTGTCGAGTGGGTCGGGGACCTGACCAGCGACGCCGCCGATCCGGAGGAACTCGCCGAAGACATCGTCGATGCCGAGGTGGTCGATGACAGCGTGCCCGCCGTGAACCCGCCTGAGCCGGTCGTCGACGTCGAGCCGGTCGTCGTGCCTGAGTCGATAGCGTCACCTGAGGGCTCGGAGACCGATACGTCGGACGCGATCCCGACGACCGATTCGACTGTGATCTCTCCGGCGCTCGCGCCGCGGCTGACCCTCGACGACGCGGAGCCCGAGGCTCGCGCGGTCATCGACCTGGAGGCTGTGGAGACCGTGCCCCGGCAGCCGGCCGCGCCGTTCCCGCCCAAGCTCGACCTGCCCGACACCGACGCGGAGTTCCCGTTCGCCAGTGAGCCGACGCCCGCCTACGAGCCCGCGCCCTACGTTCAGCCGCGCTTCGAGGACGAGCCCGTGTCCGCCTTCGGGCAGGCGGCTTACGGCGAGGCGCCGCTCACCCAGACCCCTTACGGACAACCGGCCGGGTCGCAGCCGAACTACACCCAACCCGCCTTCCCGCCGGCCGAGCCCGCCCAGCCGGTCCCGTCCGGCTACGGCCAGCCGACGCCGCAGCCCCACCCGGCACAGCCCAGCCAGCCGTCCCCGCAGCAGCCCCACCCCGAGCCGTACGCAGCTGCGCCGTACCCGGGCCAACCAGGCGGCAACTACGCCCAGCAGCCCGCCTACGGGCTGCAGCCGCAGTACGCGCCGCAAGCCGCTCCGCTCAGCCCGACGGACGAGGTCACCTGGTCCTCAGCGGCGCACTGGTCTGCGTTGGTGGCCAGCTTCGTCGGCCTCGGATTCCTCGGCCCGCTACTGGTCATGCTGATCCAGGGGCCGAAGAGTGCCCGAGTGCGGGCCAACGCGGTCGAGTCGCTGAACTTCGAGATCACCTACGTGATCGGCATGGTGCTCAGCGTGGTGCTGATGCTGGTGCTGGTCGGTTTCGTAACGATCATCCTGTTCCCGCTGTTGTGGCTGATCCTCCGGATCGTGGCCAGCGTCCAGACCGCGAACGGGCAGGACTACCGCTACCCGGTCAACATCCGACTGGTGAAGTGAGCCGGGCGGGGCGGTCACCGTCCCGGCCGGTAGAGTTACCCCGTGCTGAGCCCGGGTGACGACTGGACCGACGATCCCGGCCCCCGCGACGCCTGCGGCGTCTTCGGCGTGTGGGCACCGGGGGAAGAGGTCGCCAAGCTGACCTACTTCGGGCTGTACGCGCTGCAGCACCGCGGCCAGGAGTCGGCCGGCATGGCCGTCAGCAACGGCGAACGGATCATGGTCTTCAAGGACATGGGCCTCGTCTCGCAGGTCTTCGACGAACCCACGCTGAGCTCGCTCAACGGTTTCCTCGCGGTCGGCCATTGCCGCTACTCGACCACCGGCGCCAGCACCTGGGACAACGCCCAGCCGACCTTCCGGGGTACTGCGGACGGCGGGCTCGCGCTGGCACACAACGGCAACCTCACCAACACCGACGAACTCGAGGCCTGGCTGGCCACGTCTGTCGCGGAGTCGGACGTGCCGCGCAAGGACCGGATGGATTCCACGTCGGACACCGCGCTGGTCACCGCGCTGATGGCGGTCTACGCCGACGAGGGCCTGAAAGCCGCAGCCCTCACGGTGCTGCCGCGGTTGCAGGGTGCCTTCTGCCTAGTGTTCAGCAACGAGCGGACGCTGTTCGCCGCGCGCGACCCACAGGGCATCCACCCGCTCGTGCTCGGACGCCTGGAGCGCGGCTGGGTGGTCGCGTCCGAGACCGCGGCGCTGGACATCATCGGCGCCACCTTCATCCGCGAGGTCGGGCCGGGTGAGCTGATCTCGATCGACGAGTCGGGTCTGAGCAGCGCCCGGTTCGCCCCGGCCGAGCCCAAGGGCTGCCTGTTCGAGTATGTCTACCTGGCCCGCCCGGACACGCTGATCGCGGGTCGGCGGGTGCACTCGGTGCGCGTGGAGATCGGGCGGACGCTGGCCATGGAGGCCCCCGTCGACGCCGACATGGTGATTCCCACCCCGGAGTCGGGGACGCCGTCCGCGATCGGCTACGCGGAGGCGTCCGGCATTCCGTACGGCCTGGGCCTGGTGAAGAACTCGTACGTCGGGCGGACGTTCATCCAGCCGTCTCAGACGATCCGGCAACTGGGCATCCGGCTGAAACTGAACCCGATCCGCGACGTGATCGAGGGGAAGCGGCTGGTGGTGGTCGACGACTCGATCGTCCGTGGAAACACCCAGCGTGCTCTGGTGAAGATGCTTCGTGAGGCCGGGGCCGCTGAGGTGCACGTGCGCATCTCGTCCCCGCCGGTGCAGTGGCCGTGCTTCTACGGCATCGACTTCGCCACGCGAGCCGAGTTGATCGCGCCCGGGCTGACGGTGGACGAGATCTGCCGCTCGATCGGGGCGGACTCGCTCGGTTACATCAGCCTGGAAGGGCTGACGGCCTCGACCGGCATCGCGGGCAAGCGCCTCTGCCGGGCGTGTTTCGACGGGAATTATCCAGTGCCGATCCCGGAAGCCCGGGCTCGCCAGATGGGATTGGAGCGCAAGTTTGGCTGCTGAGAGCGCGTACGCCGCCGCCGGGGTCGACATCGAAGCCGGTGATCGCGCCGTCGAACTGATGAAGGCCTC
>DAORUI010000031.1:9954-13874 GCA_035433085.1 Propionicimonas sp. | reverse complement strand
AAGGTCTATCCCGAGCGCATCGCCGCGATCGTGGGCGGCATCGCGTCCGCCTGCAGGGAAGCGGGCGCGGCGTTGCTGGGTGGCGAGACCGCGGAGCACCCCGGGCTGATGGATCCAGAAGACTTCGATGTGGCTGGGGCGACCACCGGTGTGGTCGAGTACGACTCCATTCTCGGCGCGAACCGCGTGCAGCCTGGCGACGTGGTACTCGCCCTTGGCTCGTCCGGACTGCACTCGAACGGCTACTCGCTGGTGCGACACGTGTTCGCGTCCGCAGGGTGGGGGCTGGAGCGCGACGTGCCCGAACTGGGCCGGACGCTCGGCGAGGAGTTGCTCACTCCTACCCGGGTGTACGCGCGGGACCTGCTGCACATCATCCGCTACACCGAGGTGCACTCGATCAGTCACATCACCGGTGGGGGACTGGCCAACAACCTGGTTCGAGTGCTGCCGGAAGGCATCGGGGTGGACCTCGATCGGGCCACCTGGACGCCGGCGCCGATCTTCTCGCTGGTGCAGCAGGTGGGCGGAATTTCACAACCTGACATCGAGGCAACCCTGAACATGGGCGTCGGGATGGCGCTGGTGCTGCCGCAGTCATCGGTCGGGCCAGCGCAGGCGCTGGCGAGCCAGGCCGGGATGATCTCCTGGGTCATGGGCACGGCGTTGGCCGAGCCCGGCGGACCGGCGCGGGTCACGCTGCACGGGACGCACCCCGAGGGCTGACCGCCGTCTTTGCGAGGGTGCCCTGATTGGGTACCCTTGCCTCACGACGATACTTTGAACATGAAGCGGCTCCGACCGCTGCGAACAGGCGAGGGGGCTGACCCGACCATATGGGGCGCGGCCGTGCAAAGGCGAAGCAGACCAAGGTCGCTCGCGATTTGAAATACCGTTCTTACTCCACCGACTTCACGTCGCTGGAGCGCGAGTTGCGTGGCGACTCCGACGACCCGCAAGTGGTCGAGGAGCTGATACCCGACGTCGAGGACGACCAGTACGGCGATCTCGCCGGCCGCTACTCCGACGATGACGAAGAGCCCGAGCCCTACCGCCGCATCAGCTGACCTGAGGACGTCGGCTGGCTCTCGCCCGCGGTCCCTGACAGCGTCACCTCCCCCAACGGTTCCTGAGGAGCCGTTCGGCGAGGAACGAGCCGCCGTCACCAACGATCCCTGAGGAGCCGTCCGGCGAGGAACGAGCCGCCGTCACCAACGATCCCTGAGGAGCCGTCCGGCGAGGAACGAGCCGGACGGCGTCACGAAGGGCCGTCGCCTGGGTGCACAAGTCCTGGCGGGCCGCTGGTCATCATGCCGCGATCACCGCGCCGCTCGAAGATCCACTGCGTTGGCGCGATCGCGTCCAGCAGCGCTTGATCGTGGGTCACGATCAGCAGCGTGCCACCGAAGGCCAGCAAGGCCTGCTCCAGTTGCTCGATACCTTCGACGTCCAGATGGTTCGTCGGCTCATCCAGGACCAGCACGTTCACCGCGCGTCCCTGCAGGACGGCCAGGGTCGCACGCGTGCGCTCGCCCAGCGAGAGGCTCGCGCACGGTCGGTCGATGTGCTCCGCGCCCAGCCCGAACTTGGCCAGCAGGGTTCGGGTCGCGGACTGGTCAGTGCCGAGCAGGTCGCCAACCAGTTCGAGAAGGGACGCCTGGCCGGCGATCAGCGTCCGCTCCTGGTCGAGGCTGCCGATCCGCGTCCGGGTGCCCCAGGAGATCCTTCCCGCGCTGGGCTCGCGCACGCCGAGCAGGGCGCTGACCAGGGTGCTCTTGCCGGAACCGTTCGGGCCGACCAGCGCGATCCGGTCGCCGCGGACGATCTCGGTCGAGACGGGCCCGAGGGTGAAATCGCCGATCTCGACCACAACCGCGTCCAGACTCACTACCAACTCGGCGGACGGCGGTGCCTCGGCGATCGTGTAGCGCAACCCCCACTCCTTGCGGGGTTGCTCGACCTCGGGTAGGCGCGTGGCGGCGTCCCGGGCGCGGGCGGCGCGCTGGTCCATCCGCCTGGCCTGGTCGCCGGCATGCTTCTTCGCGAGTTGGGAGTGCGGTCCGAGCTTCGCTGCCTTGGCGCGTCCGAGCGCGGCCCATTCGTTCTGGCGGCGGGCGCCCCCGGTGAGCGCGTCGCGCCGCTCGGTGTAGGCGAGGTAGGCGTCCTCGGCCTGACCACGGGCGAGCGCCTTGGCGGCGCGGTAGTCCGTCCAGCCACCCGCGTAGGTGTTCACCGACTCCTGGTGCGGGTCGAGTTCGAGCACAGAGGTGGCGACGGTGTCGAGGAAGGCGCGGTCATGGGACGCGATCAGGATCGGGGAGCGCTGGGCGGTGACGAAGGTGGTCATTGCCCTCAGGCCGTCGAGGTCGAGGTTGTTGGTGGGCTCGTCGAGCAGCAGGACGTCGTATTGACTGACCAGGATGGACGCAAGGCCTACCCGCGCGGCCTGGCCCCCCGAAAGGGTCCCGAGCGGACGCGCCGGCTCGGTGTCCAGGCCGAGTTGAGCGAGGGTGGCGGTCAGCCGCGACTCCAGATCGGCGCCGCCGAGGGCGAGCCAGTGCTCGAAGGCGCGGGCGTAGGCGTCGTCCGTGCCCGGTTCGTCGTCGGCAAGGCGCCCGGCGGCAAGCTCGAACTCGGCGGACGCCCGACCCACCCCGGTCCGACGGAGGGCGTAGTCGAGCACGGATTCCGTAGCCAGCGGCGCTGACTGGGGCAAGTAGCCGACGGATGTGTCCGGCGGGGCCAGTCGGACGGAACCGCTGTCCGGCGTGTGCTCACCGGCGAGGATGCGCAGCAGGGTGGTCTTGCCCGACCCGTTCGGGCCCACCAGAGCGGTCACGTCGCCCGGGGCGAGGGTCAGATCAAGGCCGGCGAACAGCGGCCGGGCGCCGAAGGACGCGGCCAAGCCGGAACAGAACAGGGATGCAGACACGGAACTTCCTCGATCGCTGGTGGGTCAGGACGAGCGGTCAGTTCCACATGCATCCAGGGTGACCCGGGGCGCGGCCGTGAGTCAAACCAGCGCCGACGTGACGCGTCGAGCCGTCAAGCTCTGGCCGAGTACCGGTGCGCAACAGCCGCGGCCTGCTCACCGTAGCCGCCGCCGAACAGCACCGCGTGCACCAGCAATGGATGCAACTGGTGCAGGGCGATCAGTGGGCGCCAGTCGGACGGAAGCCGGGTGCTCGCGTCCGCGTAGGCGGCGAAGACCTCGTTCAGGTGGGGCAGGCCGAACAGGGCCAGCATCGCCAGGTCGGCGATCCGATGGCCGCCGTGGGCGGCCGGGTCGATCACGGTCGCCGACTCCCCGCTGAACAGGACGTTGCCCGCCCAAAGGTCGCCGTGGATCCTAGCCGGCGGCGAATCGTCGTCGAACTCGCCGGACGCCAGTCGCTCGCTCAGGGCCTCTATGAGCGCCAGTCCAGACGCACTCAGGTTCCCCAGCTGGTGTGCCTGCCGCGCGTAGGGCAGCACCCGCTGTTCGGCATAGAACTCACCCCACCTCTGCTGCGGGCGCAGCGACAACGGCAGGTCGCCGATGAACCCGTCGCCACTCCACCCGTCCGGTGGGGAGCCGAAAGCCGGAGCCCCAGCATCGTGGGTCACCGCGAGTTGTGCGCCGAACCTGGCCGCCGCGTGCGCCGTCGCCGCTGCGGGGCGCACCCGCTCAAGCACGACCTCACCGGCCGACACCGAGCGGACGCCGACCACCGGCACTCCGCCGGGCACCTGCAGCCAGCGCAGGCCGGCGGCCTCAACCTCGAAGAAGCCGGCGGGTGCGTCCGGACGGCGCTTGGTGAACACGCTGAAGATCATCTCGCACGCCATTGGCTGGACGGATGGCCCTTCGTCAGGCTCAGGGGTCGTTGGGTGGGCTTGGGTGGAGCCGGTGGCCCTTCGTCAGGCTCAGGGGTCGTTGG
>DAORUI010000031.1:0-9854 GCA_035433085.1 Propionicimonas sp. | reverse complement strand
GTTGGGTGGGCTTGGGTGGAGCCGGTGGCCCTTCGTCAGGCTCAGGGGTCGTTGGGTGGGCTTTGGTGGAGCCGGTGGCCCTTCGTCAGGCTCAGGGGTCGTTGGCTGAGCTTGACGAAGCCTCGAGGCCTTCTGGCGCTCAGGATCTGCGGCGGGTCCAGGGACCGTGGCTGGGTTACTCGGCCAGGATCACCAGCAGCGTGCGTGGGCCGTGGACGCCTTCCACCCGGCTGAGTTCGATGTCCGAGGTGGCGGACGGGCCGCTGATCCAAGTCAGCGGACGGCCGGCCGCGATCGCCACGCCGAGGCGTCCGACCGCCTCGGGCACGTCCGAGACCACCTGGTCGGCGCGCACCACCACCAGGTGGGTGTCGGGCAGCAGCGTGGTCGCGCGCCGGCCCTGGTCGTCGCCGTGGTCGAGCACGATCGTGCCGGTCTCGGCGATGCCCACCGTCGCGGCGGTGACGACGCCGTCGATCCCGTCCAACTCCTGCCGCGAGAGCACCGGGTCGTCGGAATGCACCGCGATCCCGGCGGCCTCGATCGCCGCTCGCCAGGAGGCGTCCAATCCCGGTGGCAGCACCACCGAGCGCACTCCGGAGGTGGTCAGCAGCCGCGCGCACGCGTCCGCCACCCCGGCTGCCGGAACCCGTTCGACCACGGCTCGGTAGTCCTGGGTCTGCTCAACGAATTGAGCCAGCACGTCGGGCATCGGCGTCGGCTGCCGGTAGGTCCACGGGATCGGCACGTCGAGCTCCGGATCCGGCTGCACGACGTCAGCCAGCGCCGAGCGAATCCGGCCCAGCACCTCGTCGCGCGCGCTCATTTCGACTCCTCCCCTCGGGTCCGCTGCCACCAGGCGCGGAAGGACTCGGTCGGCGGCATCGGCAGGTCGCGCGCTCGCGTCCAGGCTGCCGCCGGCCAGGGCAGCGGCCCCAAATAGTCCTTGTGGAGCACTCTCGCGGCCACTGCGGCCATCGCCTCGGCGGCCTCGAAGCGTCCGGCCTTGGCGAACATCCAGCCGCCGCCGGCCATCAGCGTCGACTCCAGGTGCGGACGCCCGTGGCTCTTGGCCTCGGCCACCTGGTGACGCAGGTGCACCAGCATGTCCGGAATCGGGATCCGCACCGGGCAGACCTCGAAGCACGCCCCGCACAGGCTGGACGCGAACGGCAGCGACTGGTCGATCTCGGACGTGATCCCGCGCAGCTGAGGCGTCAGCACCGCTCCGATCGGTCCGGGGTACACCGAGCCGTAGGCGTGGCCGCCGACCCGCTCGTAGACCGGACAGATGTTGAGGCAGGCCGAGCAGCGGATGCAGCGCAGCGCGGGGCGTCCGATCGGGTCGGCCAACACGTTCGTGCGGCCGTTGTCGATCAGCACCACGTGCACTTCCTGCGGCCCGTCGCCGGGGGTGACCCCGGTCCACATCGAGGTGTAGGGGTTCATCCGCTCGCCGGTTGACGAGCGCGGCAGCAGCTGCATGAATACCTCGAGGTCGGCGAAGGTCGGCAATACCTTCTCGATGCCGACCACCGAGATCAGGGTCTCCGGCAGGGTCAGGCACATCCGTCCGTTGCCCTCGGACTCGACCACCACCAGCGTCCCGGTCTCGGCGATCGCGAAGTTCGCACCAGAGACCGCGACTTTCGCGCGCAGGAACTTCTCCCGCAGATGGACGCGGGCAGCCCCCGCCAGCACCGCCGGATCATCGCTCAGGTCGGCCGGCGCCGGCGTGCCGTAGAGCTTCATCTCGCGCAGGAAGATTTCCCGCACCTCCGACCGGTTGCGGTGGATCGCCGGCACCAGGATGTGGCTGGGCCGGTCATGGCCCAGCTGCACGATCAGCTCGGCAAGGTCGGTCTCCCAGGCGGCGATGCCGGCCGCTTCGAGGGCCTCGTTCAGCTCGATCTCCTGGGTGGCCATCGACTTGACCTTGACCACCTCGTCCACGCCCTTGGCCCGCACCAGGTCGACCACGATCCGGTTGGCCTCGGCCGCGTCCCTGGCGAAATGGACGGTTGCTCCAGCGCGGGTCAGCGATTCCTCCAGCTGCACCAGGTAGGTGTCCAGGTGGCGCAGGGTGCGGTTCTTGATCGCCTCGGCCGCCAGCCGGAGCTCTTGCCACTGCGGAACTTCGGCTACGCGCGCCGCCCGCTTGGCCCGGATCGTGTGCGTGGCCTTGTGCAGGTTGCGGCGAAGCTGGTTGTTCTCCAGCTGCGTCTTCGCGCCGCGGGCGAACTTCGGCATGCCCAGGTAGGTGCCGCTGGGCGGTGCCGGGGTGCGCCGGACGGGCTCGGTGGTGGTCATGCCAGTGCCCCCTCGGTGGAAGCGAGGATCTCGGCCAAGTGGATCGGCTTCACTCCGCTGTGCTGCCGGTGCAGCAGGCCGCCGATGTGCATCAGGCAGGCGTTGTCGCCGGTGACCAGGTACTCCGCGCCGGTCTCCATGACGTGTCTGGCCTTGTCGGAGCCCATTGCCACGGAGACGTCCGGGTTCTTGATCGAGAACGTGCCGCCGAAGCCGCAGCACTGGTCGGCGTCCGGTAGCGGCACCAGGTCGATGCCCTTGACCGCACTCAGCAGCGTCTGCGGACGGTCGCCCACCTTCGCCACCCGCACCGAGTGGCAGGTGGGGTGGAAGGTCACCCGATGCGGGAAGTAGGCGCCGACATCGGTGACGCCCACCACGTCCACGAGGAACTCGGAGAGGTCGTAGGTGCGTTTCACCAGGGCCTCGGTCTCAGCCAGCAGCTTGGCGTCCTTGGCATGCTCGGCCAGCATCGGGTGCTGGTGCCGGATCGCTCCCACGCACGACCCGGACGGTGCCACCACGTAGTCGTAGTCGGCGAACGCGCGGACGTAGGCGCGCACGGCAGGGACGGCGGCGTCGAAGTATCCGGTATTGGTGAACATCTGCCCGCAACAGGTCTGTTCCATTGGGAACTCCACGGTGCAACCGAGTCGCTCCAGCACGGCCACAACCGCTTTCGGCGTGCTCGGGAACATCAGGTCGTTGATGCAGGTGGCGAACAGGGCCACCTTCAGGCCTTCGGTGGGGATCGTCATCGTTCCTCCTCGCGGCAGCGTCGCCTCGGTCGTCGCTATTGGTCAGACCGATTCGAGTGTCCACCCGGTTTCCGGTCACGTCAAGTGGGTGGCGCCTGTGGTGTCCGGCCTCTTCCTGGCCGGACTGGTCAGTTGTGGCCTCATGCCGTGCGCGGGTGACCACCTTGATGGGGACGAGGGCGGTTTTCGGACACAATGAGGGCGTGGTACCCACGAAGCACACCGAACTGCACGCCTACGAGGTGGTGCTCAGGCACATCGAGGCCGGCATCCTGGCCGGCACGCACCATCCGGGCGACCAGTTGCCGACCGAGCGCGACCTCGCGGTGCAACTCGGGGTCGGCCGCTCCGCCGTCCGCGAGGCCATGCGGGTGCTGCAGACCCAGGGCCTGATCACGTCCAGCGCCGGACCGGGCCGCGGCACCCGCATCGCCCCAGCCAGAGGGGACGCGCTGGCTCGCATCTTCCAGCTGCATCTGGCCTTGTCGGACACTGCTACAGCCGACCTGACCGAGACCCGGATCGCGCTCGAGCGGTCCTCGGCCGCGTTGGCCGCACAGCACGCCGACGCTCGTGCTTTGCGGCGGCTTCGCGGCCTGATGAGCGCGATGGACGAGGCCGAGCCGATCGCCGAGTTCAACGACTTCGACACCGACTTCCACGTGCAGATCGCCCGGGCCGGTCAGAGCGAGTTGATCGCCGATCTCACCGTTGCCATGCGGCAGGCCGTCCGCGAGGCGATCCGAACCGCGTCCGCAGCGCTGCCGGATTGGCCGAGTCATCGCCAGGAACTCATCGTCGAGCATCAGGAGATCCTGGACGCGATCGAAGCCGGCGATTCCGCGTCCGCCGCCGCGCTGATCGAGCGCCACATCCGTCGCGCCTATCGCACCCTCGGCATCGCTCAGGCCGCGGGGGAGTAGCCCAGCTTTCTACCAGAGTGGTCAGTGGGGCCTCAGGTGGTGCGCGGGTGACCACCTTGTCGGGGACGGGGTGCTGGCCGGCTTCGCATAATGGTCCGACCGATTAGTTCTTTGGTCTTACCAAAACGCTTCCGGTGTGCTACCACAGAGTCAGTACAAAGCCGTACTGAATCGTTGAAAGAGGTGTGCTCACCAGTGGAGACCTATCAGCAGTTCATCAACGGGGCGCTTGTCGACTCCCACTCCGCGGACTGGATCGACGTCGAGAACCCCTACACCAACGAGGTGATCGCTCGTGCGCCGAAGGGCGATGACGAGGACGCGAACCGCGCCGTCGAAGCGGCCAAGGCGGCCCAGCCGGCCTGGGCCAAGCAGGCTCCGGTCAGTCGCGGCGCGTACCTGAAGAAGTTCGCCGAACTGATCCGCGCCAACCGCGTCGAGCTGGCTCGGACGCTGGCCAGCGAGCAGGCCAAGATCCTGCCACTTGCCCAGGTCGAGATCGACGTGACCGCCGAGTACTTCGACTACTACGCCGGCTGGGCGCGGATCTACGAGGGCGAGATCATCAACTCCGACGACCCGCGCGAGAACATCCTGCTGTTCCAGAAGCCGGTCGGGGTGGTCGCCGGTATCTGCCCATGGAACTTCCCGTTCTTCGTGATGGCGCGCAAGGTGGCCCCGTCCCTGCTGGCCGGGTGCACGACCATCCTCAAGCCGTCCAGCAACACCCCGGCGACCACCTTCGAGTTCGCCCGCCTGGTCGCCACGCTCGACCTGCCCGGCGGCGTGCTGAACTTCGTTTCCGGTGCCGGTTCGAGCCTGGGACGCACCCTGGTGCAGCACCCGGACGTCGACATGGTCTCGCTGACCGGATCGGTCGAAGCCGGCCAGCAGATCTTGCGCGACGCGGCCGACAAGGTTATGAAGACCTCCCTCGAACTCGGCGGCAAGGCGCCGGCGATCGTGTTCGGCGACGCCGACCTCGCGCTGGCCGTCAAGGCCGTCACCGATTCCCGGCTGATCTACTCCGGCCAGGTCTGCAACTGCGCCGAGCGGGTCTACGTCCATGCCAGCATCTACGACGAGTTCGTGGCCAAGCTGAAGGCCGCCTTCGAAGCGGCGGCCATCGGCGACCCGTTCAGCGACCCGGCCCCGGCCTACAGTTCGCAGATCGACGCCGCCCAGCTGGAGAAGATCGACGCAATGGTGCAGCGCGCTGTGGCCGCGGGTGCCGAGATCGTCACCGGCGGAAAGCGCGCTGACAAGGGCACGGGCTACTTCTACGAGCCCACATTGATCGCCGGCGCCACCCAGGATTCCGAGATCGTGCAGAAGGAGGTCTTCGGGCCCGTCCTGCCGATCCTGAAGTGGGACGACTACGACCAGGTGATCGCCGACGCCAACAACGTCGAGTACGGCCTGACGTCGTCTGTGTTCACCACCAGTGTCAACACCGTGATGCAGTCGATCAAGGACCTCAACTTCGGCGAGACCTACGTGAACCGTGAGCACTTCGAAGGCATCCAGGGCTTCCATGCAGGCTGGCGGAAGTCGGGCATCGGCGGTGCGGACGGCAAGCATGGCCTCCACGAGTACCTGGCCTCGCAGGTGGTCTACATCCGCTACTGAGCCCGGGTGACCGTTCGCCGGTCCCGGTGATCACCGTTCGTCCCCACCCTCGCCTTCACCCCACCTTGCGAGGGTCGGTGACGATCATCGCGCCAAGGAAAGTCAGGCCAAGGCCGAGTACCGCGATCGCGAGAGCAGGCTCGCGCATCGGGTGGAGTGCGGCGCTGAGCACCACGTTCGCCACCGGCTCAAGGCCGTCGGCGAGCAGGCCGGCGGCCGTCCGTCCGGCGACGGACAGGACGGCCCAGAGCACGGCCGCGCCGGCCAGAAGGCTCAGCCCGACCCACAGCAGGCCGCGACGCAGGCTGGGCCAGGCCCAGAGCGCAAGCAGGACGCAGCCAAGCACCAGCCACGGCAACACGTCCGCCAGGGCGACCAGATAGCGGTAGGCGGTCTGGACCCTCGGCACCAGGTTCGGATCGATCTGCACCAGCGGGATCGTCGCGGTCACATCGGGCAGTCGGTCGATCATCGGCACTCCGGCGTCGCGCAGGGGCTGCTTGAGCGCTTCGACGAACGGTGCCAGGCGCAACTGGACGAGGCCACCGTCCACGGCCACCCGGCCGGGCTCGTCGCGCAGCAGCGCGCTGACTTCGGCGTGGCTCAACCGCAGGCTGGTGGTCCAGGCGGACGCGAACAGCTCGCTGCTGGTGAAGCCGGCCACCGTCCGTCCGACCAAGCCGCGCACCACCTCGGTGTCACCCAGCGGCAGCGGCCGGCTGATCGCATCGGTGAGTTGCGCATTGAGCAGCTCCTGGACGGCCGGCGCCTGCGCCAGGGGAGCCAACAATGCCACCACCCGATCGGTGTCGGTGGTCATCGTCTGCACCCACCCGGACACCACGGACAGCAGGGCCAACACCCCGGCGAGGACGCTGGCCACCGCGCCGACGATCGCCCGCCACGTCATTGTGCGTCCTCTGGCGGGATGCATGGCGATGGTGACATCAGCCCTCTCCGACCTGCTCGGCCAGCTCCAGCCACTGGCCTTCGAGCTCGTCCTGCCTGGCCAGGGCTTGGTCGAGGTCCGCGCCGAGGGCGCTGAGCCGCTCGTAGTCGGACGCATTCCCGGCCATCTGTGCATGCAACTCATCGATGCGGCTGGCGACCTTTGCGAGTTGGCTCTCGACCCGGCCGAGATCCTTGCGCGCCTGCCGTTGGCGTGCGGCCTCGGCGGGCGCTGGCCTGGCCCGATTGGACGAGGTGCCGACCGGCTCGACCGGCGGATCAGCACGGCGACGGCGGCGCTCCAGGTACTCGTCGACGCCTCCGGGAAGCAGGACGCAGCTGCCGTCGCCGAGCAGTGCGTAGGTCACATCGCAGGTGCGTTCCAGGAAGTAGCGGTCGTGCGACACCACGATCAGGGTGCCCGGCCAGGTGTCAAGGTAATCCTCGATCACGGTGAGGGTGTCGATGTCGAGGTCGTTGGTGGGCTCGTCGAGCAGGAGCACATTGGGCTCGGAAAGCAGCAGTCGCAGGAACTGCAGCCGCCGCCGCTCGCCGCCGGAAAGCTCGCCGATCCGGGTGACCAGGCGATTCCCGGTGAACCCGAAGTCCTCCAGCAGGTTGGACGCCGACACCTCACGTCCGGTCGCCAACCGGGTCTGGTTCTGCAGCTGTTGCACAGACTCGAGCACGCGCTCGCTCTCGTCCAGCTCGGTCACCGCCTGGGAGAGGTGCCCGAGCCGCAGCGTCCGGCCCTGCTTCACCTTGCCCACCTGGGGCGCGACCTCGCCGGTGAGCAGGCGCAGTAGCGTGGTCTTGCCCGATCCGTTCACCCCGACGATGCCGATCCGGTCGCCCGGCCCGATCGACCAGTCCAGCCGGTCGAGCAGCGTCCGTCCGTCCGGCAGCCCATAGCTCACGCCATGCAGGTCGAAAACGTCCTTGCCGAGCCGGGAGGTCGCGAACTCGAGCAGCTTCAGCGAGTCGCGCGCGGGTGGCACGTCTTCGATCAGGACGTTCGCCGCATCGATGCGGAACTTCGGCTTCGACGTGCGCGCGGGCGGGCCGCGGCGCAGCCAGGCCAGCTCCTTGCGCAGCAGGTTCTGCCGCCGGGACTCGTTCGCAGTGGCCTGCCGGACGCGTTCAGCTCTGGCCAGCACGTAGGCCGCGTAGCCGCCGTCGTAGGCGTCCACGGAGGCGTCGTGA
The DNA here is from genome assembly GCA_035433085.1 of Propionicimonas sp. Classification (GTDB taxonomy): domain Bacteria; phylum Actinomycetota; class Actinomycetes; order Propionibacteriales; family Propionibacteriaceae; genus Propionicimonas. The sequence continues at coordinate 2,083 of DAORUI010000031.1, read as the reverse complement.
ACCTCCCAGATGCGGTTGCAGACCGCGTCCAGGAACCAGCGGTCGTGGCTCACCACCAGCATCGCCATCCCAGACGCCTGCAGCAGGTTCAGGTGATCGGCCAGCCAGGCGACCGCCTCCACGTCGAGGTGGTTGGTCGGCTCGTCCAGCACCAGCAGGTCGTGCCCGGCCAGCAGGATGGACGCCAGGCTCACCCGCCGCCGCTCACCACCGCTCAGCTCGGCGACCGGACGGTTCAGCTCGAGCGTCCCGAGCAGGTGCGTGACCACAGCGCGCTTCGCGGCGTCCGCTGCCCAGGCGTGGTCGGGACGGCCGTGCACCGCCACCTCGCGGACGGTCGCCCCGGGCGCGAAGTCCTCGCTCTGTCCGAGATACCCGATGGACGCGGACCGGTTGCGCACCACCTGGCCGGAATCCGGTTCGAGGTCGCCGACCAGCAACTTCAGCAGCGTGGTCTTGCCGTCCCCGTTGCGTCCGAGTACACCGACCACGTCGCCGTTATCGAGGCCCAGGCTCACCCCGTCCAGCAGGATGCGGGTGCCGAACGCGATCGAGATGCGCTCAGCGTTGACCAGGTTCGCCAAGCTCAGTGCCCGCGCATCGCGCGGTTGACGCCCTTCATGGACGGCATCGGGCCGCGGGGGATCGGCACCTTCGGCCGTACCGCGTCGAGTGCGCGCAGCCGAGCCTTCACGTCGGTGATCTGCACGGCTTCCATCTTCTTGGGCAGCTTCTTGATGTGCGCTGCCAGCTTCGCCAGCGGCACCTGGCCCTCACCGTCGCCCATCACGATGGTGGTCACGGGCACGCCGTAGGCGACCTGCTCGTGCTTCTTCGCCTCGCTGGCGAGCAACTGCTTGACCCGGGCCGGAGCGCCGTCGCCGATGAGCACGATGCCGGACGGGCCGACGACCCGATGGACGGCGTCCAGCTGGCGGGTGGCGGTGATCGCCGCGGTGTGGAAGTACTTCTTGGCGTCGAGCATCGAGAGGGCGACCTCAGCCGAACCGGGCTGGCCGGCGTAACGGGTGTAGGTGGCCTTCTTGGCCCGGTCGAGCAGGACCCACAGCGCGGCGGTGATGCCGCCGAGCAGGCCGATGAGCAGCCACATCCACAGCGGGGGCAGCAGCAATCCGACGATCAGGAAGACCACGAGTACGCCGAAGAAGCCGCCGAACAGCCACCAGTTGAGCTGCGGGTCGACCTCAGCGGTCACCTTGTAGGTCTGCCAGTACTGCTTGTACCAGGGCCAGTCCCGGGGGTTGGTGGAGTTCTTCTTCGCCAGCTTGAGGGCCTTGACATCGGCCTTCTGCTTGGCGGCCAGTTCCTTGGCCTTTTCGCTCGCCATTTCGGTGCTTTCGGGTTAGTTGCTCACCCGCTGCTCGCGGGCCGCCATCGCCTGCCGGTACAGCCGGCCGGCTCGGTAGGAAGAACGTACCAATGGTCCACTCAGAACGCCGACAAAGCCAATTGCCATGGCTTCCTCGGCGAGCTCGTCGAACTCGGTCGGAGTGACCCAACGATCGATCGGGTGATGGCGGACGGACGGGCGCAGGTACTGGGTGATCGTGACCAACTCGGTGCCAGCCGAATGTAGGTCGCGCAGTGCCTGGGAGATCTCCTGGCGGGTCTCGCCCATGCCGAGGATCAGGTTCGACTTGGTCACCAGGCCCACCTCGCGCGACCAGGTGAGCACCTGCAGCGACTTCTCGTAGCGGAAGCCCGGACGGATCTGCTTGAAGATCCGCGGCACGGTCTCGACGTTGTGGGCGAAGACCTCCGGACGGGTGTCGAAGATCTGGTCGAGCAACTCGCGGCGTCCGGAGAAGTCGGGGGCGAGCATCTCGACGCCGACGCCGGGGTTGCGGGCATGGATCTGCCGGATGGTCTCGGAATACAGCCAGGCGCCCTCGTCCTCGAGGTCGTCGCGGCAGACCCCGGTGACGGTGGCGTAGCGCAGGCCCATCGTGGTCACCGACTCGGCGACCCGCACCGGTTCGGCGGTGTCGTAGCCGGACGGTTTGCGCGACTCGATCTGGCAGAAATCGCAGCGGCGGGTGCAGGAGTCGCCGCCGATCAGGAA
>DAORUI010000030.1:15920-22566 GCA_035433085.1 Propionicimonas sp. | reverse complement strand
TCGATCGCGTACCGGTGCGCCATCGCCTCGAACAGGCCGTCGCGGAACTGGTACATCTTCACCTTCGAGACCGGCTTGCCGTCCGCGTCCTTGGCGGTGCGGGTCTTCTTGGCGATCGCCTTCACCCGCGCGTTGTCAGCCAGCGGCTCGCTCAGCTCGGGCTCGCCGGCGCCGAACGCCTCGACCAACTCGTTCGACAGCATCTTCGACTCGATGTAGGTCGCGTCCACGCGCTCGAGGTCGTCGTTGGACGCCAGCGCGAGCACCTTGGTGAGACGCTCGACCAACGCAGCGTGCAGGTCGTCCACCCCGGTTCGCGACAGCACCTTCTTGCTCACCAGCAGGTCGGAGAAAGCCGTGATCGAGTCCGCGGCCTCCCAGGCCTCGACCTCCTCGCGGGTCCGGTAGCTCGAAGCATCGGACGGGCTGTGCCCACTGAAGCGGTAGGTGATCGTGTCCAGCAGGACGGGGCCCTTGCCGGCGAGCAGGATCTCCTTCTTGCGCTTGATCGCGTCCGCGACCGCGAGCGGGTCGTAGCCGTCGACGCGCTCGGCGTGCATGGCCTCGGGGTTCACGCCCGCGCCCACCCGGGCGAGGATGTCGTAACCCATGGTCTCGCCGTCGGTCTGGCCGCCCATGCCGTAGAAGTTGTTGAAGAAGTTGAACAGGATCGGGGGGTTGCCGCCGTCCTCCGGACGCCACAGCTGACGGAACTGGTCCATCGCCGAGAACATCATCGCTTCCCACACCGGGCCGCAGCCCATGGACGCGTCCCCGATGTTGGCGATCACGATGCCGGGCTCACGGTTCACCCGCTTGTACAGCGCCGAGCCATTCGCGATCGGCGCCGACCCGCCGACGATGGCGTTGTTCGGCATAGAGCCGAAGGGGGTGAAGAAGGCGTGCATCGAGCCACCCATACCCCGGTTGAAGCCCACCTTGCGGGCGAAGATCTCGGCCAGCGTGCCGAACAGGATGAAGTTCTCGGTCAGCTCCTCGGGGGTCTCGGCGCCGATCTTCTCCGCGTAGCGCAGGGTGTCGCCGTCCAGGAAGCCGCTCATGATGTTCTGCAGCTTGCCGGCGTCCATCTTGCGCGCCGCCGAGAACGACTTGGCCAGGATCTCGCCATGGCTCCGGTGCGAACCGAAGATGTAGTCGTCGGCGTCCAGCTCGGCGGCCTGGCCGACCGCTGCGGCCTCCTGGCCCATCGAGAGGTGCGCCGGACCCTTGTGGTTGTACTCGATGCCCTGCCAGCCACCGGTGGTCTTGATCGAGTTCAGCATGTTCTCGAACTCGCGGATCACCAGCATGTCGTGCAGCATCGCGACCAGACCGTCGGTGCCGTAGCGCGTCTTCGCGGCAGCGAAATCCTGGACGTAGGCGTTCACCGGGATCGGCGGCACCGTGATCGTGGAGGCCTTGCGGACCTCGGCCGGGTTCACATTCAGTGACTTGGGCATCTTCTTCCTTCTTCGTTTCTCATCGTCGGTATCTCCGAGTTGTCAGAACTTCACGGCGCTATAGCCCGGTGAAGTTCTGACAACTCGGGGGTGGGGGGGGTGGTTGGTTGGGGGTCGGTGGGGGGTCAGGCTTTGATGCTCCAGGCGGCTTCGCGGATCGCCTCGGAGACGGTGGGGTGGGGGAACACGATCTGGCGTAGGTCGTCGACGCTCAACTCGGTTTCGAGGACGGCGGCTGCGCCCCAGATGGTTTCGGGGGCGTAGTTGCCGAGCATGTGGATGCCCAGGATCGTCCGGGTGTGCTTGTCGGCGATCAGTTTCACCGCTCCCGGGCCACGGACGCCCTGCTCGGCGACGGCCCGTCCCGAGACTGCGAGCGGGACGGTCGCGGTGGCCACCTGGTGCCCGCGCTGTTTGGCTTGGGCCTCGGTCAGGCCCACCCCGGCGGCTTCGGGCATCGAGTAGACCGCCCACGGGATCGTGTCGACCCGCAGCTTCTGCCCGGACGCCTTCGCAGTGGCCGGGTCGATGATGTGCGCCGCGGCGATCTCCCCCATCCGGTAGGCGGCGTGGGCGAGCAGACTGCGTCCGGTGACATCACCGACGGCCCAGACGTTGGGCAGGTTGGTGCGCATGGTGTCGTCCACCACCACCCCGCGCGGCCCGACCTCCAGGCCGGCTTCGGCCGCACCCCAGCCCTCGACCAGCGGACGCCGCCCGACCGCCATCAGCACCAGATCGGCCTCGGCCCGCACGGTCTCGCCCTTGCCGGTCTCATAGACCACCGCGGCGCCCTCGACGCCGGTGACCTTGCACCCCAAGTGGACGGTGACGCCGGTCAGCGCCTTGCGGAGCCGTCCGGCCAGGTCAGCGTCGGCGAACGGCAGGATCTCGGGCAGCATCTCGATCACCTCGACCTGCGCGCCGAACGCGGCGAACAGCGACGCGAACTCGATCCCGATCACCCCACCGCCGATCACCACCAACCGCTGCGGCACCGCGGCCACCGCCAACAGGCCGGTGGAATCGACCACCTTGGGGTTGTCCTTGGCACCGGGGATCGGCGGCATCACCGGCACCGAGCCGGTCGCGATGATCACATGATCAGCGGTCTTCCGCTCTCCGGCGACCTCGACGACACCGGGCCCGATCAGGGTGCCGTGGCCGAAGACCACCTCAACCCCGTTCCGCTTCTCGGTCGCGGCGACCCCGGCGACCAGCTTGGAGACCACATCGGCCTTCCACGCCTGCACCTTCGCCCAGTCGTAGGTCACGTTCTCAGCGGTCACGCCGAACTGCTCACTGTGCAGCGCATGCGAATACAGCTTCGCCGAGTTGAGCAAGGACTTGGTCGGGATACAGCCCACATTCAGGCAGGTCCCACCCAGGAACTCCTTCTCGACCAGCAGCACCTTCTTCTTGGCGTGCCCCAACCGCTCCGCGGCCAGGTAACCGCCGGGGCCACCACCGAGCACGATCACATCGAAATCAGCCATCGTCGATCCCCTTCTCAGCCGAGCACGGTCAGGTCGATGTCAGCCACCGCGGCGCACAGGTCCTTGAGGAACCGGGCCGCGTCCGCACCATCAATCACCTGATGGTCGGCGGTCAGAGAGAACCCGATCCGCTGCTCCGCACCCACCGAACCGTCGGCGTTGATCACCGCCCGCGGGAAGATCGCGTCCACCCCCAGGATCGCTACCTGAGGCACATTCAACAACGGCGTGAACGACTCGATCCCGAACGCGCCCAGATTGCTCACCGTGAACGTCGCCCCAGACAACAGATCGGGACTGATCGAGCCACCGATCGCATCATTGGCCAACCGCTTGCAGCCGACCGAGAACTCCCGCAACGTGATCGTGTCGGCGAACCGCAGGGTCGGCACCAACAGGCCACGAGGGGTGTCCACAGCCATGCCCAGATGCACATTCGCGAACTTCCGCAACACGCTCCCTGAGCCCGACGAAGGGCCGTCGGCCAGATGAGCGTTCACCGTCGGGTGCTTGGCCAACGTCTTCACCGTCGCGTAGCCGACCAGATCACCGATCGTCACCCCGGCCAAGTCGGCGTCCGCGGCGTTCTTCAACCGTTTCCGCAATTTCAACAGTCCGGACGCTGGCGCGGTCGCGGTATAAGTCAACTGCGCCGAAGTCGCCAACGAGTTCATCATCCGTTCGGCGATCACCTTCCGGATCCCCTTCAGCGGGGTTTCGGAGACCTCGCCCGGGAATTCACGAACGGTCCCCGAGCCCGCCTGACCGCTCCCTGAGCCTGACGAAGGGCGGCTCACCGGGGCTTCGTCAAGCTCAGCCACCGTTTGCGGGGCAGCCAGATCAGCGCGGGTCACCCGTCCACCGATCCCCGACCCCGCCACACCAGGCACGAAACCCTCAGCCCCGGCCCGCGCACCCGGCGTGAGCGCCGCACCTGAGGAGATCGCCGCCTGCACATCACGCTCGATCACCCGACCCAGCGGACCCGTCCCAGCCAACTGCCCCGCAGCAATCCCCTGCGACGCAGCCAACCCGCGCGCCCGCGGCGACACAGCATCCCCCGAAACGGTGGCTGAGCCTGACGAAGCCCCGGGACTCCCTTGGGTAAGCCCAGGGACCGCGGCCGCCGGCACCAACGGCTCCGGCACGGACTCGTTGACCTCACCAGCCTCACCGGTGGTCACCGGGGGCAAACCGGCACCAGCCAACAACTCCTCGATGTTCTCCCCCGGCTCACCCACGATCACCAGCGGGTCCTTCACCGGAACGTCATCACCCTCCTCAGCGAGCAGCGCCAACACAGTCCCGGCAACACCGGAGGGCACCTCCATGGCCGACTTGTCGGTCTCGATCTCGCACAGCAAGGTGGCCGCGTCCACGACGTCGCCGACCTTCACCAACCAGGTCGTGACCAGGCACGACTCCACCGTGTTGCCCAACTGCGGCATCACCACTACCTGCGCCATCTACTGCTCCTTGCTAGACGTAGCGGACTTCGAGGCCGCTGCTGTTGAGGTCTTCCTGAGATTCCGCCGACAGGCCGGAATCAGTGATCACGCCGGTGAGTTCGTCCAGTCCGGTGACGGAGACGAAGCCCGCCTGGCCGTACTTGGACGAATCGGCGATGAGCCACGATTCGGCGGCCCGTGCTTTCATCGCCCGAATCACTTCGGCGCCCTCGGCGAAACCCGTAGTCAGGCCGCCAGCGAGACTGAACCCGTCGGTGCCGAAGAACGCTAGCCGGACGTTGAAGTCGGCGATGGTGCGCAGCGCGACCGGCCCTACCAACGACTCGCTGGGGCGGTGAAAGGTGCCGCCCGAGAGGATCACCGACAGGCCGGGATTCAGCCGCGCCTGCCGCACCACCATCGTCGAGTTGGTGAGGATCTGGACGCCCTTGCGTCCGGCCAGGTGGTTGACGATCTGGGCACAGGTGGTGCCGGCCTCGATCGTTATGTGGTCGAAGTCCTGGACGAGTTCGGCTGCCGCGGCAGCGATGCGGTCCTTCTCGCCCGCGTGCTGCAGCTGACGTTCAAGGACGTTCCGGTAGCCGGTCGCTTCCGCACCTCCGTGGGTGCGCACCAGTGCACCGCGGTCTTCAAGATTGCGCAGGTCGGTGCGGATTGTCACCTCGGACACGCCGAGATTGCGGGCCAAGCTGGAGACGGTCAGGGACCCAACCCGTGCAAGCACGCCCTGGATGTACGACTCGCGCTCCGTGCGCTCGATCGACATCGACCGGTCCTTTCGTACAGCTTTCGCATGAACCCTTTTACCGATTCAATCGTAAGCCGATCTTAGCCAATCCGCAAGCCGATCCGCCCCTCTGGAGGCCCTCTCTCGCCCACCCGTCCACCCCCCACACCGTTCAAGCCAGCGATCCGGACGTTTGCCAGGGGGACTTCGCTGGCAAACGTCCGGATCGCTGGCACGAATCTCGGGAGACACGGCGGGACACACGGACGGCGACACGCGCCGACGGCGGGACACACGGGAGCGGGCCGGAGTGAGGCCGGCCCGCTCCCAGACTTGTTGCTGCCGGCGACTGGTCTCGACGAACTCGACCAGCGCACGGCCTGCTCAGCCGGCGAGCAGAGCCTCCTCGGCTGCCTTGGTCCAGCGGGACCCGTCCATGGCGGCGGCGACGGCGGGCAGCTTCTCGGCCAGCGAGTCGAGCGTGGTCAGGCCGAGGTCGGGCAGCGAAGGATAGACCATGATCTTGCCGCCGGAGGTGCGGTTGTTGACGGACTCGATCGCGTCCGCCACACCGGCAATGCCGGTGACCGCCCACAGCGACACATTGGTGTCGAGCTGGCCCGACTCCACCTTGGCGAGCATGGTCTTCATGTCTTCGATCCGCGACCCGGAGGTGCCCACGATGTAGATGCCGCGCGACACCACGGCGTCCAGATCGAGCGGGGCCAGGGTGCCGATGGCGAAGCCGGCGAAGGCGTTCACGATCGCGTCCTTGCCGCTGATCTCCACGGCCTGGCTGATCAGGAACGGCGCGGGCACCATCACCGCCACGTAGCTGTAGTCGGCGTCCAGCGGCTCGGTCTTCGAGTTCCGGAAGGTCGCCGGGACGCCCTGGGCTGCGGCCACCGGGGCGACCACGGCCTCCAGATGGGCCAGGCGGGCGTCGTCGACGTCCACCGCGTCCATGCTGATGCCGGGGACGCCGGAGACGGCCGTCCGGATGGTGTGCATCAGGCCCATCGGCCCAGCCGCGCCGACGATCGCGATCTTGTCATTGGGCCGAAGCTCGCACTTGGCCGGAATCCGGGCGTAGCCCTCGGCCGCGTCCGCGCCTGCCGTGCCGACGTAGCGGATCAGGTCGTAGTGCACCCGGCCGACGTCCACCGGCACCGCGCGGCCGATCTCCGCGCCACCGAGCACCAGGTCGAGGATGCCGGCGAAGGTCAACAGCGGACCGAGCTTCTCGATCACATCCGCGTCCGAGCCGAAGTAGACGATGTCGTCGAAGTGGTGCGCGGGCACCGCCTCCAGCGCTGCGGTGGCGAACGCAGCGCCGACGGATGCCTCGTCGGTCGCGCCGACTACGACCACCTCGGACGGCTTGGCGGCCCCGACCAACTCGGCCAGACCGGCGACCGCGCGTCCGGCGTCGACCACGACCAGCAGCTTGCCGGCGGGACGCAGCGTCTGCCGCTCGCCCCAGGCGTAGGCGGC